>QCCN01000004.1 GCA_003278925.1 Prochlorococcus sp. AG-347-L17
AAGCTGCAAAAAATATTTTAGGCATTTCTGAAAGTATAGAAAATGCTGGTAGGATACTTTCTGAAATTGTTATTGATTCAAATTTAAATAATATTGGTTACGTTCATTTAAGTAATAAACTTATATCTTTTAAAAAACATAAATTACTTGAAAGTAATGTTAGTGATGAGGCAAATAATTCTGAGTTGGCTTCAAAACTCTGGATTTTAAGTGAAGAGATTTGTAGATCATTTGGCTTTGTTACTTTCAATATTTAAGGTTTGTGTTGGGAATGCAAACTCTATATTATTTACCGCAAATTCCTCAATAATTCTTAAATTTATAGATTGTTGAGCTTCCATTGCGGCGAGATAATTATTTGTTGGGATGTAATAAACAAGTTCGAAATTAAGACTGAAGTCGCCGAAATCTGTGAAATGACATCTATCAAAAGACGCATCTTTTGTCTCTTCAACTATTTTTTTTATTATTATTGGAATCAATTTCATAAGTTTTGGAGAGGTTTCATAAACAACTCCCAATTTATGCACTAACCTTCTTTTTTCCATTTGTGCGTAATTTGAAATTATTCCATTTGTTAGGGCGCTATTGCTCATTACTATTACTTCTCCATTAATACTTCTTATCCTTGATGATCGTACTCCCACTCTCTCAACCATTCCAAGGACTCCATCAGATTTTATAAACTCACCTTTTTGAAAAGGTTTATCAAGCAAAATTGTTATATATTCAAAGAACTCCTGAACTGGATCTTTCAAAGCTAATCCTGCACCAATACCTCCCGCACTTAGTAAAGCCCAAATAGCAGTCATTTGAACACCTATATTTTGTAAGAAAAAAATTGATCCAATAGTCCATGTTAATGCTTTTATCAATGGAGTTAGTGAAGATACCATCGAACTAATTGAGGAATCATTAATTTTCGAGGTCGATTCTGTTAAAGATCTTATTAAAACTTTGTTGAGTGCTTTTATGATGATTATTAATATAAATAATTTCAAAATATTCAACAAGACAGAGATGAAATTTATTTCATCAGCAAAAAAATAGTCAATTGAAAAATAAAATGAGAGGAGGAAACCTATAGGTTTTATAATTCCAGAGATTACCTCAAAAATAAAATCATCGAAATTTGTTTTTGTTCTTTTGGAAATCTTTTTGAAAAATATTTTTGAAACTTTTGAAACTATTATCGACAATAAAGTTCCAATAAAAAAAATAGAAATTGCCAGAAGGAAGTTTTCAGTAACTAATTTCATATTCAAATAAACACTTAAAATTTATCTCTAATAAGATATTAAATTATCTCTAAATAACAAACCAGTCTTTTTTCTTTAACTCATTATTATGTTTCTAATTTCTTTAAATTCTTCTCTATCGGCAGTTTTGCATAATTCAAAAATTATTGATTCAGTTGTTGTTAAGATCGCCCCACTCTGAGTCATTCTTTGTAATGCTACTTCATGATCTACCCTATTTCGACTTCCCATGGCATCTGATATGAGAATAACTTCAAATCCTTTTTGTAAACAATCTAAGACTGTTTGTTGAATACAAATATGCGTTTCGATCCCACAAACTATCAAATTAGTAATTTTCTTATCTTTAAGTTCTTTCAAAAAATCTTCTAATTTAGCTAGGCTGAATTCCATTTTTTCAAATTTTCTAAATTCTGCTATTGGTGATAATTCAGGTATCGTTACTCCCAATTTGAGTGGGTTTTGTTCAGATATAAATATGTTTTCTTCTAAAATTTGGTAAGCATTTATTAGCTTTTTTATGTTTTTGATTATTGAATCCTTATTAAAAATTGGTCTTATTATTTTTTCCTGAATATCAATAATTATCAAGGCGTTTACTTTCGATGATAATTTATCGTAAGAGATTTCTTGATCATTCATCATTTACATATAAAGATACATTTAACATAATATTCTGAAGAACTTTAGTAAACATTTTAAATAAATAAGTTGTTTTACTCTCATCTAGAGTTATTATTGAGAATAGCCAAAGGTTAATTTTGTCATTATCCTCTCAATACAAAGTAATCACATCTCCTCTTGGTGATGGATTACATAAAGATGGGAAGAGATTAACTCCTCAGAGGTTAAAGGTTCTTAATTTATTTGAAAATATTGGGTCTGGTAAGCATCTTAGTGCTGAAGAAGTTCATGAAAAGTTAGTTAAAACAAGCTCCAAAGTTTCACTAGCAACAATTTATAGAACTTTAAGACTTTTAGTACAAATGGGTTTGCTTCATGAATTAGAACTCAGTGAGGGTGGACACAGATATGAATTGCTTAGTAACGACACACCGGATCATCATCATTTGATTTGCATTAGGTGTGGAAGAACAGAAGAATTCGAAAATGATGAGGTTTTAGAAGCAGGCAAAGTTGCAGCAAAAGTTAATGGTTTTAAACTAGTTGAATCCTCTTTAAATGTAAGAGCAATTTGTCCTAACTGCATTTAGCAGGTTTTAACTTAAAGTCCCTCCACAACTTGACCCTGCACCTGCAGTGCAAGCAAAACAATGTTCTTTTACAGCTACCCCGTAGTCAAAAGTAAATGATTCATCCAACAGATCAAAAAGTGTCTTTGGTCCTTTATTCTCTCTGAAATTTATCTGTTGGTTAAAGTCACAATCATAAATTTCTCCTAGCCAATTTACGCTAATTGTTTTTTTACACATTAGATTTTCTAAATTTTTTTCATTAAAATTTTCTTTTAGTAATTTGTAATATGTATTTAGTTTCCCTTCTCTTCTGAGAGATTCTTCATATCTATTTATTGGCATATTAGTTATTGTGTATAAATTATTAAAAACGATATTGTATTTTTCGAATAGAATTTTTTTATAATCCTTCTCCAATATTTCCTGAGAAGGAGGAAGAATTGGGCTTACAGGATTGTAAACAAGGTTTAATTGTAATCCATTTTCTTTCTTTCCATAGCCTAAATCATTAAGAATTTTTATGGCATTAATACTTTTTTCAAAAACGCCAAAACCCCTTTGAAAATCAACATTATTTTTTTCATAACACGGTAGCGAAGCAGTAATTATCACTTTATTTTTTGCAAGAAATTTAGGAAGATCTTCATAACCTTCTTCAAAAAAAATTGTCAAATTGCACCTATCAATAATATCAATCTCTTTTGTGTTCAAGCTGGTTATTAGGTTCTTAAATTTTGGGTGAAGTTCAGGCGCCCCACCTGTAATATCTAAAGTCTTTATTTTGTATTTTTCAATTATCTTTGGAATAAGAGATATCATTTCATTGGACATCTTTTCAGTCCTTAGGGGACTCGAATTGACATGACAATGCTTACAAGCCTGATTGCATTTATAACCTATGTTAATTTGCAATGTTTCTATAGGTTCTTTATATATTGAGGGGAATTTTTCTTTCATGAATCTATTATTTATAAATTGTCATTCGAAAATAAAAAAGTCAACTATTTTTTTTAAAGTTTGATCTCTCATTAGCAAGTTCAATAAACCAACTTATGTACTCTTTGGGACCATTTTTAAAAACTATGTCAAATTTTAAATTGTCATGAACATCACTGATCCCAAATAATCCAGTTTTTTTTGTTGAGGGTCTTTCAACTTCACCAGAACTACTATCTACAAAAATTATTTTATTCTTAATCCCAAATTCATTACCTAATATTTGTATTAATTCTAGAAAAGACCTGTCACTTCCTCCTCTTGAATAACTTTTTTCATCATTATTTTTTTTTGATGTGACTGTGTCACCAACTCCTACAATCAAAGGCATATCTTCTTTTTGAATAGTTCTTTTGCATAAATCAATTTTTTCCGTAACAGTATTTGGAGAGTTTCTAAAATTAAAATTTCTTCCAAAAGGAGCTTTACCAGTTTTATACGCAATAAATTTATTTAAAAGAAATAAAACTCCAGAATCTTTAACTGCTCCTTTAATAAGTAATTGTATGTCTGTTGATCCGATATCATCTTGAGAAGAAAGTTTAATTGTTTCTCTACCATTTTTATTACCTAAATTTGGTGAAATATGAAGGAAAAATGAGTTTTTGAGGCCTTCGGATTCAGCTTTTAAAATGATTTCATTCATCATTTTTTCAAAACTAATTTGAATAAGCTTTCTTTTATCAGAATCTTCATGAACTAAATCAAATAGACTATTGAAGTTAATCGTTGGCGAGAAGCGTGTTTCACATATTGATTTTACTGCGTGAAAATTGATATCCTCTTGGCTAAGTTCAGGAAAAATATTCTTAACTATATAATTAAATTTTGGTCTTATTAAACTAGGTACTTTAGATAAAAAACTTAGTTCTTTTTCTGAGACTCCTTCAAAACTTATTTCACCATTGCTGTCTTGATACTCTACTCCACAGGCAGCTAAACCTCTTAAATATAGTTCTTTGTTTTTAGGCTCAGTAGTGCTCCCTAAACTTCTCTCTATTATTCTGTTAACTCCCCTTGGACCTTCATGTTCACCACAAGTTAATACAAAGAATTCCTCGGCAAATTCTTTTGCTGAATAGATATATTTTGATTCTAACTCTCTAGTCATTGGATCTTTAACTAGAGGGATACAAACTCCGTCAATGTCTTGAATAAATAAGATATTTTTAGAAGAAATTAATTGTTTTTGTTCATTTAAATTACTTGCAATATATTCCATATTTATAATTATTTTTTTTTTAATTTCAACTTTCTTAGAAATTATAAATTAAAAAATTCAATATTTAAAATAAATAATTTGCTATGGTAAAAATTGCTTTAATGTAGAAAAATATTGGTATGGGTAAGAAATTAAAAAATTATCAAGAATTTCCAAAAATGAAGAATAATTTCATAGAAAACATAAATGATAAAAAATATTTTTATTCATTGATTGAAGATATAGAGAATAGCAAAGTTGGATTTTACAGTGTTGGTTTATATCCTGCATCATTAGCATATAACTGTGCTATGCATGGAAATTCAAATAATATTCTCTTAGCTCCTAGGGAAGATAGAGATTTGTTAGGTGCTTTCTCAAATGATGTTCTTTCTGATATGGATAATGAGATCATTGAAAAGATTAAGAGAATGGGAAATTATTCTTCAGCGGGAAAAATAAAGTCTTTTGATCTAAAAGATCTTCTCTTGGAATGCGAAATAGTTATTCTTGCTTCAAATAGTAATCACATACAAGATGATGTTAAACATGCTTTAGAACTAAGAAAAACTTTAAAAAGAGAAAATGTGGTCCTTGGCTGTCTAGTAGGTTCTTTTTGCATTGATAATAAAAGTAAAAACCCTTTTATTCTCTGTAATAAATATCCAAATTTAGCTTTTTTCACAGGATTTCATCGTCACGGTGCTTTACGAAATCCTAATGATAGTTTTACTGCAAATTTCTGCCATCCTGATGCCTTAACTGCCTTAATAGGAGCTCGAATTTTGAATCAATTGTCCCCAAAAATTCAAGTTTCTCCTGGAGTTCATAATATTGAATGTCAATATATAAAATCAATAAAAAACATCTCATCCATATTTGCAGGTTTTGTTAATAACTTTCATTCCGATAAGCCAGCAATGCTACCTACTGTTAATACGATTTTGTTAACTCAATGTTTAGATCAGGCCGCATCAGTATCATTACAAGTCAGAAAAGAAAATAGATTAGATAACAAATATCTTTCATTAAAAGAACTTGGTTATGGTGAAGAAGTAATTAGTGCAAAGGAAATAATTAATGATAAATTTTGTGAAAAAGGAGATTATACTTTTTCTCAATTAAATGCTGTTAAGGCTGATGTCTTAGGGAGCATGACTTTACCAACTGAAGGAAAACCAACACGGAATTTTCAAGCAGGACAAGTTTTATCAGATATGCTTTTGCAACTCAACAGATGTCCAAAAGATGTATCAGAATTCGTAGATTGGTGTGACAAATACTCTCTCAGTCAAGGGGGTTTAGAAGGTCTAAAATCTTTAAAATTTTGGCCAGACATTTATAAAGAATTCAAAATCAAAAATAATAATTGTTCGATGATAAATCTGATATATTTATGCTTTAATGCAAATTCAGAAGAAAAAAAAGAAATTTATAAGGTTTTAATTAGTTCAGAAGAGATCACTAATTTTTGTCAAGAATCTGTGAAATCTGAATTATCTCTAGAACTAAATGAAAAATTAAAAGGAGATTATCTTTTTAATGATATTGAAAACATTTACAAGAAATTGTTTATTAACAAAGAGGAAAATGATATAAAAAAAAATGAATATAGTAATCAAATTCCTAAGAATTATCCAAGTTATATCAATGTATTGAAAATTATCAATAATTATTTTAATAATTAATCTTTTATTTAATTTACTAAAAAGCTAAGTCCTTCATTTATTTACTAATCTTGATTACGGGGTTAGAATTATTATGGTTTTTAAAAGGTTTTTTTGAAAAAGGAATTATCACATCGTTCTCATGAACTGAAAGCTCTTGGTTGGAATCAAGAAGATTTAACAAGATACGAAGATTTATGGGACTACTGTCAAAGATGGGGATTAATAAATTTAGAAAGAGAAGACAGACAGTTTTTAAAGAAGGCAGAAAAGTTACTCCCAAAGATCCAAAGTAAAAAGATATCAGTTAAAAAAACTATTGAAGAAAAATCGTATTACTTATGGTTAAAATTTTACCTCGATGAAATTAATATTTTTAGTAATTCTAATCTTCCAAAAAATAAATATGGTGTTTGGACACTCTTAATTGAAGAGGAAATAAAACTTCTTAAGGAATTACAACCAGTTATGGGTCTTCCAGATACTATAAAAGCCAAAAATCTATTTGAAAATAGAAAAGAGCTCATAAATAAAGCTTTTAGCGAATTTGAAGCTAAAAACAACGACCATGTTTTCAATTTTGATGATGTTCTAAACAACTCTGAAAAAAATGTTGGTAAGAATTGGAAATCAATTATTGAAAAAGATCCAGAAGCTAATAAATCTTTTCCTATAATAGATTCTGAAAATATTGAGAAACTCAGATCTGCGATAAAAGAGGATTTGAGTTTATATATGAAGGATAATTACCCTTCATTAAAAAAGGATTTATAAATATTTATCTTTTTTTTGTTTTTTTTTGGGACTTTTTTAAGTTAAATAGATAATAGGATTATTTAAAAATTTTGAGCAACCAAAAGTTCGAGACTCTTCAGTTACATGCAGGTCAAGTGCCTGATCCAACTACAAATTCTAGAGCAGTACCTATTTATCAAACTAGTTCCTATGTTTTTGATAATGCCGAGCATGGTGCGAATCTTTTTGGATTAAAAGAATTTGGAAATATTTACACACGACTTATGAATCCCACCACTGATGTCTTCGAAAAAAGGATGGCAGCTTTGGAGGGAGGTATGGCAGCACTTGCAACATCCTCAGGTCAAGCTGCTCAATTCTTGGCAATCGTGAATTGCATGACAGCAGGTGATAATTTTGTCTCTACTTCTTTTCTATATGGTGGTACCTACAATCAATTTAAAGTACAATTCCCCAGATTAGGAATAGAAGTTAAATTTGCGGATGGCGATAGCATCGATAGTTTTAGAAATAAAATTGATGATAAAACAAAAGCAATATATGTCGAATCAATGGGAAATCCTCGATTCAACATCCCAGATTTTGAGGGCCTCTCTGCTTTGGCGAAGGAGAATGGAATTCCTTTAATAGTTGATAATACCCTTGGTGCGGGTGGTGCTTTAATAAGACCAATTGATTTTGGAGCCGATGTTGTTGTGGAAAGTGCAACAAAATGGATCGGTGGACATGGAACAAGTATTGGAGGGGTTATTGTTGATGCCGGAACCTTTGATTGGGGAAATGGTAAATTTCCACTAATGAGTGAGCCAAGCGCTGCTTATCATGGGCTCGTTCATTGGGCCGCTTTTGGTTTCGGCAGTGATATCTGCAAATCTTTAGGAGTACCTGATAATAGAAATATAGCTTTTGCGTTAAGAGCAAGACTAGAATGTCTGAGAGACTGGGGATCAGCTCAAAGTCCTTTTAATTCGTTCTTGCTATTGCAGGGTTTGGAAACTCTAAGTTTGAGAATAGAAAGACAAACTTCTAATGCCCTTGAATTGGCAAAATGGTTAGATTCTAATTCTAATGTTAGTAGCGTTAATTACCCTGGTTTAGAATCTGATCCATATTACTCAAGTGCCAAAAAATATACTACTGGAAGGGGAATGGGTTGCATGCTTATGTTCTCTCTTAATGGAGGTTATGAAAATGCAGTAAAATTTATTGATTCCTTAAAATTAGCGAGCCACCTTGCAAACGTGGGTGATTCAAAAACATTAGTAATTCATCCGGCTTCAACTACTCATCAGCAATTATCTGAAGAAGAACAATTATCTGCAGGTGTTACTCCCACAATGGTAAGAGTTTCTGTAGGAATTGAGCATATTGATGATATAAAAGCAGATTTCGAACAAGCACTTTCACAAATCACTTAGAAAAGGAGATTTATTGGCTTTAATAATTCCTAGTAACTATCACAAGATTAGTGATGTCGAGAAAAATCATATATCTTGGATCGAACCAGAATTGGCAAAAAGACAGGATATACGTCCTCTTAGGATTGGTATTTTGAATATCATGCCTCTTGGCAAGCAGTATGAATTTAACTTACTACATCCACTTGGTTTATCTCCTCTTCAAATTGAGCCAGTTTGGATAAAGCTCAAAACTCATTCTTATAAAACATGGGATCTTAATCATCTAAATAATCTATATATAACTTGGGAAGAAGCAAATAATCCAGAACCGTTAGATGGAATCATTATTACTGGAGCACCTATTGAGCACCTAGCCTTTGAGGATGTTAAGTATTGGGATGAATTTGTGAAAATTGTAGATGAAGCCAGAAATTCTTGTGCGAGTACTCTTGGATTATGTTGGGCTGGCTTTGCGCTGGCTTATTTGGCAGGGGTTGATAAGAAAGTTTTTGACAGGAAGTTATTTGGGGTATTCCCTTTAAAAAGTTTAGTTCCTGGACATCCTTTGATGGGAACCCAAGATGATGAATTTATTTGTCCTCAAAGTAGATTTGCAGGATTACCAGATTTGGAGATGGAGAAGGCACAAAAAGAAGGGAAATTGAATTTGTTGGCTTATGGAGAAAACGTTGGATATACAATATTTGAATCTAAAGATCAAAAACAACTCATGCATCTAGGTCATCCTGAATATACGGTGCATAGAATTATTAGTGAAATTGAAAGAGACAAAGAAAAGGGAGATGTTCCTCCTCCTGAAAATTTTGATCTGAATAGTTCAAAAACCGCTTGGAGATCTCATAGAAATTTGCTTTTTCAGCAATGGCTTTGGTTTTGTTATCAACAAGTTAGTCTTAATTAACTTTTTTTAATGAGCGCTTTCTAAACCACCTAGTCTCTCAAATAAGTTAAGACTTTCTTTATTTAATCCTACAATCTCAACTTTAGAACCACCATTCTGGAATTTTCTAATAATTTGCTCAAGAGCAACAACGCCACTCTGATCCCAAATATGAGCTGAAGACATATCAATCACAATATTTTCTGGATGTTCATGAATATCAAATCCTTGTAAAAAATAAATTTTGCTTACAAAAAATAATTGTCCTTTTACTTTGTAGGTAGTTAAATTATTTTCTTTCGCTCTTGAGACAGTTATAACTTTCGCGACTTTTCTGCTAAATAAAATTGCAGCTAATGCAACTCCTGCAATAACTCCAAGTGCAAGATTATGAGGTTTTGTGAGCATAGTAACTGCAAAAGTCATAAGCATGACTGCAGTATCACTTTTGGGTATCTTTCTAATATTTTTTAATCCATTTATATCTGCTGTACTTATTGCGATCGTTATCATGATTGCTACTAGGGCAGCCATTGGTATTGCTCCAATCCAAGACTTCAAGAGGATAATCATAATTAGTAGAGATATACCTGAGGAGAGGGTTGATAATCTAGATTTACCACCATTCTCAGTATTCATAACAGATTGCCCAACTAAGGCACATCCTGCCATTCCGCCAAATAAGGATGCCACAATATTTGCGATTCCCTGTCCTCTTGCTTCTTTATTTTTATTAGAACTTGTATCAGTTACATCGTCTAAAATGTCTTGAGTTAAAAAGGTTTCCATTAAACCCACGAGAGATATCGCAAGTGAAGTCGGCAAAATTATTCCTAATGTTTCAAGACTAAAAGGGACTTTCCCATTTTCTATTGATCCAAAAGGAAGAGAAATACTTGGTAATCCATCAGGTAATTTACCCAAATCGCTAACAGTTGGGACATCTAGATTAAAGAGTATGCTTATAAGAGTAATTACTACTATTGCAATAAGTTGAGATGGGACTACTTTTGTGATTTTTGGAAGACCATAGATAATTACTAATCCTAGGATTACAAGAATCCAAACTACTAGAATCTGAGAGTTAACTGGATATTGACTTATAGTTTGTTCAACTAATCCTTTTGATTCTTTAATACCTATCCCTAACTGAGGGAGTTGTGCTTGAAATATTAAAAGTGCTAGTGCATTTACAAATCCACTTAGTACTCCTGTTGGCACGAATCTCATTTGGTAGGCAAGTCTTAAATATCCCCAAAGAATTTGGAAAATTCCAGTTAATATTCCAGCTGCAATAAGATATGGGACTCCTAATCCAGGGGCTTGTGATTCTCCATAGGCAACAAGTCCAGTCATCAAAAGAGCTGTTGAACCTGTGGCAGAAGTGATCATGCCCCTTCTTCCTCCAACAATAGCAATTGTTATAGATAAGCAAAATGCACCAAATAGGCCAACTTTAGGATCTACACCAGCTATACCTGAAAAAGCAATTGCTTCTGGAATCATTGCAAAAGCAACAACTAAACCAGAGAGAATATTTGACTTTGGATCATCTAACCAATTTTTAGATAAATATCTTGAGAAATTTGACATTTTAATTTTCTTTATAATTATGAAGTTACCTTATAAAGGAGGCAAAATACCTTGTGGGTCAAAAATATTCTTTAAAGTTTTTAATTCATTTATTCTATTTCCAAAGGCTAATGTAATTTCTTCCTCATGTGAATCCAAATGATTATGTAATTGGGCTAAGTGAATATTTGGATAAAAACTTTTTAGGTTGTTCCATGATTTATAAATCCAGTCCAAAGCAACTTCTTTTTCTTTAAGATCATTCTTTTTCCATGATGCATATATCCATGGTTTCCAAGTACTTTTTCTATGAACAAAAAAGCTTGAGCCATGATTTAACTTTGTTGTTTTGCAACCTAGTTGTTGAGAAGCAACATAACAGGAATTATTAGGTTTATTGTTCATTATTTCATTCAAACATTTTATGAAACTTGGGATATGATTTTTTAAATCTTCTCCAAGAAGACTAATTACTTCAGAATGGTTATTTGCATTAAGCTCATATAAATTTAATTCCTTTGGGAAGAAATTTATTTTGTTAAAGTTCTCATAAAATTGTTTTTTTAGAGCAGGAAATTTGTCTAGAAGCATTAAGTATTCTTCTGTTCTTTTATCCTCTAAATTATTTTTAAGTTCAGCAAAAATATATAAATAAATTTTTTGGGCATAAATCCATTGAAGACTAATATTTTCTGGAAATTCCTCAGATAGTCTTATAATTTCTGAAAGTTCATTTAGATTTACAAATCCTTCTATAACCTTAATTGGATTAGATTGGATAGTTTTAAGTTCTATTTCGGTAATAATTGAGAAAAAAGGAGCTGCGCCTTTAATTGCTTCCCAAATCAATTGTTCTTCTGGATTTATTTGATTTTTTTTTAAAGATATAAATGTGCCGTTACCCAAGAAACCTTTTATTGATTCAATATTATCAATGGCTAATCCGTAGGCTCTACTTAGTGGGCTTACTCCACCAGTAAGTATATAGCCTGCCCCAGGAATTTTAGAAAGTCCTATTGGAAAACTTCGATTATGTTTTTGTAAATGATTTACTAGATCACCCATTATTACTCCACCTCCAATTGTTACTAAATTGGTTTTTCTATCTAGGTGAATTTTGTTGTAATTTTTTCTTAGATCAAGAGTTGTAAAACCATTTTTTGCACAGCTAGAGGTTGTACCTCCACTACATACGCAAAGATGCTCGAATTCTTCCTTAGAATAATTTCCCTTATTAAATAAGGACTCATCAACGTCATAAATTAATTTCTTTAATTTTGCATCTTTTGAGTTGATATTTGGAACTTCAAGCAAACTATTATTTTTCACTACATGATATTGTTCTTTACTATTATGGTATAAGTAATAACTTGATTTTGGATAATTTAGATTCGAAGTTAAATAATCAAGTCGCGATTCTTATCTGTGGACACGGTAGTAGAAATAAACTAGCCATTACTGAATTTCAAGAATTAACTAAGTTCATCCAAAAAAGATATCCAAACTTTTTAGTTGAATATGGCTTCTTGGAATTCGCTAAACCATCACTTGTTGATGCTTTAGACAAGTTAAAAGATCTTTCTATCAAGAAAGTAATTGCAATACCCGCAATGCTTTTCGCTGCTGGCCATGTGAAAAATGACATACCGAGCTTGCTTATGAATTATTCAAGTAAAACTGGTATTGAAATAATTTATGGAAGAGAATTAGGTATTAATAATTTAATGATTAGCGCAGCTTGTGAAAGAGTAAAAGATGTATTTAAACAAAATAATACTTTAAAACCTGAAGAATCATTATTAGTTGTTGTTGGTAGAGGCTCTTCCGATCCAGATGCGAATTCCAATGTTTCAAAAATAACGAGAATGATCGTGGAGGGTATTGGTTTAGGGTGGGGGGAAACAGTTTTTTCTGGAGTAACATTCCCTCTCGTTGAACCAGGCTTGAAAAATGTTGTGAGACTTGGTTATAAAAATATAATTATTTTCCCTTATTTTCTTTTCTCAGGTGTTCTTGTTACCAGAATAAAAAGGCAAACTGATTTAGTTGCGATTAACAATCCAAATATTTCATTTATACATGCAAAATATCTTTCTTCACAGTCTTATGTGGTCGATACTTTTGTAGAAAGGATTGAAGAGATTCTTAATAACGAAGGTAAGAATTTTATGAATTGCTCAACTTGTAAATATAGATCAAATTTATTTGGTTTTGAAAAAGAAGTTGGAATGGTACAAGAAAGTCATCATGACCATGTAGAGGGCTTGGGGATCAGCTGTGATTTATGTGATCCTGAATGTAATGGTGCTTGTGAAATACAAAATCCAACTCATAACAAAGAAAAATCAAACTCAGGAGGAGGTCGTTACTTAGAACATGAATATGTTGAGGCTCATCAACATGAACATAATCACCATCACCATCACCATAGTATTTATCCAAATTCAAAACATCCTTTAGGACCTGTCACGCTTCGCTTGCCTAATAAAGACTAAATCTTAAGAAAATCCGTTGAAAATCAATTAATCACCTGTCTCTTTCTCGACTTAGTCTTAATAGACTCAGTATATATAAGTATTCTTAATGTAAAATCTTAAAAGTATTTTTGACCAGATTTTCCACAATTTACAGGTTGTTTTCCACGTCCAAATCCACATCGGAATAGAAATGCCAGTATTTTTCAAAAAAAACAGGACATCAACATTATTGTTGACTTTTCTTTAAGATTTATTCAATTTACTTTTTTAAAAAGTAAGTTTTTTAAAAACAAACTTATAACATGAGTCTCATTTGATAAATTGAAAAGTTTACATGCAGATTTTTTTTGATTTTTTTAGAAAAAAATATCATTATAGTTATGAAAAAAAACATAAATTTATGGATCAAATCAGCCAATCAAACTTAACTGATAAGAATCTTGTCGAGTGCTCTTCAAATAAAGTCTCTTTAGAAACAGAGCTTTCAGAAACTCTTTATGACACTATGAAAGATTTCGTTTTAAGTAATCCAACTTGGGATCAATATAAGCTTATAAATTCAGCATTAGCTACTTTTCTCGTTCAAAATGGATGTACAGATAATTCTGTCTCAGAAATTTATTTAAATCAATTATTTACACCTTCTAAGTCTTTTTAATATTTAAACAGGCTCTTCTACTCAAGGCCATCATTGTAAGTGTAGGGCTTTGCCAAGATGATGTGGGCCAGCATGCTCCATCTAGTACAAGTACATTTTTGCATCTCCATAATCTATTGAATTTATCAACTACGCTATTTTCTTCATCTATCCCCATTGGTGCCCCCCCTACTTCATGAATGTAATATCCAGGAGGAGGAGGACTATCTGACAGTGCGATCAAATTTTTTGTAAATATACTCCCTAATGGGATATTCATTAGTTCATTAATATTTTTTATTTCTCCATTTGCAGCTGTGATTGATTTACGTATTGTGTTTTCCATATGTTTAGCCATGTTTAACTCATTTTCGCTCCATTCGAATTCAATGTAGGGTATTGGGATACCCCATTCATCTGTTTTTCGTGAGAGAGAAACTGAGTTTTTCTCTCTAGGAAGGACTTCGCCATGGGCGATAAGAAAGCCAATGGATGTATTTCTGTCTTTTTGTAAAAATTTAGGAATCCCTAATCGATCAATTGCCCCCCAGATTCCATAACCTCTATGGAAATTTATATCGTCAATTTTTGGTAAATTTGAACCGAATGGAATAAAGAAGCTGCCTGCTCCAGAAAGATCGGGAAGATTAGATGATGGTTTTTCTGAGTTTTTTGTTTTTGGGACTGAAAAAAATCTACAGATAGATATATGGTCCATAAGGTATTTACCTAATTTTCCAGAATTATCTTTAAAACCTGAGGAATTTGATTTATATTCTGAGTTTAGTAGTATTCTGAGTGTTGAAATTGTTGATGCGCAAAGAAGGATTAAATCACAATTTAATTCTTCTTTGCATCCATTTTCTAAGTTTACGATCGTTAGTTTTGATGCCAGCTCTGTTATCTTGTTAATCTCAAAAGACTCCACTAGGTGATTTGAAATTATTTGTACATTCCCAGTATCTAAAGCTTTTCTTAAAGTGCTACCTAAACTAGATGATTTAGGCCACTTTTTATCTTCTACTGATGAATTACGGTCAAATCCTCTAGATTGTATAAATGGATAATTTAATTTTGATTTAACTTCGCTGCCAAAGATATTTTCGTTTTCTGTAAGAGGTATTTCACCAATATATTTACCGTTTGGGACTTCTTTAATGTCATCTTTTCGTCCATAGATGCCGCAAAAATTTTCAATGAAATCATAGTGAGGGGACAGTTCATCGTATGAAATAGGCCAGTTGGGTCCGAATCCATCTTTTTTAGCCGGATGAAAGTCTTCTGAGGAAAGTCTTAATGTTATGCCTCCCCAAGTTAATGATCTCCCCCCATATTGTTTGCCTTGGGTCCAAAGAAATGGCTTTTTTTTTGGGAAGTCATAAGGATGCTTCAATTCATTTGAATACAAGTCAGGATTATTTTTCCAATAACCAGGATGTTGGCATTGATTGGCATGTTTTTTTGTTAAAACTCCTGATAATCTTTTTAATGTACTTTTTGGCTCATGATTACTAGCTTCATGCCTTTTAACTTGAGGCCCTGCTTCTATTACTAAAACTTTAATACCTTGTTCTGCCAATGTAAGTGCTGCTATTCCTCCTGTAGCTCCGGAACCAACAACAATTGCATCATAAGGACTTATATCCAAAACCTATTTCGTGATTTGCTATTTTAATAAATATAGCACTCAGTAAATAATTAATTTTTAGATTTCAGCTTAAGAAGTTAGAATTTATTGAAATACTACTCAAACAAATGAGATTTATAATTTTAACTATATTAATAGTTGTTTTAACCCTCCCTACTAGAAGCTTCGCTGCATTGGATTATGGTAAACAATCTTTGGTAGGGGCTGATTTTTCTGGATCTGATTTAAAAGGAGCAACTTTCTATTTGACTGATTTACAAGACGCAAATTTGTCAGGTTGTGAGCTCCAAAATGCGACTCTTTATGGAGCAAAATTGAAAGATACTAATTTAAGTAACTCCAACTTAAGAGAAGTAACTTTAGACTCAGCTGTTTTAGATGGAACGGATTTATCAAATACTAACTTGGAGGATTCATTTGCTTATAGTACCCAGTTTGAAAATGTAAAAATACAAGGCGCAGACTTCACAAATGTTTTTTTGCCAAAAGATATTATTAGGAAATTTTGTGAAAGTGCCACTGGAACTAATCCAATTACGAATAGAGAAACCAGAGAAACTTTAGAGTGCGATTACATTTAAATTTATGCACATAAAAGTTCTTTTTTAATCTTTCTTTGTTTATAAAGTGAACTTCCAACAGGCCAACCTAGAATAGATAAATGTTTCATTAAAGAACCTGAGTATTTGAAATAAAAATTGTCTGAATATTTGATGCCAAGTTCTTTTAGAGTGGTTATTAATAAAAATAGATCTTTCTTTTTGCCTTTTTTCATATCCAATAATATTAATGCTTCACTTGATAATTTTTTTTCTAGAACCTTATCATTTTCAGCAAAACCAACTTTAAGTGAATTAAATTCATCAGAATAAAGAGTATAAATTATTCCATCTTTGAATTTATCTACAGAAGTATCTGCATTAAATCTTGATGATATAAATGTTTTGTATCCTTTAATGATTTTTCTGTTATTCATAATTATTTGATTTCATCCTGAGCTAATTCATATTTCTCCAATAGATTGTTTACTTCTGCTAGTGCAATCCTCTTTTGACAGGCCGAGTCATATCTATTTACTGCTATTGAAGGGATTGAACCTTTGCTTTTCATCTCCCTTATACCAGTTTCTAAACATTGAAAAGCAACACTTGATAGATCTCTTCCTTCTGCTGCGGCCCAAACTTTCAAAAGATAAGTAAGATTTGATGGTACTGAGATCTGTACTTTGTTTGAATTTGAAGTATTTAATGCAATATCATCGAGACTAATTTCTTTAGAGGAAATAGTTTCTTTAACCTTTTTCTTCAAAAATTTTACTTGGCTTATAGCGTCCTCTTTATTCTTTATTTTTTTTTCTATTTCAAATAACTCTTCTTCAGAATTAATTAAAGCTTCTAATGCCCATTTCGCATCATCTTTCGCAACCGCGGTTCTATCAAGCCATTCATCTCTTATTTTTGACCAATTACTAGGCATAAGGTTTATGCGATAATTATATGATATATAAATCTATATAGATTGTCTATATATTCTATATAGATTTAATTTAGATTGTATAAAGTTTTAATTTTATTTTTAATAATTCCTCATCTTAGAAATAATCTTTTACAATATTTGAAACTGTAAAATCTATCCAATGTGATCTTAGAGATATTTTTTTCGTTAATTGAATACGATATATTTGATAATTCAATCTTTAAAAATTTTAGTTTTTTGTCTATTTAATTAAAAAATTCTGAGCTTTTAATCTCTTTCAATAAGTTCAATTTTATAACCATCAGGATCCTCAACAAAAGCCAAGACAGTAGTACTGTTTTTCATTGTTTTAGGTTTGGTTGTTATTTTGCAACCATTATTTTCTAATCCTTGGCAAATTAGATGAATATCTTTTACTCCAATAGCTATATGACCATATTTATCTCCAAGCTCATAGTCTTCAGACTTTTTGTCCCAGTTATAAGTTAATTCAATTACTGAGTTTTCTTTTTCTGAGCCATAACCAACAAATGCCAAAGTGAATTTTCCATGAGGGTAATCCTTTTTTCGCAATAAATTCATTCCTAATCTATTGACGTAGAAATCAATGGATTTATCTAAATCTCCAACCCTCAACATTGTATGTAGGATACGCATTTTGAATTATGAACCTGAATCAATTATCTAATATTTAATAACCATCTGCCAAAGTTGATTTTCTCGAAAGTAAGACTTTTTATTAAGTTCAAAAAATTAGGTTAAAATATGAGTACGAAATTTCAATAATATATTGAATCAGATATTCCAAAGACTATCATCTGTATTTTTGTATACTTTGCCATTAAAGGCATCAATACCTTTTGGATATCTTTTGTTCTATAAATATTCTTTTTTAAAAATACTATTATTACTAACTTTTCCGATAGCAATAATTGAAAAATCTTTGCCTTTTGGTAGTTTTTTATTATTTATAATTTTGTTTGCTGGATTAGTAAGAAATCCAAATGTTCCCTATTTCGTTAGATATAACGCATGCCAAGCTTTATTAATTGATATTGCTTTAATAATAATTTCATATCTCTTGAGAATATTTCCCATAGTTGAATTAGGCTCAATAATTTTTATATTTACACTATGTATTTTTATTTATTCGATTTCTCAATGTATTTATGGAGTTGAACCTGAAATTCCCTTAATTAGTAAATCTGTAAGAATGCAAATTTAAAAAGATTTATGGATTTACTGATTTTCTTCAGCACTCATTCAGAATAGATTCCCATCTTTGTTGACTTGCCTTTATCGCTTGCATTGGCGGATTAGCTCCCTCTATTTCAAAGGCTTTAATTAATGATTTATTAGCTAGTAGTCCTAATTTTGCTGCCTCTCTTTGCCTAGAGCATACTTTTTTTCTTGATCCCTCTTTTAAACTATTTTCGATTTCTTTAAGAATCTGGCTAGCTTCATTTGATTTAGAATAAAAATCATTCATGTAAACATCAAGTGCTGTATCAGCAAAGATTTCAACAGGAGAGATTATTGTGACTAAGCACACTATAAAACTTACAAATACAAATATTTTCATAAGAATCTTAAGTAAATTTTTTGTCCGATCTCTTTAATACTAAATAAAAGGTAAGAACGCTAATTGTTCCAGATGGGCCTATTAAAACATGCCAAAATTGATCGCCACTAATTGAGAGTTTTGACCCAAAGAAAGTCGTAAAAAAAATACCAAATATTGGGTAAAGAATAAAAAGCCAATCTTTAAAAACTCTTTGCCAATTTATAATTAGCAGGATACTTATTATTACTTGAAAAAGGAGAGCAATAGTTTTATCAAATAAAAAATATGAGATTATTGAACATAAAGAAATGCAAAAATTAGTTTTTTGAATAAACTTATTTTTTATAACTGATATTGATAAACATGTTAGACCTAAAGATAAGAAAGAATAAAATAACCAATTAAATAAAGAGGAGTGATCTACATAAATCCAAGACGTTTGAGTATGATCTATCATTTCTGAAATCGAAGCTAATCCTAAAAAAACAAAACCGAAAGGTATCAATTTGTTCTTACTTATATGTTTGAATTTATTGATAGATCTAATACCTAATAATATTGGAATGATTGCCGCTTGAAAGTGGGCAAATAATAAAATTGAAAAAAACAAAATAAATTCTCAAACTTAATTCATCCTAATTTAAATAAAAAATTAGTTTCGGATCACCTGAGTAGAGAAAGGTACCATTGCCCTATTACTATAATCAATATTGTAAGAACAAAAGGGAATGCAGGATATCGTGTTTGAAAATTAGCAGGTGGCCAAGGAGACCAAGATATTAATCTGCCTTGCGGTTCATTTGAAATAACTTTTTTTTTCGACTTTTTGGCTATTAAATTATCTGTGGCAAATCCTTTACTCATAATCTAAATAAAAATTATACTAACAAGAACGTTTAAAAAGAGCGTTTATATTATTTGGTTCTTTTTATTTGAACGGAGGGGGTGGGATTCGAACCCACGGTGCCCTTGCAGACACGCTAGTTTTCAAGACTAGAGCCTTAAACCACTCGACCACCCCTCCAGAGGCTATTCAGTTTTGTTGAACTTCAAAACTATAACATAAGAAATTAGTCATAGTCTATAAATTCAAAGATTGAAAATTTATTTCAAGAAACTTGTCTGAGAGAGGAATTTTATTTAAAAATGATGGGTTAAGTCGTTATAAAAGTCAATTATTAGTCACATTTAGTCCAAAAATTTAGACCACAAAAATAATCACCCAAAGTTGACATTTTGTTGAAATAAACCAAATAAGTTATTCCCAACTATGGCAGCGATTATTAAAACGAAGGCAACTATGGCGAAAAGAGCACTAACATCTTTTATGTCATATGGTGCTTTAAATAAAGGTTTTTGGTCTGCCATTGTTATCTAATATATAAATGCAATTGAATCATATTATTTTAATGCTTGTGAGAAGTATTAAGTTATTGTTTAGTCTAAGAATGGATAAAAAAAAAGCCACTGAAAGTGGCTTTTTTAATTAATGGTTAAATAAACTAGCTTGTGTAAGTTTTTCCTCTATAAGTTAGTTCATTGTGCTGCTTTTTAGCTGCTTCTTTGTTCTGGATGTACTTTTGTCCTCTGTAAATTAGAGTCATTTTTTTAGCTCCGGTTTCGCTTAAGTCCCCGTTCCATGGCTTAAGTCGATTTGCGGCTTGCTATACGCAAGTTGAACGTTTTGGTAGCGGTTGCTACAAATTTATAATAACATCCATTAAAATTATTTGTCTAGGTTTTTAATAAATAAACTTAATATATTAATGATAGATTAGGTTTCTGATAAAAATATTTATTATAATCCCGGCTTAATTTCTCACAGGTTACATTTTGTTCGTTTTTGAGAAGTATTTTTTATTTAATGAACTTTTAAATGTAAAATTCTTAAGATTATAAAATTTGTTTTATGTTTTCTAGAAGCAAAAAACCTACAGTAAAAAAATCTGCAATAGTTGAAGAGACTCCATTATTTGCTCAATTATTACCATTCGCAAACAGAATGAATGATAAGGTCCAATTGGTAAATGCTTTGGCTTTTACTTTTATTATGGGATTCTCAATTTTTGGAATTGCTCTATGGAAACTATCAGGGCTGACCTAAATATTTTATTTTTGCAAAGCATCAATTTTTGATTCTTTGTTTTCAATTATGGTTATTAACCATCTAGAGGCTAGCCCTCTGGATATTGATCTATTTTTTAGAAATCTACATATATATATGTGTAGATTTTTTTCGTTTTTGGAGTTAAATTTTTCCTCAAAATCTAAGATATCCTCTTCTGATGTTCTTTTTCTTAGCTCATCCACCAATGCATGACTGGAGGAATCATTAAAGAAGTTCCCAATATTTAAGCTTAATGTCATAAATAATTTATGTCCCTATTTAAGAGGTAGCCATAAATTAAATTTTTAAAAACTAATTTATATTTTTTATTTACAAATTATTCAAAATTTATTCTTTTGGTTTAGCAAGAGGAAGCAAGCACTTATCTGAATCACAACCTGCTGGTCCTGCTTCAGATAATTCTCCAACATCATATTTATTAAGAGCGTCAAAGAAATCGTTATTGACTTTCCTTTCTATTACTTTATTCTGCAATGATATATATTCCTCTTTACTTATTGGTTCAAAGGGTAATCTCGGGAAAGTAGCGTTAGCACTAAATCTAGCCAGTAATGCTGCTGAAATATATCCCTCATTATTTTCTATTGCATTATGAATAGCCTTAGCTAAATCTTCGATTTCATTTTCTCTAAATTCTACTGTTGCAGAGGTATTATGCTCTGTGTAAAATTTCTGCACTTGCATGTAAAAATCAAATTGAGCTAATGCTGAGAAATTATTGATGTCTATTTGGTCTGCGCCGTCTATATTTGCCCAACTAACTTCTGTAGGGATTTCAACTAACCATTCTGTACATCTTGGATCAAATGGATTATCGAGCAAGCAACCATTTTCATCTTTATCAGATTGAGATGGAACAACTGAGTAACCATAATCCATGCAAGCTAAAGCGATTGGGTCATTTTTTCTGAAAGTTATTCTTCTTATGAATCTTTGAGCCTTTGGAGGATGCCAACCTGGAGCTGCTCCAGTAAGAAGACTTTTAGTCCCAGCTGGCTGAACTGTTGTACATCTATTTGGTCTCCTTAGATTATGCTTATCACAATATTCCCATACAGTTTCTTTTACTATTTTTCTCCAAGAATCTAAGAATTTAGCTTCCTTTTCTTTGAAGGCCTTCCCTTCTTCGCTATTTGGCCTTCCTGCTTCCCACCATTTCAACCATGGCGTCCCAAAGGCATGGACACAAAAATCAAATAATCCAGTGAAACTTACTCCTACGATAGGATCATATTCCCTACTTTTTCTGTAACGCTCAACTTCAAATTCATGATTAAGTAAGCATGCTACAGAAAGAGCGGCTGCTTTAAAAGCTTTTTTTTGCTCTTCAAAATTTCCTGGATCAATCTGATTTAAATGAACTTCAGCCAAATTGCAATGGAAATCATTTCCCAAGATCTCCCCACAAGGGTTAAGTCCATATCGGCTCATCCTGTGGTCTAACTCTTCTTCCGAAAAAGGACCATAACTACTATTTATCCAATTTCTCGCTTCATCCTTGCCTTGTTCTGAGTAGATTTCAATAAATTCCTTTCTCAATTCATCATCTTTGAGAATATCTGCATTTGACCTTGCGATTGCTTCTGGTGCAAATTGAATGGCTCCCTCACCTGAATGGAATTGTTTTGTTACTGCATCCAAAACAGTTTGGTAAGTGGGTTTTGTATGGTAAACCCTAGTATGATTGGCCATTCTGAGGGCATCTTTTTCAGGATCTATTCTCCAATTACCATTCTCATCTTGACTCCATAAATTTTCTTTTGCTGATGCGGCTTCCTTATCATCTGAAGCAAATTGTCTCATTCCAGCACTTCTTCTTATATTCCCAGCAACTATGGTTACTGCAGCTTCATCAATTAATAAACAACACTCTACTGTACTTAATTTCCTCCCAATTGCCTTTCCAAGAAGTGATGCGACTCTAGAGTAAAGATCTTTCAATTTGATAGGATTTGCCATGCCACCAAAACCTTTTAATGATTCTCCCGCAGGCCTAATATCTTCCAAATCAATATAAACATCAATTTCTCTTTCAAGACTCTCGTTACTTGATGCCTCAAGAAGATATTTATAGCTATCTACCCATCCTCTTCTGCTATCTCCGACTTTGATATGAAGATCTTTTCCTTTAATTTCTAATGATGACTTTTCTTCTCTTTGATCTTTAGGAGTTATTCCAACTTCACTGACTGATTTAATGTTTATTTTGTTAATTACCGTAGGTAGATTATTTATAAAATGAGGCTCAATTATTGCACCTGTTCCACATCCCATCATTGCTAAGTCCATCATTAATGCGAAGGCTTCCCAATCAATTAAGTTTGTTGAGGTACAGTTGTATGCTCCTGAGAAATTTTGGTTCTTATTAATCCAAGGGGTTCCGCCTATCCATAACCATCTTCCTGAAGGTTGAGCTTTTTGGTTACTTTGCATCTCTCTCATTAGGATTAATTCTTCTTCAGAAAGTTTTCCTAATTCTTTTAATCCGGATAAATTCCTTTCGCCTACTTCGCTCCAGTTCTCCCTTTTGCCAGATGAAGTTTTTCTACTATAGGATCTGAAAAAAACTGGGTAAGCAGCTGGCGCAGTCTTTGGAAAATCATCTTTTTTAAGATTATTGGAATTGCTCTCTGAAGAAGCTTTATTTGGTGCAACAGTCACGATAAAAAAAACGTATGTAAATAACCCGTACTGGAAGAATAACTCTACCTGTGGCGTCTGCAACTATTCTTACCACTATTTAACGGTTTGTGTAGAATTATGTTTAATATGAAATCTTTGTTTCAAGAAAGGATATGGAAAGAGTCCCCGAACCTGAATTAATGGAAGAAAAAGAGCAGGTCATTTCTTATGACGAAGCTGATTTTTCAGAAGGGGAGGTTAATTTAATTAATCAAATAAATCAATATCTTTTGAAAAAAAATATTTCTTTAGGTGAAAAAGATTTAATAGTTGATTTAGGATGTGGCCCAGGAAATATTTCTGAGAAGTTAGCAATAAAATGGCCTAATACTGCAGTCGTAGGAATAGATGGTTCTAAAGAGATGATTTTGAGAGCAGAATATAATAAAAGTATTTCTAATAATCAAAAAAAATTAAAAAATTTACGCTACATTTGTTCTGACATCAAAGACATTAAATCAAATAATTTTTTATTTAAAAAAAGAATTAGTTTACTTGTAAGCAACAGTTTGATTCATCATATTACCAATCTTGAAGATTTCTTCAAAATAATAAGAATTTTATCTAGTAATATTACTGTAAATTTTCACAAGGATTTAAAAAGGCCATTAGATGAAAAGTCTGCTTTAGAACTCAAAGCACAATGTTCAACTAAGTATAATGAGATTTTAACTAATGATTATTATGCCTCTTTAAGAGCTTCTTATACTTTTAAAGAGTTAAAAAATTTCATCTTAGAGAATGATCTATCCTCTTTAGATGTGTTTGAGGAAGGTGAAAATTATTTAATAGTCTATGGTAATGTTTAAGAACTAAGTGAAAGGCCCTTATATAATATAAATGAGCTTAGGTACTAAAATTCTAAATAATAAAGAAATACTGGATGCGGTAAATAAAAGAAGAAATTTTGCTATTATCTCACATCCAGATGCTGGGAAAACGACTCTTACCGAGAAGCTTCTTTTGTATGGAGGTGCCATTCAACAGGCAGGAGCAGTAAAAGCTAGGGGTAATCAGAGAAAAGCCACCTCAGACTGGATGGAACTTGAGAAACAAAGAGGTATTTCTATTACATCAACTGTATTGCAATTTGAATATGAAAGATCTGTAATTAATCTATTAGATACACCAGGACACCAAGATTTTTCCGAAGATACTTATAGAACATTAGCTGCTGCTGATAATGCAGTTATGTTGGAAGATGCTGCTAAAGGACTAGAACCTCAAACTAGAAAATTGTTTGAAGTTTGCAAGATGCGAAAAATACCAATATTTACTTTCATAAATAAAATGGATAGACCAGGAAGAGAGCCATTTTCTTTACTTGATGAAATTGAATCAGAACTTGGATTAAATACCCTACCTATAAACTGGCCAATTGGGAGTGGCGAGGAATTTAGAGGGGTTATTGATAGATTCTCGAGAGAGGTGATTTTATTTGATAAAGCAGTGAGAGGGAAACAATCGAATGAGAAAAGATTAAGTCTTGAAGATAAAGAGCTATCAAAATATGTAGAGAGAGATTTACTTGAAAACTCACTTGAAGAATTGGAGGTTCTTGATGAGGCAGGATCTAAATTTGAAAAAGAAAAAGTTTTTAATGGCTCTTTAACCCCAGTTTTCTTTGGGTCTGCCATGACTAATTTTGGCGTAAGGCCATTTTTAGATAGTTTTTTAAAAATGGCACAAAAACCAACTTCAAGAAATAGTAATAAAGGGGATATTGAACCTGCAAGCGATGAATTTAGTGGGTTTGTTTTTAAGCTTCAGGCAAATATGGATCCAAAGCACAGAGATAGGGTGGCTTTTATAAGAGTTTGTAGTGGCAAATTTGAAAAGGATATGTCAGTTAAACATTCCAGAACTGGAAAAACAATTAGATTATCAAGACCGCAAAAAATATTTGGGCAAGATAGAGAAGTAGTTGATGATGCCTATCCTGGAGATGTTATTGGTTTAAATAATCCAGGGATGTTTTCTATTGGAGATACTCTTTATACTGGTGCACATCTGGAATATGAGGGCATACCATCCTTTAGTCCTGAAATATTCAGCTGGTTAAGAAATCCAAATCCCTCAGCATTTAAAAACTTTAGAAAGGGTGTTAATGAACTTCGAGAAGAAGGAGCTGTTCAGATTCTTTATGACTTTGATGAGAGTAAAAGAGACCCTATACTCGCAGCCGTTGGTCAATTGCAGCTGGAGGTAGTAACTCACAGATTAAAAAGTGAATATGGTGTAGATGCAAATCTTGAAGCAATGCCATATCAATTGGCTAGATGGATTTCTGATGGATGGCCAGCTATTGAAAAACTAGGCAGAATATTCAACTGTAAAATAGTTAAAGATTGTTGGAATAGGCCAGTTATTCTTTTCAAAAATGAGTGGAATCTAAATCAGTTTGTTGAAGACAATAATCAATTAAATTTAAACAAAGTTGCGCCCGTTGTTAGTGGAGTCGAACCAATTGTTTTATAAAGTCTTAATGGATTATAAAATTAGTTAATCTGTTAGTATTGGTAAAAAATTTTGGATTCAAACAGTAATAAAAATAATAACGAAAAATCACCTTATGAAATTTTAGGTGTAAAAGAAGGTGCTGCTTTTGAGGATATTCAGAAGGCTAGAGATATTAAAGTTAGAGAGGCTGGTGAAGACTTAATTTTAAAAGCGAAAATAGAATCTTCCTTTGATCAATTACTCATGGGTAGTTTGAAAGCCAGGCAATCAGGAAATGTAAGCTATGAAGCTGTAAGTGCTTCAAAAAAAGAAAAACAAATTAATCAATTTACCAATAATAACTTCCCACTTCTTTCTAAGATAAAAAATTTAAATAATAACTCTAACAATTCAAGTCAGTATAGTCTGCCAAAAATAACTACTCCCTCATTTGATAATCTTTCAATAAAAATATCTGTTGGGCTATTATTTTTAATTTTGTTATTTATCAGTCCAGACTCTAATAATAGACTTTTACTCTCTATTTCAACATTAATACTTACCTATACTCAAATTAAATCAGGGAAAAGATTTATAGGTTCTCTGGGTTGGAGTGTTACCTTTCTCTCGATAGGATTAATATTTGGTGGATTGCTTGAAAATAATTCTTTCATTCAGGAAGTATCAAACAACTCTTTATCAATACAAAAAATTCAAAGTATTCCGGCCATGGTTATTTTATGGCTAGGCGTAATTTTTTTATGATTGATCTTCTATCATAGATTTAATTTCTTCATAATTTATAAGATATTTATTTTTACAAAATTCACAAACCAACTCTGCTTTGCCATCTTTCTTGAGGATGTCCTCTAACTCGCTCTTATCAAGCATTTTCATCGCATTTAAACTTCTTTGTTTGGAACACTTGCATTTAAAACTCACTTCTTGAGAACGAGCTTTTTCAGAGATTGATTTATCGTCAATATCGGGAAATATATTTCTAATTAACTCAAGAAGATTATCTTTTGACTTAAATAGATCTTCGCTGAAAGAATTAATTTCTTTGCATCTTTCTTCAAGTAGTGAGACTAGTAGAGGGTCAGTATCTTTTTTAGGTAAAACTTGAGCTAATAAGCCACCACTACAAATAACACTTTTATTTTGAATTTTTTCTCCAATAAATACAGCAGAGGGAGTTTGCTCTGAATGGTATAAATATGAAGCTAAGTCTTCAGCAATATTCCCATTTACTAATTCAACAGTGCTTGTAAAGGGTTCTCCAAATCCACTATCTCTAATTACATTTAAATATCCTGTACCTAATGCTTTTGTGAAATCAAAAGCATATTTATTATTATCTATTTTGACTAGGTCCAATTCTAAATTAGGATTACCTACATAACCCCTAACTTTCCCGTCTCTACCTGCATCAACTAGTAATCCCTTTAAAGGTCCGTCAGATCTAACTCTTAAAGTGACTCTCCCATGCATTATTTTCATCGAGCTTGCTAAAAGCAGTGAAGCACTAAATGCTCTGCCTAAGATACAGGTGGTTAAGTAAGAAAGGCCGTGTCTTTTTTTTGCTTCTAAAGAAGATTCTGTTGTTAAGACCGCAACTAATCTTATTCCTCCATTGGCTGCAGTAGCCCGAACTATCCTATCCTGCATGATTTTCTTTCATAAAACTTTTGAATTTCCCTTTTTCCAAGGATAATATCCTAGAAGGAATTCCCTCAAATAATGCAGGTTCGTGAGTAACAATAATAATTGTATTTTTATTTTTTAAATCAAGAATTAAATTCTTCACATCATTTCTCATTGAATAGTCTAATCCAGCAGTTGGTTCATCAAGTAAAAGAATTGAGGGGTTTCTAAGTAGTTGAACTGCTACAGCTAACCGCCTTTGTTGTCCGCCACTTAGCTGTTCTGGTGGTTGAGTCAGATTAATTTTTTTTAAACCAACTTTATTTAAAACTATTTCTATATTTTTTTCTCTTAAAGATTTATGGCCTATTTTTAATTCTTTACCAATGGTTGTACCTATGAAGTATCTTTCAGGAAATTGGAATACTACTCCACAAAACCATCTTCTTTGTCTAGAAGACAAAATTTTATTCTTCCAAGTAATTTTTCCCTTTTGCGGATTTGTTAATCCGCTTATTATTTCGAGTAGTGTTGTTTTCCCAGAACCACTATTGCCGCAAATCAAAATGATTTCATTTTCATGAACTTTTAAATTTAAATTGTCTATTATTTTTCTTTCACCAGTTTGGGGTTGATAAGATATTTCTTTTAAGTCAAGCATTATTAATTAAGTTATAGGTATGAATTTTAATCTAGTAATAACTTACTTATAATAGCTGTAGATCTAAAAAGTTATTAGTCAATATGAATATTATTTTTAGGGAAGTTGATCCTTTTAATTGTTGGATATGGATCAGGTTTTCAGAATCGCCAACTCAAGACGAAAAAAATTATTTAGATGGTGTTTTTGATAGTTGGTACGTTTTAGGAAGGTTAGGTGGATTTAATTCTGAAAATTTGCAAACTCATGAAGAGGGTTCCGATCTAAGTTGGATGTCCTACGATAACGATCAAAAAAATGCATCTCTTCCAGCCTTAATGCATAATTTAGGAATTATGGAATATCAAAATCTTTGGGGAAGATGTTGGGTTGATTTTGGAACTTCAGACTCCATTTCAATAGATATATTAATTAATTCTTTGAATGAGATATCAAATAATTATGTAAAAATTGAAGAGTTAATTATTGGGGGTGAAAATAATGATTGGGCAATTGAAGAACATGAAGATTTGGTTTTCAAAGATTAAGTGTTTTAGATGGAAGACTTAACAAGATTAATTATTTCCCGTGAAAGAATTGAAAATATTAAGAACAATAATTTAGAACTTTCTAAAGAAGAAGCTCATTATTTAAATAAAGTAATGAGGATAAAAAATGGTAAAGAAATATTTATAACTAATGGAGAGGGTTCATTATGGAAAGCTATAAAAGTTAAAAATGATTGTTTAGAAATAATTAAATTAAAAAAACCTTACTTATTTCAAGAACAAGAAATTTACTTATTAGGAATAGCTGTTGTTATACCAAAAAGTGGTTTTGAGGATATTCTAAAAATGTGCACTGAAATAGGAATCGATTACATACAGCCATTATTTTCAGAAAGACAGGTAAACAAAAATTTAAATTTTTCAAGAAAGCTTTTGAGATGGAATTCAATTATCAAAGAAGCAGTTGAGCAAAGTGAAAGATTATGGAAACCATCTATTTTAAATGGTATGGATATTATTAAATGGCTAAAAAGTAGAGATAATCAAGAAAGAGTTTCAATTTCTATAACGAGAGAAGAAACACCATATGACTTAAATAAATGGTTAAGAAAACAACAAGAATTTGCAAATAAAAAAGGAGGTATATTTTGGAATGTAATTGGCCCTGAAGGGGGTTGGTCCTCTAAAGAAATTGATTTTTTTAATAAAAATAACATTACCTTTGTGAAACTTTCCGACACTATCTTAAGAACTTCGACGGCTAGTATTAATGCATCATCAATCCTAAATCAGTGGAGAATTAATTTGAAATTAAAGAATTAGATAAATATGGATTTAATTAGAAATCAATTTTTTATAGGTTTTTGCATTAATTTTATTTTGATTTATATATTTTGCAGGATTCCTTTGATGACGAAAAGTGGTTGGGTAAGTGCAGGCATCTTAGGCACAATTTTGTGGGGATGTTTGTCTTGGCAGGGATGGATGTCAGTTGTAATTTATTTATTATTTGGATCCCTCGTTACCAAAATAGGTTTTAAATTTAAAAAAGCACAAGGAATTGCTGAAAAAAGAGGCGGGAGGAGAGGCCCTGAGAATGTCTGGGGCTCAGCAGCTACAGGATTATTTCTTGCCATTATGACCAAATTTAATGCTGCCAATGTAGTGATGTTTAAAGTAGGTTTTGCTGCAAGTTTTGCTGCAAAGTTGGCGGATACTTTTGGTAGCGAAATTGGGAAAAGATTTGGTAAAGACACATACTTAATTACTTCACTTAAAAAGGTGGATAGGGGAACTGAGGGAGGAATAAGTATAGAAGGAACATTAGCTAGTGTTTTGGGATCAATATTTATGGCTTTTATAATGCTTCGTCTATCAATTATTTCTACAAAATATCATTTTATAGTTGTTGTAGTTTCTGGATTCTTGGCAACACTTTCCGAAAGTATTATTGGTGCTAAATTTCAAAACAAATATAAATTAAGTAATGAGTTGGTAAATGCTATTCAAACAAGTATTGCTTCTGTTTTTGCTATCTTTGCGCTTATTTTATATTGATATTTTTTTGAATAATATTTGGAAAGACCTAAGATTCCTTCCATTTTGTGAGAATCTCCCAGCTTTTAAGTCTTTGGAAAAGCCAGAAATGACCTTCGGAATTTAGATGAATTCCATCATGCGTAATCCAATTTTTACTCCTTTTATCAGAGTACATTTCTCTAAAAGTAGGAAGAAATGGGACATTCTGATTGAGGCATACTTCCTCCATTCTCCTTTCATAAGAATTACAAAAATCGTTTGAGTACCATAGACATCCTGCGAACGGCATTTTGCTTTCGTCAACTGGTGTCAGACCAATAACAAATACATTTGTTTGAGAGTTCATTTCATTAATTAGCCTCTCTAATCCATATTCAAATCCATCTATATCTAATTGATGTCTTCCATTTTTCTGACCAATTGCTGCTGTGTCGTTAAGACCTACATTTAGTAGTATTGCTTTAGGTTTATTTCTTCTCGTTTCTCCTCTAGACGACCATTCTTTTTCCCATCTAGATGAAACTTTTTCTATCCCATCTCCCCTAACGCCAAGTTGATAAATAACTGGCCCATTGTGGTTGTTGCACCAATCTTTTCTAAGCCTCTCACACCATCCACCACCATCATTATCCCCCCATCCATAAACTGAGCTATCTCCAATTACAACTAGCTGTTTTGGTAAACTAATCACTATAACCGGAAAAAATAATTACTTGATTTAACAAATTATTCTTACAAATCAAGTTAAACTATTTTTGATTTTACCATTTATTAATTCGCCAACTATTGCGATGGAGCTATAAGCTATCAAAACTAATGTAACTTCTTGCCATGCGAAGGAACTTAGTGATTCTTGCAATTGCCAACCTAGACCAACACTTCCAATAACCCCAACAATTGCCGTTTCTCTAATAATAATGTCAGATCTATAAGCGCAATATGCTAAGTAACTTTTTGCTTGTTGAGAAAATAAACCTAATAGCCAACTAGTCTTTTTTGAGATTCCTAAAGATTTCATTGCAATATAATTTCTCTTGTCTTGGCTATCTAGATTTGTAAAAAGTAATTTGCTAGTAATACCAGCGTTGTGGAGACCTAATGTTAAAGCTGCTAGAGATACAGAAGGACTATTAAAAGTTAATAGAGTTAGAAGTATTACAGGGGTAGGTATTAAACGTAATAAAAATGCAAAAAATTTTATAAAAATTTTAGAAGTATTGTTGTTAAAAATTCCTATTACTAATGGCGGTAAACTAATTGCGATTCCTGTTGATAAAAGACTTAAAATTATTGTTTCTAATATAAGTTTTAAGAAATCAAATAATCCTAAATCTGAGCTTGATTTAAATAGAGAACTAGCGGAATTAAAATTTTCAAAATTATTGTTAAAAATAAAATAAAGAAAATATGAAAAAGAAAATAAAATTGTTATGAAAAAAACTGAAATAAAAAAAATAGATAGGATTTTATTTGTAGTGTTAAATTTTATTTTTTTGAATATTAATCCAGAAAGAATTATCAAAATTGCTAAGGACCATAAATAAGTCCATAACTCTCTAAAATTCAAAGTTTGGAAAGATAAAAAAATACTGGTACCTATTCCTCCAATCCCAAAAAGTCCTAGAATCACCGTACTTCTTATTGAACACTCAAATCGATATAAACCAAAGTTTTTAAATGTATTTATTATTGGATTCCATATTAAAGTTAGTAAAGAAGAAAATTTAGGTGCATTTATTTGATTTATAGATTCAAAACTTTTGTAGTCAATAGTTTCTAATTGTTCAGCAAAAACTTTTGAATTTACAGCAATATAAGGTATACATATAGCTATTATTCCTATCGAAAAATTTATTCCATATATTTGCATTAATAGTATTCCCCAAACCACTTCGTGTATAGATCTAATTATTGTTAGAAAAAACCTTATTATGCGGTAGAAAAAATTTGGAATATTAAAGATTTTATAAAAAATATTTGAGGAGATTATTCCAAAAATTGCTCCAAAAATAATACTTACTAACCAACTAAAAAAACCAATTAAAATAGTTTCATTTAATCGCTTAATTACGGTAAAAATAATTTCATTATTGATCTTGGGATTAAATGCAGAAATTAAGAATTCTTGGAATAATTTAAATCCTCCAAAATGAATATTGTTTATTAGTTGATACCCTAGAGGTATGCATACCAAAATTGGAAGAAAAGATAATGAGGTATAGTTTAATTTTAATTTGTTCAACTAATTAATATATTTTCTCTAAATGAATCTTCTTTAAGTTATTTCTTTTGAGATTGAAAAAAATTTTACCATCCCTCATTCCAATAACTTTATCGAAATCGTTCAGCAAATCTAATCTATGTAATGCAACTAATGCCGTCTTTGGGGATTTTTTTATTTTATTTTTATCTACATTTTCTAGCAGAAGGTTTTTAATTGTTGTAATCAATTTGGGATCTAGATTATTAAAAGGCTCATCTGCAAGTAATATATTTGATTCTTGAATTAATGATCTAGCTATAGCCACTCTTTGTTTTTGCCCCCCAGATAGTTTTCTGATTTTTTTGTCGTAAATAGAGTTATGAAGTCTACATAATTTCATATATTTATGCGCCTTCTTAAAAGAACTTATATTTAGTAAATTTTTAAAAGCGAAATAAAAATTGTTTTCCGCTAGTAGTCCACAATTAACATTTTGTTCTGCAGAGAGATCTTCTATTAATCTTAAATCTTGCCATATAGTTGTTATTTTACTTTTCTGCTTTCTATCTAATTCCTCGAAACTTTCATTGAATAGTTTAACCTCACCTTGAGTTGGCTTTATAGTGCCATTAAGTATTGATATAAGTGTAGTTTTTCCTGAACCGCTTTTACCTAAAAGTGCAATTTTTTCACCAGAATTTATTTTTAAATTTATTTTATTTAGGATCAGATCATTTTTGTATTTATAAGATATATTTTCTAATTCTAAGACAGTATTATTCATCTAATTTTATTTAATTTCCTCCCGATTTCCTCTATATTTTTATATTGTTTTGATTCTGCCTTTATAAATCTTTTTGCATTGAACATATCTAATATCTGTTTATGTGATTTTTGCTTTATATCTAAATTTAGAATTACTGATTTAAGTTCTTTTGTAAACCCTTCCCCGAATCTATTTTCTAGATCACCTTGAGCTACCCAATGATAGTCAACATATTCTGGTGTGATCCAGAATAATTCTAAATTACTTGTTCTTTTGGGATTATTTTTAAGATTGTTTTCCCAAACCTGTTTATTTAACGCTCCAGCATCAAATGCCCCGCTATTAACTAAAGCTATAGTGGCATCATGACTCCCACTAAAACCTGCTTTTCCCCCTTTAAAATGTTTAATTTCTACCCCTGCTTGATTTAAAAAATATTCTGGCATTAATCTTCCAGAAGTTGAATTTTCAGAGCCAAAAGTAAATCTTAAATTCTTTAGTTTTTTAAGTCCTTTAATGTTTGAAATTGAGTTAAGTTCTAAATTTTTGTTTACTATAAAAACACTTTTAAATTCCTTATCGATATCTCTTTGAGCTATTACAATTGAATTAGGTGTTTGTAATCTTGCTTGAACTCCTGATAAACCTCCAAACCAAACTAAATCTAAATCTTTAGTTCTAAATCCAGTTACTGCTGCAACATAATTAATAACAGGAATGTATTTAACTTCTAAATCAAGTTGTTTGGATAATTCTTTTGAAAATAAATTAAATCTTTTGTCCAAAACATCTTGGTTTTGATCAGGTATTGCTCCAACTTTTAAAACTTTGGAATTTGAAAATACAGGTGATGAAAAAACAGAAAATAATAGAGATGAACTTATTAGGAAATTATTTAATTTAAACATAACCTAGTTAAATTAATAGTATTCAGAGATTGCTTTTTCAAGCCTCTGTAGTCCATCTTTTATTTTAATTTCTGAAGCTGCACAAGATATTCTTATACATTGATCAGCTCCAAAAGCTTTTCCAGGTACAACAACTAATCCGTAATCTTGAAGAGCTTTATTGCAGAAATCAACGGAAGTAATTGAGGAGTTGGGTAATTTTGGAAATGCGTAAAATGCTCCCTTAGGTTCTTCAATATAAATTCCATTTATATTATTAAGGCCCTCATAGAGAAGTCTTCTTCTTTGATCATAATGGCTATTTATCATTGAGAAAAACTCATTGTTAATTTTTAAAGCCTCTAAAGCACCTTTTTGAACAAAAGAGCAAACATTACTTGTACTTTGACTTTGTAATGCTGAGGATGCTTTGATCACATCTTTGGGACCTACTAAATAACCTATCCTCCAGCCAGTCATAGCCCATCCTTTCGCAAACCCATTTATTATAAAAATTCTATCTTTTAAGTCATTTGCTAATGAAGAAAAACTGTAGTGTTTAAATTCTTTTTTAAGGATTAGTTCGTAAATCTCATCAGAAAGAATATTGATATTTGGATTTTCTCTAGCTAAATCGGCAATTTGTAATAATTCTTCCTTTGACATAACTCTTCCAGTAGGGTTATTAGGAGAATTGATAATTATAAATTTAGTTTTTGAAGAGATTTTAGACTTCAAATCTTCTATATTTATTTTGAATCCATCTTCAGCAGAAGAATTAGTAAAGATAGGCTTCCCACCCGCCAATCTAACCATCTGGGGATAACTTAACCAATATGGAGAAGGAATAATAACTTCGTCTCCAGTATTTAACAATACTTGGAAAAGATTATATATTGCTTGCTTAGCACCATTTGTGACCATTACATTTTCAAATTCATAATTTAAATCGTTTTGAATTTGAAGTTTATTTGCAATTGCTTTACGGAGATCTAAATTCCCCGCTGCGGGCCCGTACTTTGTAAATCCATCAAATATAGCTTTACTTGTAGCCTCTATAACTTCTTTTGGGGCATCAAAATCAGGTTCACCTGCACTTAAATTGCAAATATCTACTCCTTCTGCAGATAATTGATTTGCTTGAGCACTTATCTGCAATGTAAGAGAAGGCTCAATTGAAAGTGCCCGATCAGATAAATTAACTTGACTCATTGACTTATGACTTTTCAAATATGACTTTTAATAATGACAAATGCATAAATTAACAATAAATAAAACTATCACACTATGGTTGAATTTAGTTCATTTTCTTAATCTATTTTATTTTCATGTTTTGAGTTCTTAAGATAAAAATATTTAAAGTTTTATTTTCGGTGAAAAGGTTAGTAATTGGGAGAGGAAGTGTATTTGCAGATTTGTTAATAATTGGTGAGGCACCTGGAGCACAGGAAGATTTAGAAGGAAAACCTTATGTAGGTAAATCTGGGAAGCTATTAAACGAATTATTAATACAAGCTGGGATTGACTATAAAAAGGATGTTTATTTTTGTAATGTAATTAAATGTCGTCCACCAAATAATAGAAAACCCACTGCTAGAGAAATTAATATTCATAAACCTTGGTTATTACAGCAAATAAAGCTAGTTGATCCAAAATTTATATTACTTACTGGTTCAACTGCTATGAGAGCTATTTTAGAAGTTAAAGATCCTTTAAGTAATTTAAGAGGTCGATGGATTAAAAAAGATGGGAGAGAAATTATGGTAATTTTTCATCCATCTTATTTGTTGAGATTTCCTTCAAAAGAAATCAATAAACCTTACCATCTAACTTTGAAAGACCTAGAGAATGTAAGTGGTAAACTATATGCCGTATAATTTAGTGAAATCCTTTTTGAATATCAAAAATTTTAATGTCATTAACTCAATCAAAAGAGGTTAATAGTCTCTCCAAAAGATATTCAACTCATATTGAGAGAAGGATAACTAGAACAGTGATGGTGGGTGATGTCGCTATTGGAAGTGATTATCCAGTAAGAGTTCAATCGATGATAAATGAAGATACGATGGATGTCGAAAATGCTTACTTAGCTATCAAAAGACTACATGATGTGGGTTGTGAAATAGTAAGGTTAACTGTCCCTTCCTTAGCACATGCCAAAGCAGTAGGAGATATAAAGGCAAAATTATTAGAAAATAATATCAACACTCCCTTGGTGGCTGATGTTCACCATAATGGTATGAAAATTGCAATGGAAGTTGCAAAACATGTTGATAAAGTAAGAATTAATCCTGGATTGTTTGTTTTTGAAAAATCAGACCCTACAAGAACTGAATATACAGATGAGGAATTTGAAACTATTAAGCAAACAATACTTAAAAGATTTACCCCTTTAGTTGAAGTTTTAAAGGCTGAAAACAAAGCTCTAAGGATTGGAGTTAATCATGGGTCTCTTTCTGAGAGGATGCTTTTTACTTATGGAGATACGCCATTAGGAATGACAGAATCTGCGATGGAGTTTGTCAAAATTTGTGATGAGCTTGATTTTCATAACATAATTATTTCTATGAAAGCTTCTAGGGCTCCGGTCATGATGGCAGCTTACAGAATGATTGCTGATAGGCTTGACTCAGAAGGATATAACTATCCCTTACATTTAGGAGTGACCGAAGCTGGTGATGGTGATTATGGAAGGATTAAAAGTACTGCTGGAATTGGAACTCTTTTAGCAGAGGGATTAGGAGATACCATCAGGGTTTCCTTAACAGAAGCTCCAGAAAAGGAAATACCAGTGTGCTATTCAATTTTGCAATCTTTAGGATTAAGAAAAACAATGGTTGAATACATCAGTTGCCCCAGTTGCGGTAGAACACTTTTCAATCTAGAAGAAGTTGTAGATAAAGTTAGGAACGCCACCTCACATTTAACGGGTCTAGATATAGCAATAATGGGATGTATTGTTAATGGGCCAGGAGAAATGGCAGATGCTGATTATGGTTATGTTGGTAAAGGTAAAGGAACTATTGCCCTATATAGAAGGAAAGAAGAGATAAAAAGAGTACCTGAAGATGAGGGGGTTAATGCTTTAATCCAACTTATCAAGGATGATGGGAAGTGGATTGATCCTTAAGGATTTGTCAAAATTTTGAATTATAAATAAATTCTTTTTATAATAAAAAATATCGAATTATTTGAAGATAAGAAAATTGCTTAAAAAAAAATTTATATTTCTATTTGCGACATCCTTTTCTGGACTATTTTTAAATAATTTTGCAGAGGCAACAGTTTTAAATAATAGTTATAAGGAAGTAATTGATCATGTTTGGCAAATTGTATATAGAGATTTTCTTGATTCAAGCGGCAAATTTCAAAAGTCCAATTGGATTAATTTAAGAAAAGAAGTTTTATCAAAAACATACTCAGATAGCAATGAAGCATATGATGCGATTAGAGATATGCTTTCTAACTTAGATGATTCTTATACAAGATTTTTAGAACCTAAGGAATTTAATCAAATGAGAATCGATACCTCTGGCGAATTAACTGGAGTTGGTATCCAAATAGTTAAAGATAAAGAATCTGATGATTTAATAATTATTTCTCCCATAGAGGGTACCCCTGCATTTGATGCTGGAATTAAAGCTAGAGATAAAATATTATCCATAGATGATATTTCTACTGAAGGTATGAATATTGAGGAGGCCGTAAAATTAATAAGAGGACAAAGAGGTACTAAAGTAAAGCTTGAAATTCTTAGAGGTTCTAATTCCTTTTTTAAGATTTTATCAAGAGAAAAAATTGAAATAAAATCTGTATCAAGTAAAGTCAATCAAACCAAAAACGGCTTATCAATTGGCTATGTAAGAATTAAACAATTTAATGCAAATGCATCAAAAGAGACTAGAGATGCTATTAACGATTTAGAAACAAAAAAAGTCGCAGGATATGTTCTTGACTTGAGAAGTAATCCTGGAGGTTTATTAGAATCAAGCATTGATATCTCAAGGCATTTCATTAACAAAGGAGTAATAGTAAGTACGGTAAGTAAAGATGGCTTAAAAGAAACAAAAAAAGGAAACGGTCAAGCTTTAACAAAAAAGCCATTAGTTGTATTAGTGAATGAGGGTTCTGCTAGTGCTAGTGAAATAGTCTCTGGTGCAATAAAGGACAACAAAAGAGGAAAATTAGTCGGGAAGAAAACCTTTGGTAAAGGTTTAGTTCAATCTATGAGAACATTAGTTGATGGTTCAGGTCTAACTGTTACAGTCGCTAAGTATTTAACTCCGAACGGCACTGATATAAACAAATCTGGAATTATTCCAGACATAGAAGTAAGAATGAATATAAACCCTATACTTCAAAAAGAGATAGGAACTAGAAAAGATAAACAATATAGAGCTGGTGAAAAAGAGCTAATAAATATAATTAACAGAAAGAATCAGATAAGCGAATTTAAGCCCGACACCACAAACCTTAATGCATTCCTAAAAATTAATAAGGAAGATAAAGTATTTTCATTAAATTAATTACTCATATCCAGCATTCTCTTTATTGGCACATAGGCTCTTCTTATTATTTCTGGGTCAAGTTCGATTGACGGGGAATTATTTTTCAAACAATCAAGAATTTTTTCTAAAGTATTTAATTTCATATATGGACACTCGTTACATTTACAACCTTCTACATCTGGGACTTCAATAAAAATTTTATTAGGTTCTTTCTTTTTCATTTGATGGATTATTCCAGGTTCAGTTAGTACCATGTAAGTTTTAGATGGATCTTTACTTACGAAATCAAGCAGCTTACTTGTTGATCCAATAAAGTCTGAGAGAATTAGTAAATTTTGACTACATTCAGGATGAGCAATTACTTTTGATCCTGGATTTTGATATTTTAATTTTAGAAGTGCTTCTTCACTAAATGATTCATGAACAATGCAGCTGCCAGGCCATAATTTAAGATCTCTTCCTGAATTTTTCTGTACCCATCTCCCTAGGTTCTGATCTGGCGCAAATATTATCTTTTTATCTTCAGGTATCTTTTTAATTAATGAGACTGCATTACTGCTTGTACATATCAGATCACTTTGAGCTTTTACTTCTGCAGTGCAATTTATATAACTTACGACATAATGATCTGGATTTTCTTCCCTGAATTTTTGAAATTTATCTGAAGGACAATCGTCTGCTAATGAGCATCCTGCGTCAATATCTGGTAATAGGACTGTTTTATTAGGGCTAAGTATTTTTGCGGTTTCGGCCATAAAGTGCACACCGCAAAAAATTATTATATCTGCGTCATTATTTGCAGCTTTCCTAGATAGATCTAATGAATCGCCAATAAAATCTGCAATTTCCTGAATCTCTGGGGCTTGATAATAGTGCGCAAGAATAATTGCATTAGCTTTTCCGCAACGCTCCTTTATTTCAGAAATCAAATCCTCTTCGTTTTGAACTGATTTCTGTTTTGCAGTAGAAGTTATACTGGTCAGGATTTAGAATATCTCTAAATAGATTATATGCCTTTAAACAGAAAAAATTCTGACAAATTTAAAAATTGCTATTGTTGGTGACTGTCATGGTCAATGGTCTGAATTAGACTTGAAAGTTTTATCGATTATCAACCCAAATATTGTTTTATTTGTTGGTGATATTTCTGATGGAAGTGTCAAAATAATTAAAAAAATCAATGAGATCAAAATTCCTACTTTTGTGATTTTAGGAAATCATGATAGAGGGAAAGATTCTACAGGCGAAACTCTCTCAAAGCAGATACGTGTTCTTGGTGAAAAATATTGTGCATGGGATTTGAAAGTTTTTAATAATCAAATAAATTTATTGTCTGCTAGACCATGTAGTTCTGGCGGCGGCTATTATCTTTCGAAAGAAGTTAAAGGCGTTTATGGACCAATAACCGAACAAGATTCAATAAATAAAATTATCAAATGTTCAGAAGAGACTGTTGAAGAAATACCTCTAATAATTATGTCTCATGCTGGTCCTTCGGGTTTAGGTTCAGAACCTAAAAGCATTTGTGGGAAAGACTGGAAATTACCCTCTTTAGATTGGGGAGATAGAGATTTGTCTGCTGCTATTTCTCAAATACAAAAGAGAAGAAAAGTTGATCTTGTAATTTTTGGTCACATGCACAACCGGCTTAGAAGAAATCTTGGTTTAAGAGAGATGTTTAAAATTGATAGTAAAGGAACAATTTATTTCAACACTGCTGTAGTACCAAGATATAAAACTAATGAAAATGGGAAATTGCTAATTAACTTTTCATGGATTGAATTTGAAAATAAGCAAGTAAGGCATGTTTCTCATCGATGGTATTCAGAGTCTGGTGAAATTTGTGAAGAAGATAAATTTTTTTAGGATTAAGTATCTCTGATCATATTTTAAGTATTTTTGGGCTTTTCATATCTTGAAAATAATGTTTGAGACAAGATATAACCCGCAATTCCTGCGGCTGTAAAAGCTAAACCATTTTTAAATAAAGGTAATAAATCATTTGTTCTGGATATTATCGGTGCCAAACCAAAAATTCCAAATAACATGCCCCATAAGGGAGAAAGAAGAGCTAAAAATCCAATTGATATGAATTGACCTTCTTTTCTTGGAGCAGATGCAAAACCTGCTACTAAACCTCCAAGAATAGATGTACATAAAGTCCAAATATATTGCTCTTTGGGTAGGCCAGGGACAACTTGGCATCCTCCTTTTTCGAGGCAAATCTTTACTGAATCAATTGCATCTAATACTGCACCATCCTCACCGTGATCTTTAACATAGTATTGGTTGCCAAATCTTGTTTGAAGTTCAACCCAAAATAACCTTGGCATAAAATTAAAATAAGCCTCTCCGACGTTAAAGTTCAGCAAATTCCCCCCTCTAGGATCCGCAACTATCAACAAACTTGTCTCATCTAAATCCCAATAGTCCCTTATTGCGCTACCAGGAGAACTTTCAAATTGAGATAAATATTTAATTTTCCACCCACTCTCAATTTCTAGATTATTGAGCTTATCCTCTAAAGATTTTTTCTGATTAGGGCTTAATGTTTTAGCTAAATCAATTACTGGGGTTTTTTCTTCTGGTAAGAGATTTGGATTATTTATAGCGAAAACGGGTTTATGTGAAATTAAAACTAATATAGATAGAAATATTCCTAATAAATAGTTAATCTTTGAAGGCATAAATAAGTTCTGTCTTTTTATATTTTCGCCGATGAATAGCTTACCCGCGAATAATCCAGATTGGTTAGTAAAAAAAATAATAAAAATGGGTGGGACTATAAGTTTTTATGACTTTATGAATTTCGCATTAAATGATCCTATTGATGGTTATTACGGCAGCGGTAAAGCTGAGTTAGGCGTTCGAGGAGATTTTGTCACATCACCCTCTTTATCTGATGATTTTGCTTTTTTGGTTGGTAAACAAATAGAAGATTGGTTGATTCAGTTCAAAAATAGTTTTTTATCTAATCAGAAATTATCTGTAATTGAATTTGGAGCAGGAGATGGAAGCTTTATGAGTGGATTAATTAAATATTTTTTAGAAAATAACAAGAATTTTTTGGAAGGAGTCTCTTTTGTAATTATTGAACCCAATGAAGGGATGGAAGAAAAACAAAAAAATAAATTGGAGGAATTTTTGAACTTAGGTATTGATATTTTATGGAAAGGTTTGGATGAAGTACAGGAAAATAATATAAATGGAATAGTTCTAGCAAATGAGGTTTTGGATGCTTTGCCAGTAGAAAGAATAACCTTCTCAAAGGGAAAATTAATTCGACAAGCAGTTTCTATAGACAAAAAATCTCATAAATTATTTTTTGATAAAATGACAATTACACGTGAATTGGAAAAAAGTTTCGAACTTGCTAAAAGTGAGTTGGGAATAACTATTCCGCCTGCAGATGCTCTTGAAGGTTGGACGACAGAATGGCATGTAGATAACTCAAAATGGTTAGAAGCTATTTATGGGAAAATAAATAATGGTATTTTATTGATAATTGATTACGCTAAAGAAGCTAAAAAATACTATAACTCTAAGAATTCTGATGGGACGATAGTTTCATATGAAAATCAAAAAATGAAGAATAATGTCCTAGATTCTCCTGGAAATTGCGATTTAACATCTCATGTGTGCATAGAAACTTTAATTAATGATGCTGAGAATCTTGGATTTAATACTGATGGAATAACTAAACAAGGCGAGGCTTTGTTGGCGCTTGGATTGGCAGAGAGACTTTATGGGATTCAGAAAGAATTTAAGGAGGATTTATCAAATGCTCTTTTAAGAAGAGAGGCATTACTTAGACTCGTAGATCCTGTTTGTTTAGGTGATTTTAAGTGGTTTGTTTTTAAAAAGTTTAATGAGAAGAAAATGAATATAAATTCAATCTGCTTGCGTTAAGAAAAAAACTTTAAAAATAATGAATCTTCTACGTCATCATATATATCAACAGCACCAATTTCTTTCGGTAATATAAATCTCATTTTGCCATCACGAACTTTTTTATCGCCCATAAGTATTGTTAGAACGTCTTCTTTATTTATTTTGGGGATCTCGGTAGGAAGATCGTAACTCTTCAAAAGATTCTTCTGTCTCTCTAATTCTTCTTTAGACCATAACCCTTTTTCAATTGCTATTTTCCCTGCAATATTCATACCAATTGATATTGCCTCACCATGTAGAAATTTGCCGTATCCACATAAATTTTCAATAACGTGACCAAAAGAATGACCATAATTCAATATTGCTCTAACACCATTTTCATGTTCGTCTTGAGAAACGACATGAGACTTTGTTTTAATTGAACTATTAATAATTTTAATTAGATATTCATTTTTGAGATTTATAAGTTCATTTTTGTTTTTTTCAATTTCTAAGTATTCGAAAAGTTCTTTATCTCTTATTACTCCGTATTTTATTACTTCGGCCATGCCTGCACTAAATTCTCTTTTGGGCAAACTTTTTAAAGTTTCTGGATCAATAAAAACTGCTTTAGGTTGATTGAAAGCTCCAATTAAATTCTTACCTTTTGGATGATTTACTCCTGTTTTTCCTCCCACAGATGAATCAACCATTGATAATAATGTTGTTGGAATCTGAATATATTCGATACCTCTCAGCCAAGTCGCAGCTGCAAAACCACTTACATCGCCAACAATTCCTCCTCCAAGGGCAATAATTATTGAATTTCTATCTAAGCCAAATTCAAATGCTACATCATATATTTCACTTAAGGTTTTTAAGTTTTTATATGATTCTCCAGCCTTGATAAGGAACATTTTGGCCTGAAATTTATTATCTTTTAAATTATTTAAAAATTTTTCTCCATACAAATTTGATATTTCTTCATTTGAAATTACAAGTATTTTTCTATTCTTTGTTATTCCAATTTTTAAAAGTTCTTCGCTGATATTATTCAGTATCCCTGCTTCTAGAGTTACTTCGTATGACTTATCACCTAATGGGACTAATATTTTTCTCTTATTCACAATTGATTACCTAGTTAAAATTTATAAATATTTGGTATTAAATACTTTATATATTAGCAAAATCTAAGCTCTAGATCCTTAAAATTTCAGTTGTTAAGAATTAGAAATGGTAATAAAATCATGCTATGAGTTTTAAAAAAAATATAAACGATATTAAGAAAAATTATTCCCTGGGAATAATTGGAGGTGGTCAACTGGCGTTGATGTTAACCGAGGCAGCAAAAAAAAGAGATCTAGAAGTATGTGTGCAAACAAAATCTTGTGATGATCCTGCTGGTTTAAAAGCAGATCATGTCATAGAAGCTGATCCTTTAAAGATAAGAGGTAATAAATCATTAATTAATGAGTGTGAAAAAATAATTTTTGAAAATGAATGGATAAAAATTGATAAATTAAATTTAATTGGCAATAACGATATTTTTGTTCCAAGCCTTAATGCAATTAAGCCATTAGTAGATAGGTTTTCTCAAAAAAAATTAATAGATAGAATGAATATTCCCTGTCCAAAATGGATAAGTATTGAAGATTTTAAAAATCTCTCGGATGAGGAAATCAAAAATTGGACTTTTCCTCTAATGGCAAAATCAAATAAAGGCGGATATGACGGTAAAGGGAACAAAAAAATAAAGACAAAAGAAGATTTAGATTCTTTTTTAACAGAGAATAATTCTGATGAATGGTTAATAGAAGAATGGATAGAGTATGAAAAAGAACTGGCTCTTGTTGGTTCGAGAGATAGGACCGGTAAGATAAGATTCTTTCCAATAGTTGAGACGTTCCAATCAAACCATGTTTGTGATTGGGTTATTGCACCTGGAACAAATGAATATGATTTGAACTTATTTGCAATAAATATTTTCTCTTCAATAGTCAATGAACTTAATTATGTTGGAGTTTTAGCTATTGAATTCTTTTATGGAGATAATGGTCTTTTAATTAATGAAATAGCTCCTAGAACACATAACTCAGCGCATTTCTCTATTGAAGCTTGCACTTCAAGTCAGTTTGATCAATATGTTTGCATTTCTTCTGGGATAATGCCACCTGAAATTAAAATGAACTGTGAAGGTGCAATTATGATAAATCTACTGGGGTTAAAAAAGAATTTCCCAGTCTCAATGGAAACCAGAATTAAAATGTTATCTGAAATTGAGGGTTCTAATATTCATTGCTATGGCAAATCTCGCGAAATTCTGGGAAGAAAAATGGCTCACATCACATTTTTATTAAATGGTAAAACGCATTCAGAAAGATATGATGAAGCTCAAATTTTATTAACTATGGTAAGAGACATTTGGCCATCTCCAAATGCATAAAAAAATAAGTTAGAGTTAGATTACTGGATCTTTGGTTAAGTTCTTCTTTATGTGCTCTGATCTGACTCTCTTTCGACATGAGGAGACTGTCGTGATGCGGTAGTAAACCGATCTTGTAATCGGAAACGAAAGCCCACTTTGAATCCTCTTCTGGCATTTCCAGGTCGATGCAGCAGAGAACTGACGGGGATCCGGTATTACCTATCAAACTGCATGTTATTACAGGCTTTTGGTAGGTATTTTATTTTTTTGGAATAACTGAGCTGTTTTTATTCTCTATCAGTTTAAATAATTTATTTGCCAATATACTTGACGATCCATTTCTTATGTATCTATATTAGTAGTACACATGTATTACTAAGTAATGACTTTAGGAGGAGCTAATGTTTGGACTAATTTTTCTTACGGTTATCGTAATGAGTCCCCAAGTGGTTGGTTGCTTAGCCCAGAGCGCAGCAGATTAATTTTATTTATAAGGAATAAAAAATCTCCAAGAAATAGTATGAGAATTTTTGCTCATACATATTATGCAAATGATCTTGGTGAGCCAATGGCAATTAAATCATCCACTCAAATGTATTTGGATAATGCTTGGGATAAATGGCATGACCTTCAATTAGAAGGTTGGACTTTTGAAGAACTTGAATTACCTGAATCTGTATGACTAACTTAAATCCAATCAAAAAGAAATTATCAAAGGTAGATAGAAAGATATCTATGCAAGACCCATCAAAATTATTAGCAGAATTTTTTAATGGTGTTGTCATTGAACTTGATGAAGAATATAAATATGACTCATAAAGAATTGATAGATCAAGTTTCCGCAAATTTATTTAAACAAAGTGGAAAGTTAGAAAGTAGAAGATCTTGGTTGGCAATGAGAAATTATCTTGAACAATTAGATACCGAACAACTTAAATCCATACTTAAGGACCACGGATGATTTAAAAACTTTATTTAGTTTTTATTTTTTTCTTAATTCTCAGAAAACCGTAAGTTGCAAAGCCAACCAAAAACATATCCAAGTAAATATGCCAAGTAGGAAAAATCTGGTGTATTAATTCCATTAACGTTTTATTGCCACTTGCCAATAAGGATAATCTAAATTTGATTTTTCTCTAATTAATTGTAATTTTCTAGAATTTATTTTTACTACTATTCCATCTGTTGGATATTTACTAAAAAGCTTCCCTTCTAGCCATTGTTTTCTAAATAATTGAACTTGGCTCGTAAAGTTGCATGAAATATCCTGAGGGATCGTGAAGCCAAGCTTTGAAAGACTTTTTTTGGACTCATATTGGTTAAGCGTTGAATTAAGTATTTGAAATGCGCAGAAGCTAAGACTTTCATAAAATCCTTCTTTAGCTCTTAGAAATCCAGAGGCGATTCTCTGGGAGATATTTGGAATTTGGTTGGGAGCATATAATTCACCTCTAACTTGAAGAACTCCTCTTAAAGGGAGTTTATTGGGAATGTCTTGGACTTTAATAAGTTTACTAGTAACGTCTGCCCCTTTTCTTGAAATTGCTTTCTCAAAGGTTCCATTCCTATATTGCAAAGCAATAGCACAACCATCAATTTTTGGTTCAATTAATAATCTGGTATCTACTGATAATCCTTTCAAAAATTCATCTATTGAATCCTTTTCTAATGAAGGTAAAACTAGTTTATTTTTCTTTTTAAAGTAATCACAATTTGGGTTTGTTCTTAATAAATTTTTTTCAAGTTGTTCGAACTGCTTATCAGAGATTAAAGCATTACCATTTCTATAATTATCGTCATACCATTCAATTCGTTCTTCTAAATAAGTCTTCATTTAATAAGATGGCTTAAGTTTTTGGTAAGGTATCCAACTTGGTTTATCTATAATCCATTTTTCTCTATCTTCATATTTAACAGTCCATAAAAGAAATGAAGAAATTTCTTTTAGAGTTATGCCAACCAAATATCTTGTTTTTGGACTTATTGATATAAATCCAAATAATAATATTAATAAAATAAGTTTAAACATACCTTTAATCATTTAAAAACTTAGCGTAATTTTTGCGAACTTTTAATTAATGCAATTCTTATAACCTTCTATCTTTGCTAGTTCATCAATATTCAAACCTGTTTCCTCTAGTAAAGTTTCTCCTATATCGTCCTTATTAAATTTAGTTAAAGCTCCTTTGGTAGAGTAAATAATACATTGGTTTTTGTATTTTGCTTCTTTGATAACAGGTGATAAATAAAAACCAAACAAGATGATAAAAGCCCCATAGGTTACAACTTTTCTATGGTTTTTCCACCATTCATAAAATTTATTAGACACGAAAAATAAATGAATTTTTTCTATTTTAAATTGACTGTCAACAAATTACTTTAGAAATTTAAGGATTGGTTAATTTATTGTTTTTTCATTAATAGATTTAACCCAAGAATAATATCTTGATTTTCTAATCCTTTGCTCTTTCGAGACTAATCTATCCGCAGATTCTAGGGGTGATTCTCCTTTCTCAACTTTTGTTGTAATAGAAATACCAAAACCTTTTGCTTCAATTTTTGCAATGCCACCCTCTAAAAATAATAAAAAAGACCAACCTTTGTTCCATCCTAAATAGAAGGGATTTCGATACATTGCATTCTTTTGGAGATACTCTTTAATGATATTTTCCTTTTCAAGGAGTTACTTGTATTCACTATTACCAAATAAGAAGTTTACGGCTGATTATTTCTGGAAAGTAATTTTAGTATTTAAATAATTACCAGAGGAATACTTGACGCCCAAGAGTAGTACATTTATATTAATAGTACAACTGTATTATCTTCATGACTTCAGGAGTCGCTAATGTTCGGACTTATTTTTATCGTGGCAGCCTTATTGACACCCCAACTGGCTGGTTGTTTAACAAAAAAAGTGGTTTATTAATTTTTTTTGAGAGTTATAAGAAATCTGTATCTAATAACTCACAAGTATATACTCATCTTTTCTATGCAAATGAATTAGGTGAACCAGCCCAAATTAAAAATTCAAGACTTCATTCTATTGAGTGTGCTTGTGAAACATGGAATGAATTAATTTCAGGAGGTTGGCAAATTGTTACTAATAAATTCCAGTAATCATGATCAAGGTAAATCCATCAAAATGGGAATATCTAAAAGAATCTACCCTAAAACGAAAACGAACAAAGATTTGTATTACTTGCAATCACTTTCGCTTCAGCACTACAGAAACTTTTGCTACTATCTTGATCTGTCCAAAATACGAAAAACGCATACCACAGGGTGATCATTTACTTAAAGGCTATGAGTATTGGCAAAAAAATAGGACGATATTTTCCCCTGAAGCATCTTAATCTTTCTCTAATAAACTTCTCTAGGTTCAGATATTTAATTATGTAAACAAAGCATTATTTTATACAACTTAAAAAATTCTTTTTAAGTAATTTTGAAGCATGATTCAATTCTACTTTTCCATATTTTTATTGGTTGTGCTTACATTTTTTGCACTTTTATTAGATGCACCAGAATTGGCATCTTTAATTCAAACATTTTAGAAAATAATAAATCAGCATTTTTACTGATTTACTTTCTTAATGAGTAAGGCGTAGGTTTATCTTGTTGAATAGGAGGGATCTAATGATTGACAGTCCACCAGAGGAGTTAAATTATAAAATTTAAATCTAGATGAAACTAATGCTAAATCTGGAATGAATCTTCAATTTGATATTCATTCCTTTTTAATTTCTTTCTAAAAAATTTAAATTATAAGTATTAAATTTTAAAAGTAAAAAAATCTGTTTATATTAGAATGATTTTATGCCTAAGTCTCTTCTTAGAAAGTGGTTAACTTTACCTGAATCCAAAACCAGTTTTTTGTTCTTCTTTTTCTTCCCATTCATTAATAATTAGTTTTAGTAAACTTTTAAGTTCTGAATTCGAAGCATCAGTATCTTTTTGAAGATTTATACAAATGTTTTTTATTTCTTCAATAGCATTATCAATTAATATTGTTTTTTGATTTGGATTAGCCATAGAATTTCAAAATGCTCCGTTACAGTTGAACCCACTGCAGTTAATAACCCTGAAAACATTCATTACAAAGTTGTGGAATCTTTCATCATAAAAAAATGCCCAGGTTGTAAATATAGCAAAACCAGAGACAGCAAAAGCAGCATATTGAAGCCAATGTATTCCATAGATATCCAATCCATTTTTATCAAAATCAGAATTACTCAATTGCTTTTTTTACTTATGATAAAAATTTTTTTTTTAAAAGGAGAGTTTGTTTTGAATGAGAGATTTATTTTTTTCTTTAAGACCTTAATGAATTGATAGTTTAAATAAAACCCGGTATTATCCACCCAAAAAAACCGTAGTTTATTATCAAAGCTAAAAAACCAATCATAGCTAATCTCCCATTTGTTATTTCGGCATTTTTCCAAAATTTACCCATGTAGTTTTTATTTTTTTTCGAATTTTGATCTATCAAATAATTTGGTTCTAAAGGTTCTTGTAACCTTTTGATGGCATATAGAGAGAATTGAATTGTAATTGCGATGATAACAACTATAAAACTAGTAAGTGCATCCATTTTTAGATTTCATGTGTGATCAATTAGTAAGCCAAAGAGTAAATGACATTTGTGTACATCAAACATTTCCTCATTTCTGCTTTATTCACAGAGGAAAATTTAACTTGAATTATTAAAGAATGTAACATATTTAAAAAAAATTAGTATGAATTCTTACTTTTTCTTTGGATTTCACATTTTTAAGTACTTTAATGTTACATTTATGTATCAGTAACATCTCAGCACTAATCTTAATTGAATTACAGAATTAGCTTTAAAGTTTTAACTTTAATCAGATAAAATTTAGAAAAATTTTTATAAGGAATATATTTTCAATGTTATTTATTTAAAGTATTTTAATAACTAGAAATTATTATTTTTGTTTGATTTCAGGAAGGTAGAATTTATTGCCTAATGTGTAACCAATTGACATTAAAACGAACCCAATAAGTTGAGGTAGGTGAGAATTTGCTAGAGAGATTTTTTCAATCATTTCTCAATTTATAAATTTCTATGATAATAAAATTTTTTAAATACTGTAAGTCTATTTTCTTTTTGATTCTTTAATCTCCCCAGATTTTTTTAGTGAATTAACAAGTCTTTCATTTTCTGTTTTTAAATTTTCCAATGCGGATTTTGTGAATTGTTCTTTAGCCTCAAATTTTGCTGAACTTATAACTTTTTTATTAGGGAGTTTTTTCTTCGGTTCTGACTTCATATTAAACAGCAATTTAAAAAATTTTAGAAGTTATTTTTTTTGAGTTAGGTATTATTTTTTACAGTTTTCTGGTTAATAATATTTGTTTACATAGACAAATTAATCTTTATCTTTTGGGAGCCTTAACCATCCAGTAGTCCATTCTGATTTTAGTTTTGCCCATGCGATTCTTTTAATATCTTTCTTATTTTTGGTAGGAAAAATATCAACCCATCTATCTTCATTTTTCCCACCATAAGCTTTAACTTGAAAATGCCTATTACCATTAATTGTTTTTGGTGCTGTCCAACACAAAGTAGGCGGCCATTTCATGAGAAATTTTAAAACTTAAAAAACTAAAGGTTGCTTTGCCCAGTTAACACTAAACCATAATATGCAATCGTACCAAGGATAAGTATGATTCCAAGTATTCTAATAATCATGATTTAATATTTTTAAATTCAGATTATATTAGAGAAATTTTATAAATTTGCGTTGAAGATTTAATATTTTCTAATTTTTCCTTTTTTTATTTCTAACTATGGAGTGGCAAGATTCAGGATGCCATTCATTCTGAATTTTGCCAATAAAATCATAAATAAATGAATCGGGACATCCAGTTTTTTTTTGAAGTTCTGAAAGTTCTTCTTTAATGAATTCATATACACTCGTTATTACCCCTAAATTATCTTCTTGGGAGGGAGCCCATTTATTATTCTCCATTAATATTTTTTAGATTATTTTCCACAATATCGTAATAGGTTATGCCTCCATAATCAGCATCTGAACAACATAAATCTCCATATAGTTCCTCTAACAAATCGTAAGCATCTGAATACTTATCAAAACTTTGAGCTGTTAATTCGTCTTCTTTCCCATCAATTCTAATTATTTTATACGTCATATTTTACTTAGATGCAAAAAGTATTTTTTTGATTCATTAGCTCATCCTATAAATAAAAATCTTATTTAGGAGTATTAGTTGGGTAAAGCTTCTGAATTTTATTTTTCTGAATTTCTATTTTTCTTATTTCATATTTTTTTGCCATTATTTTTCTGATAAATAATTGTGGGATAAGCCAAATTAACGCAATAGCTATAGCCATGAAAGCAGGATTTCTCCACGTTAACCTTATAATCTCTTGTATAAATTCTTGATTGAAAATTTCCATACATTAAATTTTGATGATAAAAATATCTTTGCTTTCTTTTATTAAATTTTTTAAAATTCCTTACTTATCATAACCTTAAAAAATCTAATAAGGAATTTTATAAATTTTTTCTTTTTCTAGTTTGTTTTCTTTTATATTTGGATTTAGATTAATTTTTTATTTTTTAGTTTAGAGATGTCTACTTATCTAATTACAGGATCAAATAGGGGTATTGGATTAGAACTATGCAGGCAAATTCATAAGAGGGGAGATAATGTAATTGCAACGTGTAGGAAAGCTTCAAAAGAACTTAGAGATTTAGGAGTGAGAATTGAAGAGAATATAGAAATTTCTTCTGATGAGTCGATAACAAATTTGTGTAAAAAACTATCTGGAGTTAATTTAGATTGCATAATTCATAATGCAGGAATTTATGAATTTAATTCTTTCGAAAACTTAGATAAAAAAAGTATTTTTCGGCAATTTGAAGTTAATGCATTGAGCCCAATATGTATGACCCAATCACTTAAACACCTTTTAAAAAGATCTTCTAAAGTTGCTTTTATCACAAGTAGAATGGGATCTATTGAAGATAATTCATCTGGAAGTTCTTATGGCTACAGGATGTCTAAGGTAGCTTTGTCAATGGCAGCAAAATCACTTTCTATAGATTTATCAAGAGATGATATTTATATAGCTATTTTGCATCCTGGTTTAGTGAGTACAAGAATGACTGGCTTTACAAGAAATGGAATTAGTCCTGAAGAATCAGCAAATGGCCTTTTAAAACGTATTGATTCTTTAAATAAAAATAACTCGGGTACGTTTTGGCATGCCAACGGAGAGGTTTTGCCTTGGTAATATCTATATTTTTATTTTTAAGAGATTTATATTGTTAATTTGTTAAAAAACTTTTAAATTTTTAACGAATTTCTTTCCTTGTTTCATTCTTTTAGTTATCTTAAAAAAAACATTAGTAAAGGAGGTGATTCATTGTCGTATCTACCGAAAAATGCGGTTATCAAAGGGGCCGTGAATTCAGTATCTTCATCACATTCATCGGTCTCTTTTTCTTTGATTAAGAAAAAAGGTTTTATAATCAATAGATTTATATAAATCAGTTACTTAATAATTAAAAGCTCTGCACCTCATGAAGTTGCAGAGCTTTTTTTACGAATTTAAACAGTCTTTCAAAATTTACTCTATCTTTTTTGGCCGAAGTAAATTAAGGCTAAAAAAGAAAAAGTGCTTACCAAAGCTATTAAGTACCATCCAGTTGAGGAGTTGCTAGTTACTTCAGTCATTTATTTTGATTTATCAGAGGAATTGATTATTTGAGTGAAAATCACAATTGATATCATTAAAAAAACTAAAAGGATGTAAGTTACGTTCATTTATAGAAAAATGCTAATTATCAAAAAGATTATTCCTAGAACTACCGTGACAATTGCTCCATCTACTAATAAGTCTTTCCATGTATAACTTTTAAGCATCCTTGTTTTATCTTCTTCACTCATAAGGTTCTTTAACCACGTCCAATTTAAAAGCTGTGTCAATGCAACACCAAAAATTAAATGACCAAACAAAATACCAATTAGATCAATTCTAGAAATATCTTTAGTGAGACTTGTAATAATAAAAAAGTCCACTAGCTTTTTTCTTTATTAGATAAAGCACCACCTTCTTCTTTGTATTTTTCCCAAGCTTCGTTTATTTTTGCTTTAGAGAAATTTTGTTTTCCCTCAGAGATTTTATTTTTGAGGTTATTTAAACTATTAGTCAGTTCTTTTTTTGTTGGTTCATCAAGAAAGTTTGATGTTAATTTCCATAAATACCAGCTACTAGCTAGAAGAAGAATTAATCCGAGTAATTGCATATTAGTTTTTTACCATCCTACAACTTTTCAAATGGTTTCGATAAATTAAATTATTTAATACCTGCAGAAATTTTTTTGACTTAAATAAAAATTAAAACTTTAACCAATGGAAAAATATTCTATCCAGCAGCCATATAGTTAGACCCCCTTCCAGGAAAGCTAACCAATACATCCCATAATCAGAAAACCCCATTTGTTCTTTAACTGTTTTAATCAATTTTTTGTGAGCTTGAATGAGATCTTTCATGAACAATCAAAAATTTTTAAACCTGCTGAATTTCTTTAATTAAAAAACCCTTCCCATAGCAAGATAGACATGTTTTAGTCTCATCTAATGAAATTCTTAGAAAACCTGCTCCATTACACCTAAAGCAATTTACTTTAGTGTTTGAATAGATCTTTGATTTAATTTTAGCAGCACGATTTAAGTAAGAAACAGTTTCTTTACGACCGTTTGCTTGAGCAGCTTTATTTAAAAGCTTTTTATAACTGACTTTTAGTTCTTGGGTATTCATCTTTTGAAAGAAACTATGATGCTGGTACAGGAAAAGCTGAATGTTTTAATAATTTAAATAATTTTTCCCGTTTATATTTCTAATCTGATCTCTTACTGAGATTTAAACAATATAACTAGGATTTGGTTTATATGTTTAGTATATGGAGTAATTAGTTTGTATATTTAATAGAAATTTTATATTTGAGAAACTAAAACTTTTGTGGGTGATTATTCAAGAAATATTTTTTTGTCTTTGAAAGGAAGCTTAAATAATTTTTTCTTTGAAAAGTATTTAAAAGCTCTCGTAGATCATCCAGCCTTTTTGAGGTTTTTAACTAAAAAATCATTTTCATTAGTAAGAACTTCGAGCTTGGATTTTTCCAACTCTTTTTTGATTTCGGGATTTAAATCCTTTTTTGTCTCATTTAGATTCATAAGATTTGTTCTTAAAATTATTTAAAAGACAGTTGAGATCATAATGATCCCAAAAAAAATTTGTGGATAGTTTTTTCTTAAAAGAAGATAATATTTTATTTTGCACATAGAAATTCAAATTTAATCAACATATTGTGGAAAACCCTGTTGAAAAACGCTTAAAAAGTGGATAACTCTTCGGGAGCATTATCAAAACAAGCTTTTCTGGAAAAATTTTTTAAGTATTAATACTTCATCAAAAAAATTAAAATATAGTTTAAAAAGGAACATAATCTCTTGTTATAACTATGGGATCATTACTTTTTAAAAAAGATAAATTTTCTATACCTGAAGCTCATGTTGATAAAAAATTAAAAAAGTTTTTTCTTCATGATGTATCAAATTGAAAATTAAAGTGAAGAAAAATCAATCAAAACTTGAAATTTTTAATTTTTGTCATAGTTGAGAATAAATTGTTTAATTCGGTTTTCTCTATGCAAATATTTCTCAAACCTAAAACTAATCAAATAGGGTTATCTTAATTAAAAAATTTTTAAATGACAGAAGAAAAAAAGGATTCAAAAAAATGTTCTGGAAAGAAAAACATTATGTTTGCCTATGGTTTTGTACAACTTGGTTCTAGTTTCGTATCTGCTATAGCTTTAGCTGCAATCGCTTTTGGATTCTGTTCAGTAAAAAAGGAATCTATACTTTTCAATAAATGTGTTGCAGAAATAATCGAAGATGGTGGGACCAATTCTGAGGCTGTAAGGTATTGCAACGGGGGCAATTAAAATCCCTCTAAGATTAATTTAATGGATTCAACCTGTGATTTGATTATTGACTCTTTAAAAAAGGAGCCAATTGGAGAAACTGTTCATTTTATTTGGTTCATAACAGATATTGGCATTGTTGCCTTATTTAAAAGAGAGGAAAACTTTGAAACTTATAGTTCGAATGTCGAAATAGAGGCAAATAAAATTGCTTTGGATATAACTAAAGAAGAGAAAGAGTACTTCAAAATAGAAGAGAAACAACTTTTCTTGTTTTATTCATAATCTAGGATTTTATTTTTAATTCAGTAAGATGGCTCAAGGTTAAAGGCTGGCTCCATAGTGTTGTTTTCGCTAATTAATTCGTAGGTTAGCTCCTTATTTAGGGCATTTATATAAGATGTATAAAGTTTTCCCCAAACAAATTCAAATTCATCTTTACTTAAATTCTTGAAAAGAATTTCTCCTTTGAAATAAATGTGATAAAAATCATTCATCATGGAAAATTAATCTTATCCTTTTTAACGCAGTGAAATATGCATGTAGTATTAGGTGCTACTAAAAAGAAATTTATATTTAAAAGTTAGAAATGCTTTTAAACTATCCGTGTATTCATTTTTTGTTTTTTGAATAATCCGACTGTCTCATCAAGATCCATACAAGGCTGAATACTTATATCCATTAATCTTCTCCAGGGATGCCATTGCTTCCAAATTGTCTCAAGAGAATCTGCGCTCACCACAGAATGTCCAATCCCATTTTGAACCATAAAAATCCAAGAATGAACTTCATAGTTTTCAGGTCTGTTTTGGGGGCCACCTGACTCGTACCAATTAATTAGCATTTCTGCTCCTTCTTCTTGATCCTCGCCATCTGTAAATTCGTAGGAAATCAAATACCTTTGCATATAGATTATTATTAAAACCTTTAAACTATTTTAACTCTAGATTTAGATATTGCCTCCCAATTTAATTAATGCTATGAAGTTTATAGAAATGATTGTTTTAAATGATCGAAAGATTTGGAAAAATTAAAAAGAATATTTTGACTAATTTATCTTTTATAAATAAGACAATCTTGAACTATTTTCAAAACCATGATCTGTTCGTTTAGCTCCAGTTAACAGATAAAATTTGATACTTTTTAAAATTCCTTAAATTAGTTAATATATTTGTACTGTATAGATACCGATGATAAATAAAAAGTATAGTAGTGATCCAATTGATAATTTAGAGTACGAAAAAGTTCTAGAAGAAGAAATAATTAATTCATACGAAAGTAAATTTCTGAAAGATACTCAACCAGACAAAAAAAAGACTAAATTTTACAGACTTAAAAGAACTCCATTAGAAATATTAAATAGGTCATTTTTCTTCTTCTTTATTGGAAGTTTTCTTTTCTCTTTGTTTTTAGCTTATTCAGAAAGTAAGTTATGGTTCATACTTTATGTAATAAGTGCATTGTCATGTGTTTTCTATACTCCTAATAGAAAAGCACTTAAAGAATTAATAGCAGCTTGGCCAAATATAGAGGATCTCATTAAAGGAAGGAGTTTGTGGAGAAAAGGCAAGTAAATAGATTATGAAACCGTTAAATGCATTTAAAAAGTGGTTATTAAATATTCTTGTGCCATACATTGAGGAAACCAACAAGAAAAAAGAAGATAAAAAATGAGCCTTATAAAGCTTGGAATTATTGTTGAAATTTTTTTGTTTTTGGGAGTTTTTTTATGGGTTAGGAAACTAAATAGTAAACAAAGTAGGCAACCATCTCTATCAAAAAAAATAATTAAAAATCTCAAATTTTAGAATTCTTATCACAAAATAAGGAATCTTTATAAAGAGATCAAATTTATGGAAAAATTTTTTACTTTTTCCTCTCACTTTGTGTATGAAATCGTTTAGAACATCTACATAGTTCTTAAAAAATATGGTTTCCTCCATCCAAGGTCTTGCTCCAATTACTAATCCATTAAATAGTGTCTTAGTAGAAAAGAAGCTAATAAATGTTGATCAAAAGTTTATTCAACTTGTTTCTCTTGCAGAAGGTTTACCTCGTACAGAAGTTATTGAAAGTGGTAGAAATTATTGGAGAGGTGTTTGTAGGAGCTTGATTTTTAGATTTCCAGATGACCTTGAAATTTTAAAGCTTGATGTAAGAAGTTATGTAGATAGATCTAAAGGAATTATTCAGATAAGATCTGCAGCAAGATTAGGGCAATCAGATTTAGGCGTTAATTTAAGAAGAGTGGAATACTTGCTTAATCAATTAGAGAAATTTTAAATAATCTGTTTTTTATAAATTTAAGGTTCTTTTTACTAAATACTTGTGCTTTAATTCATAAGAATAATTGAATTGCCATGGTAAAGATAATCTTAGTTGGAATTATTGTAGCGCTAGTATATTCTCAACCTGACCTTCGTCTTACTGTCGCTGATTGGTTAAAAGCAGCTTCTGATTTTCTTATTGAATCAGTACAAGTAAAACCTTGAATTAATTTTTAATGAAGCATTAAAAAATACCTGAGACAGTAATCATTTGTTTAATGCAAACAGCTACGAAAATAAATATTATTATCCTACTTAATATGTATTTCACTTAATCAAATAAATAGTTTTAGGAACATAATAGAAAAAATTTTTGAAATTTTTGAATAGTTAACGATAATAAGGGATATGAAGCTTAGATTATTTGAGTTCTATTTTATTAAAGACTATTTAAAGCCTTGGTTTGGTCTTATTTATTCTTTATTCTTTCTGTTTTTTTTAGGTGCAATTGGCTATCGAATAACAGAGGGATGGGAATGGAGTGATTGCTTATGGATGGTTCTAATCACAATAACCACTATTGGTTTTGGAGAAGTTCAACCTTTAAGTCCTGAAGGCAGGATCGTAACTGTTTTAGTAATCGTTGGCGGATTGATATTTATTCAATTTACCTTTCAAAAAGCTGTTAGATTATTCGAATCCGGCTATTTTCAAAGAGTAAACGAATTACGTTTTAAAAGACTTCTTAGAAAAATGGAAAATCATGTAATTTTGTGCGGATATGGGAGGGTAGGTCAGGAAATATCTAACCAAATTAAAACGCAGAATATACCAATTATCGTTGTTGAGAGTGACGAAGATAGAAAAAAGATTGCAGAAGAAAATGGTTTAGAAGTACTTTGTGCTGATGCAACTCTTGATGAGACTTTAAAACTGGCAGGATTAGAAAAATGCAAAAGTTTGGTCGTTACCTTACCTAATGATGCTGCTAATTTATATGTCGTATTAAGCGCTAAAGGAATAAGAAGTTCTATAAGAGTAATTGCAAGAGCTGGAACCGAAGAAGCTGCAAGTAAGTTGAGATTAGCTGGTGCAAGTATAGTTGTAAGCCCTTATATAGCTGCAGGAAGAGCGATGGCATCAATGGCTTTAAGACCAATCGCAATTGATTTTCTAGATCTTCTAGCAGGAAGTGAATGTGAAATTGAAGAATTTGAATTGAGTAATGATATTAGTCTTTTTGAAACAGCAGAGAAAAGATCACTTTCTGAACTTGGAATAGGCAAAAAAAGCGGAGCAAAAATTTTGGCTATAAAAGAGAACGAAAAATTATTTACTAACCCTGGCGGTAATTTCATACTTCAGCCAGGTCAGGTATTAATAGCATTTGGTAGTAAAGAACAGCTAAATATTTTGAACGGTTTGTTGGGTAATCTTGTAGTAGCAGTAGAGTTATTAAAATAGGCATATCAAAATAATTTGATATATAAATCTTTCAATTTTTTAATTTCTTAAAGGCTGTAAATTATCTTTGTACACAACAAACCTAGTTCTCATTACATAGTGGTCATTTTCAAAAAAACCCTGATTTTCTCTTCTGCAATTTCATTAATACTTTCTCCATATGTAATGGCTTCAAAAAGATTGAGTGGAGCTGGTGCATCATTTCCTTCGAAAATTTATACCAGGTGGTTTTTTGACTTAGCTAAAGGTGGAGGTCCTAGAGTTAATTATCAAGCAGTAGGTTCTGGGTCTGGCAGAAAAGCCTTTATAGATGAAACTGTAAATTTTGGTGCATCAGATGATCCTATGAAAGATTCTGATATAGAGAAAGTTAAAAGAGGACTTGTTCAAATACCGATGGTAGGCGGAACAATTGCGTTTGGATATAACTATGATTGCGATTTAAAACTAACTCAAGAGCAGGCTGTTCAAGTAGCAATGGGAATGATAAAAGATTGGAAGGAATTAGGATGTAAATCAGGAAAATTAACTTGGACGCATCGTTCCGACGGTTCAGGCACGACTAAAGCTTTTACTAATTCTATGGAAGCTTTTTCTAAAACCTGGAATTTAGGTACTGGTAAATCTGTTAAATGGCTTTCGGGAGTTGGAGCAAAAGGAAATTCTGGTGTTGCAGGTTTTATACAAAATACTCCCGGAGCAATTGGTTATGTCAATCAATCATATATAAAAGGGAAGGTAAGAGCTGCAGCTTTACAAAATCTTTCTGGCGAATTCGTTACTCCGAATACTGAAGCAGGAGCAATAGCTTTAAACGGAATAAATCTTGATAAGAACTTGGCGGGTAAAAATCCAAACCCTACCGCTAAAGGAGCTTATCCAATAGCAACCTTAACTTGGATACTCGCTTATGAAAAAGGTAATGGTAGGGATACTGATGCAATTCAAGATACATTCTATAAATTGCTCAGTGATGAATACCAAGATAAAGCTTCTGCCTTAGGTTTTGTTCCCTTGAAAGGAGAAATTTTAAATAAATCAAGAGCCGCCGTTAAAAAAATAGGTAGATAAATTTATCAAACCATGTCAAATTATCATGACTTTCATATACCTTTAACGGCTCTTAAAGTCTTTTACAGCATTTAGTAGTAGATTTATAGAGATATTCTTTTTTTAATGGAAGAGAAATTAACTCTTTTTAAGAATCGTAAAAGATTCGGTATCGAAAAAAATATAGATATTATCTTTAAAAATACTGCTCTAGTCTTGTCTAGTTTCGTAGCAATAATACTTTTAGGAATTATTTTAGTAGTCTTTTTTCAGTCATTTGAATCCTTTTCAAGGTATGGATTGAAGTTTCTCGTAACCTCTGAATGGAATCCTGTAAAAGATGAATACGGAGCTTTTACTGCAATATATGGAACCTTAGTAACTTCATTTCTTTCGTTATTAATAACTATCCCTTTGGGCGTTGGAACTGCAATATTTATTACCGAGGACTTTGTACCGAAAGTTTTTAGAGAAATAATAGGTTCTTTTGTTGAGTTATTAGCAGCTATACCATCAGTTGTATTAGGGCTTTGGGCAATATTTGTTATGGAACCTTTTTTTAGAGCATTTTTTGTCTTTTTACATAATTTCTTTGGTTGGATACCTTTATTCAGTACAGAACCTACAGGCAGGAATTCTTTGTTAGCAATATTGATTTTAGTTGTAATGCTTTTGCCAATAGTGACCTCCATTGCAAGAGATTCACTTAATCAGGTACCTAAAAAGCTTAGAAATGCAGCCTATGGAATTGGAGCAAGTAGATGGAAAACAATATTTTCAGTAATTTTGCCGGCAGCATTATCAGGAATTATGGCAGGTGTTTTATTAGCTTTAGGCAGAGCGATGGGAGAAACTATGGCTGTGACAATGATTATTGGTAATTCCAATGCATTTAGTTGGTCTCTATTATCTCCTGGATATACCATTTCTTCCATGCTTGCAAACCAGTTTGGTGAGGCTGATGGAAGTCAGGTTTCATCACTCTTTTATGCAGCTTTTGTACTGATGATCCTATCTTTAGTGGTTAATATCTTTGCGCAATGGTTAGTTAAGAAATTTAGTCTCAAATATTAGATAATTATGAATTCTCTTTATTACCAGAAAAGATTATCAAGAAATATAGGAGATAAATTCTTTACTTCTTTATCAGTAATTTTTGCGTTGATAGCAATACTTCCTTTGATTTTTCTAGTGACTTATATCCTTTACAAAGGTGGATCTCAAATCACACCAGAATTATTTACTTTAGAACCAAATCCTCCGGGAGATGATTTAGATGCAGGAGGTATTAACCCTGCATTAATAGGCACATTAATAATAACTGCCATTGCTTCAATTATTGCAATACCAGTAGGTGTTGGTGGTGGCATATATTTAGCTGAATATTCTAAAGGTGGTGCTTTTTCAAGATTTATAAGATTCGGGGTAAATGTTTTAGCTGGAGTCCCTTCAATAATTGCAGGTGTATTTATTTATGCCTTAATCGTTTCAACAAAGATTTTATTCGGAAGTATGTATAGTGGCTTGGCAGGAGGTATGGCGCTTTCAATATTGATGCTGCCTACTGTGATTAAGACCACTGACGAAGGTTTAAAGCTGGTACCTAATGAGTTGAGATATGCTTCTCTTGGTGTTGGAGCAAGTATGTATACAACCATATTGAAAGTTACTTTGCCCTCTGCCTTTAGGTCTATTGCTACTGGCGTTGTACTTGGAATCGCAAGAGCTGCTGGTGAAACAGCACCTTTGATATTTACGGCTTTATTCTCTTACTACTACATAACAGGCTTTGGAGACTTGTTTTATGAGATGGGTTCTTTGGCTGTATTGATATACAACTTTGCTCTTGAACCTTATGATGCACAGAATAAATTAGCCTGGGCAGCTTCCTTTATTCTTGTTTTATCGATACTATCAGTAAATATATTTTCAAGGATTTTAGCCGCTTTTACAGAGAAAACTAAAAGAGTATAAATGATTAAAACTAATAAAAAACCACCAAAGAATATCATATTATCTCTAGAGAATGTCTCTATTAGTTATGGAACTTTTGAAGCAGTAAGAAATGTTTTTTGTAATTTTAAAAAAGGAAATATAACCTCTCTTATTGGACCATCAGGTTGTGGTAAATCAACTGTTCTTAGATCATTAAATAGGATGAACGATTTGATTCCCAATTGTTCATTAAAAGGAACTGTACTCTTTGATGGAACTAATATTTACGACAAAAGAGTAGATCCAGTTGAAGTAAGAAGAAGAATTGGGATGGTTTTTCAGCAGCCTAATCCTTTTCCGAAATCTATCTACGAAAATATTGCATTTGGGGCAAGAATTAATGGCTTTACTGGAGATATGGATGAATTAGTGGAAAGTTCACTTAGAAAAGCTGCCTTGTGGGACGAATGTAAGGATAAATTAAATGATAGTGGTTACTCTTTATCTGGAGGACAACAACAAAGATTATGTATTGCTCGAACCATTGCAATTGAACCTGAAATAATTCTCATGGATGAACCCTGTTCAGCTTTGGATCCTATCTCTACCTTGAAAATAGAAGAGACAATGCATGAACTTAAGAAGAATTACACAATAATAATCGTTACTCATAATATGCAACAGGCATTAAGAGTTAGTGATATGACTGCATTTTTTAATGCTATTGAATATGAAGATGGTGATGGAGGAAAGGTTGGTTATCTTGCAGAATTTAATTCTACTAAGAAAATTTTTAATTCTCCCAAAGAAAAAACTACTCAGGAATACATATCAGGTAAATTTGGTTGATGTTAAATTTTTACCTTTAAAAAGAAAAATTTTTACCTTTAAGAAAGGCAAGGGGTAGACAAACAGTATAAATACCTATATAGTTATTTCGAATTAGTAAGTTTATCTTTGAAAAACTACCCTTTTCTACCTTTCTTGATTTTTGCAGGGGCTCTCATAACAACTGCAACAATAGGATTGCCCGTATTTACTTCATAATTTAAGAGTATTTCTATTTCAGGTAATCTTATGGTTTCAATAATAAATAAAGAATTAATTGGAAGTCCTCATAAAACCTTAATAAAGGGAAATTTATTTGACTTTATAAAAAAAAGAGAGAATATGAATCTGTGTGGGAGTGAAAAATCTGTATTAAAACCATTTTTAAAAGTGGTTAATTTCTAATCTATTTATCATGGATAAAACTAAAGAACAGTTAGAAAAATTAAGAGAAGTAGCAGAAGCATCTCTTACAAAAACGGATGAACTTCAAAAAGTTCTTGCTCAAATCGAAGCTTTAATGTCTAGAGAAGAATCACAAACATTATCAAAGAAGAAATAATTATTTAAAAGATAATTTTAGGTTTTGTACTTTTAATTACACCTATACAATTTCATTGTAGTTATTAATTGGGTATGCAGAACCCGTTCCAAAGTTTTCTGTTAGGTCTCGAGGTCTTACCTTCTTTAAGTAAAAGACCTCTTTAATTTGTTTGTTTTTATTATATTTTTATAATCTGCTTATTTAGTTGATTACTTTATAGATTTCTTTCAAGCAGACATTTACATCAAAAGATTCAGTATTTACAACCTCTAATCCTGTTTTTTCTGTAACTTCAACAGTTGCGTTACATTCGTCTTGTTTAAGAGCCATATAACTTGGCTTTATGTCTTCAATATCTAATTCAACACTTGATTCAGTATTTTCCTTATATTGTTCCATTACTAATGTAAGTGCCTCTATTTCAACCGAAAAAATATCATTTGCCTTTGCTCCAAATGAAAATAAAAGAAATGGAAATGAAATCAAGGCTATTATTTTTTTCATTTCTATAAAATGTGTTTATTTTTTTTATAACGTGGATTGTTTGCTAAGGAAAGGGTCATTAGCTGTAAAATTTTCTTTTCTATTTCTACTAGTAGAGATTAATTAATATTTACAAAATAATTGATAAAAAAAATAATCGAGACTTTTAAGTATAAATTGGTATATCTAAATGAAAAATTTAAGTCACTTCAATAGGTTTTTCTTAAGATTTTATTTCGATAATTTCTTCTTCCGAAACAATTGCCCATTTTTTAAATGACTTTTTGCAGGGATATCCGCCTGTTAAGTCTCCAAATGCAGGAATATATAAAACATTTTTATTCATATCCATTGCAAAGCACCTAAATGATAATTTATCTCCATTGTTTTTTATATTGATTTTTGGATGATAATGTCCACAAATATTCAAGGTATTTTTGTTCTCTGATTTAACTGGCTCATGACTAAAAGTAATATTTTTAGTTTTTCTAATATCAAAAATTTTTATATTTTTAATATCACAACCTACATCGTGATTACCGAGGACGAGTTCAACATTAGTTTTTAGTAGCTCAGGAAGATCCTCAACTTTTTTTTGAAGAGTTTTATCTATTGAATATTTGCTGTGGAATAAATCTCCCAATATTATTAACTTTTCAGGACTATATTTTTTTACTATTTTTTTTATTCTTGCGAAATTATTTTTATCTGAATTATTAGTAAGAGGTATACCATTTTGCTGAAAATACTCAGCTTTCCCAAGATGAATATCGCATATTAACAACTCTTTTGTTTCTGGTAGAAATAACGCTCTTGAAGGAAGCATCTCTAACAATGTATCTTCCCAACAAAATTTAAAAGAACTTTTTTTCATTTAATCACTATATTTTTTTATAAGTTTTTCTACTCTTTTTTCTATTGGTTCATTGCTTAAAGTATTTTTAAGTCTTTCAACTAATAAAGGGAAAGCAAAAGGCGTTGGAGTTTTTATCTCGTTTAATATAATTTTTAAATTTTTTAATCTTTCTAATGATCTAGATATTCTTTTATTTTCTAATTGATATTCTTTAACTTCTTGATGCGATTGTTTTATCAAAAGATGGTCTTCTTCATATTTAGTAAAAACATCGTAGAAAAGACTTGAACTTATTTGAAGTTGAGAGGAGGTTTTTGTTTTTGTTGGATTATTTTGATTTACAAGTCCACTTATTTGGGCAATATTTTTAAATCTTCGTTTTGTTAATTCTGAAAAATTAATTGCATTTTCTAGATCTTCTTCTAATTTTTTGTTATTCAAAAAGTAATCAGCTTCTTTTTTTATTATGGAAAAATCATAATCTTCTGCGGTAGTTAAGCTGAATCCAAAATCATTAGCAGTAATGCTAAATGTAGATTGTTTTAATTTTGCCAATCTCAAAGCCCATAAAAATGCAATTCCTTCATTTACAAATTTGCCATCAAGTGTAAAAACAAAAAGATTTGATAAATCTTTGGTTTTATATATTTCTATGAGGAATTCATCTTTCTTTGGAATATTTGAAAGAACTTTTTGTTTCTTCAATATTGGTCGTAATGAATTGAGTTCAGGATTTAAGTAATCATAATTTTCTAGTTCGTTGCATATCTCTATTTCATTTCTCAAACTCTCACAAAGTAGATCAGAAATTGCCATTTGACCTCCAACCCATGCAGGAATTAGAGAACTTTTTTTTGTTGATTTTTTAACGTATAAGATCATATCTCTTATTCTTACAAATTGAAGCATTTTGCCAGCAAAGTAAAATGTATCTCCAGGATTTAATTTTGAAGCAAAATTCTCCTCTAAATTTCCTAAAGATTTACCTTTCATATATTTGACATTCACAAATTTGTCACTTGTAATTGTCCCAATATTGAACTTATGCATTCTTATCAAAGATTTGTCTTTTACAAAATATTTAAAGTTTTCATTATTATTTTGTGATTCTTCTTTAACTATCTTTTTATATTTTGGGTATGCTTTAAGACATTTTCCTCCATATTCTAAAAAGTCAAGACACCAATCCCAATCTTGATCTTTTAAGTTTCTATAACTCCAACAACTTTTAATTCTTTCTTTCTCAATTTTTGGATCAAAGCCATTTCCGCATGCCAAACTTATTAGATGTTGAAGAAGAACATCATAAGATAATTCAGGAAGTCTAATTTCTTCAGATATACCACTTTTTATTATTCTTCTCATTGCACTAATCTCTAATAACTCCAAAGAATTAGTAGGCATAAAAATTATTTTTGATTTCCCGCCTGGTCTATGCGCACTTCTTCCCGCTCTTTGGATAAGTCTAGCTAAATTCTTTGCACTACCAATTTGAACTATTTGATCTACAGGTTGGAAGTCAACTCCCAAATCTAACGAGCTGGTGCAGACTACCCATTTTATTAATCCGTCTTTAACCCCTTCTTCAACTCTTTTTCTATCTTCTTTATCCAGGGAGCCATGATGAAGTGCGATTTTGTCTTCCATCTCTGGCAGAAAAAATTTAAGACATTGATACCATCTTTCAGATTGGTTTCTTGTATTGGTGAATAATAAGGTGCTTTTATTTTTATCCAGGATTTTTAATAGTGAAGAGTGACTTCTAATTCCAAGATGCCCACTCCATGGAAAGGTAGTTTCCTCTTCTGGTAAAACACTTAAAATTTCGATCTCTTTTTGAATATTTGTACTTATAATTTTAGGTTTAATAGCGCTCATCCCAACTATTGATCTTGCTGCTTCTTCAATATTTCCAATAGTTGCAGACATTGCCCAAATTTGTAAATTTTTTATATTACCTCTTAGCCAGCTTAAAGATAACTCGCACTGGTTTCCTCTTTTACTAACCATCAATTCATGCCATTCATCAATTATTATTGATGTCAACTTCTTGAACAGATTACTAGATTCTTTATTAGAAAGTAAAAGAGATAAAGACTCTGGAGTGGTAATAAGAATATTAGGTGGTTTAGCCAGTTGCTTTTTCTTTTCATATGGAGATGTATCCCCGTTCCTAATTTCAACAGTGATTTCTTTATTAAAATGCAAAGCTGCTAATTGTATGGAATTTTTTAGATCTCTACTTAGTGCTTTTAAAGGCGTTATTAATAATATATTCACACTTTTATTATTTTTGGGATCTTCTATCTTTGATAGAGGTCCCATTAATGCAGCATAAGTTTTGCCGCATCCAGTAGGAACTTGTATTATGCCACTCTCTCCATTTAAAAATGCTTCCCAAGATTCGATCTGATAGGGTAGTGGCTCCCATCCATTTGTGGAGAAAAACTGTTTAATTTTAGAAATTAAATTATTTTGCTTATTATTTTGCGTAATATTTTTCATGATATTTTTTTCATTAGTTCATAAGCATTCTCCAGGCTATCTGCATCATTAATTTTTTTATCTTTTCTCCATTTTGTTATTCTAGGAAATCGTACTGCTATGCCTGACTTATGACGTTTAGAAATTTGTATTTTTTCAAAAGATATTTCGAATACCATTTCTGGTTTTAACGATCTAACAGGACCAAATTTTTCTATTGTATTTTTTCTTATCCATTTATCTAACTCTTTAATCTCAATATTCGTTAAACCAGAATATGCACTTGCAAATTTAATTAATTCTTTGTCTTTCCATAATGCAAAACTGTAATCTGTATACAAACCTGCTCTTCTACCGCTACCGCCCTTAGCGTAAATTAGAACAGCATCCAGTTGCATAGGATCAACTTTATATTTCCACCAAATACCTTTCTTTCTACCAGAGGAGTATATAGAAGTCTTTTTCTTAATTATTAATCCTTCAGTATTATTTTCTCGAGATTTTTCTTTATAAGTTAAAGCATCAGGCCAATCTTTAGGAAAGATTAAATCACATATTTTGAAAATATCAGAGATATTATTCTGAGTTTTAATTTTCCATTTTGAAAAATATTTTTCTAACTCAATTCTTCTATTTTCTAATTTAATTTCTCTTATATCTCTCCCATTAATCTCTAAAAGATCATAAGCAATAAAAATAATTGGATATTTTATTTGGATTGATCTAGTAGGAGACTTTCTATTTATTCTTTTTTGAAGTATAGAAAAATCAAAGGCAATTTGTTCTTTAAAGTTCCAAACTAATAATTCCCCATCAAGAACAAAATCATCTTTTATATATGACATTTTCTCTACTAATTCTGGGAAAGATTCATTTACTAATTCTTGCCCTCTTGTCCACAAAGAAACATTTCCTGATCTTTTAATTAATTGCATCCTTATACCGTCGTATTTCCATTCAAATTGAAAATCATTTATTGAACTATTGAAGATTTTATCTTCAATAGTATTTGCTAGAAGAAATGGATATGGTTTGGAATTTAACTCTTGAAGATTTATATTCTTGTTAATTAAAAATTCATATGAATCAATTGAAGGTTTAAAATCACCCATCAACCTATGAGAAATAATCTCTTCCTCAATATTAATTAGTTTTGATATTGATTTTGTTATTAATCCGATAGAGACTCCTACTCTAAAAGTTCCTGTAAGAATTTTATTAAAAATTAGATGGTTATCTTCAGGCAATGTTTCCCAAAGATTTTTAATTTCTAAATTTTTCTCCTCCTCATTAAGTTTTGATAATGCAGGTATTGTTTCGCTTAATAATTCATTGAGACTTATATTTGATAATTTCGTTTTTTTAGTATTAGTTTTATTTTTAAGTAATAACGTTATTACCTCAGCAGAATCACCAACTTTTAAATAACATGTATCAATTAACCATTGAGGATAGTCATATATTTGAGAAAAAAGATTTTTTAAATATCTTCCACTAATAAATCTCTTATTACTTTTTCCAGTTAGTAAATATATTGTCCATGAATTATCTATTGGATCATTAGATAAAAAATAATTCTTTAAAACTTCAACTTTATTATTTGTACTATTAATTGAATCTAGATCGCCAAATAATTCTGAAAACTTTTTTAAGCTCATATTTATTTACCGAATAAAAGGACATTTATTGATTCCTTTTCAACTAAATATTTACTTAAGGCTTCACTATCTCCATGATGAAAAAATACATTTTTTGCTTCAGACTTTTTTACTACTTCCAGAATTCCATCCCAATCCGCATGATCAGAGATTGCGAATCCTTTATCATATCCTGATCTTTTTCTTAGAGCTCTTATTGACATCCATCCACTCGCGAAAGCTGTTTGAATATTTTTGAAATTTTTTAAATAAGAACCCTTACTTAAAGATGGTGGTAATAATATTAGACTACCTTTAAGTTCATCTATCTTTTTTTTATTTTCAATTTTTATAGTATCTTTAATATCAATTCCAAGTTCCCTATAAATATTGTTCATTTTGTGAATACTGCCATGGGAATAAATATTGCCTTTAAAATTTGTTTGACTAATTTCGTTTAACAATCTCTGAGCTTTTCCAAGTGAATAGCAGAAAAGTAAAGAAGTTTTTTCTGGTGAATTAGTTATCCATTTTGAAATATCATTTGCTATTTTATTGGATTCATTCCACTTAAATATTGGTAAACCAAAAGTACATTCGCTTATTAAATAATCAGTTTTTACTAGTTCATATTGTTTGCAAGTCTGATCTTTTTGCAGCTTAAAGTCACCTGAAATTAGCCATTTTTCTTCAGCAAAAATAAACCTTATTTGACTAGATCCAAGGATGTGACCAGATGGATGAAAAGAAATATTAATGCCATTTATCTTAAATTCTTCTCCATATTCAAAAGTCTTAATTTTGATATTATCTCCAACTCTTTCTTTAAGAAGTATGGCAGTTTCTTTAGTAGAAATGTATTCTTCACAGCCAAATGTAAAGTGATCAAAATGAGCATGAGTTATTAATGCCTTTTTTACGGGCTTGCTTGGATCAATCCAAATATCAGCAAGTTCACAATAAAGATTTCCATCTTTATATCTAATTAAATATTCTTGTTTAGTTCTCAAAACTACATCTATTACAATGAAGTTAATTTAGCTAATTATGCCCACGCTTGTTTTGATAAAGCTATAGCTGAAATTGTTAGTAAAGCAATAACTACAAATTTGTTACTCCAATTAATCATGAATGAACTAATTTTGTTAAGAGAAACTCTATTAGAGGGCATAATATTTTTCTGATTCAGAACGTGATGATTTTCATTATTTCTTAAGTAATTTAAATTTTTAATTTCATTTATTAATTTAGATTCGCAAGTTGAAAGTTGTTCTACTTGATTTAATAAATCAATATCTTCTGGTCTTAATAAAGAATTTAATTCTTTAATTTTTCTTTCGTTTTTCACAAGAAATTCATTAACTATTTTATCAGTTCCTAATCCCTTCTTTATATTTAAAAGAATATCGTCTCTTTCCCAAGATTTATCAAGAGAATTTAAAATTTTGCTTATACTCATTGTAAGTATTTTTACTTATGATAAATTATTATCTTTTCCTTCTGTGGCTTATTCCTTTAAGTAATTAAAAAAAATTATTTTTATTTAAGATTTGCGAATAAGTCTGTTTGGGAAATATTCTATCTTTACCTTTTCCGCTATTTTTTTAGAACTACTTTTGGTTTTAACTTTATTTAAATTGATCACTTCATCTGATACATTTTTGCCAGTTTCAAAATAACTTTTAATTTTTTCTAATTCTTCTTCATTTAATCTTTTTGTCGCACCTTTTGCATTGATTCCAAGTTTCTTGCAGGCTAATAATATTCTATTACTTTCGATATTCATATCTTTGGCGATACTGAAAATAGGTGTGTTGATGGGCATTATTTTCTTTACTATGTTATTTATTATTTATAGTATATTTATAATTTATAAATTAAATATATTTTTAACTATTATTAATTTCAATAACTTTTTTAATTAGGCTACTTCATCTTCAAAATTATTTAAATCATTAAACTTTTTCTTCATGGTTGGGTTATTTCTTGTTAATTTCTTGACTGTCAAATCTTGAGATTTGTTATCGGCGGATAAAAGATGTTTTTTTGAAAGAACTAAAGCTTCCTTAGTTTTTTGTAGATGGATTATTGATTTATCAATTTCTGAAATTGCATCATTAAATCTATCTTGGGCCAGTGAAACATTTTTACTAACTGCATTTTTGAATTGCTGAAGAGTATTTTCAAAATTAGTTATGTCAAAATTCTCGCGTTTCATTAAATCAATTTTTGATTTGTATTTTAAGGTTTCCATAGAGGCATTTCTTAGCAGAGAAATAATTGGCAAGAAAAATTGCGGTCTTATGACATACATTTTTGGGAATCTATGAGAAACATCTACTATTCCTGCATTATATAGTTCACTATCTGCTTCTAGAAGCGATACGAGTACTGCATATTCACAAGATTTTTGTCTTCTATCTTTATCTAATTCTTTTAAAAAATCTTCGTTTTTTCTTTTATTATTTCCATTCAAACTTTCATTCTTCATTTCAAACATTATAGAAACTATTTCAGTTTTATTTTCATCAAATTCTCTAAATATATAGTCACCTTTACTTCCAGAAGTGGCATCATTATCCTTCTCGAAATATGAGTTTTTAAACGCAGTGGCACGATTCAGATTAAATTGGGTTTCGCAATGGATCTCTAATGTTTCTCCGACCATCTTTGTAGATAATCTGGATTTCATTTCTCTTAACTCCTGAATAGTGAGGTCCCTTTCACTAATTTTGCTTTTAAACTTCTCTTCAATTAATTTTTCATTAATTGAATGTTCAAGCCTCATCTTTTCAATGGAATTTGTTAATGATGAGTTCTCTTTTTCTAAATTAGTAACAGCTTCACTAACTTTGTTTTTTAAAGATAATTCTGAAATTAAAGACTGGGTTTTGATTTCATCCTTCAACTTGATTAATTCATTATTCAATGAATTAATTTTATTTGTTGCTTGATTTTTTAAATCATTAAGGGCATTTGTTTTCTTTTCTTCAGCTATTTTTAATTTAGATTCAAGAGTTTGGATTTCAGACTCTTTAATTCGATCTTGCTCTATTAACTGTATTTTTAACTCACGTTTTAAAATTTCTAAAGCTTTTTTATTGTCTTCTTCAGCCAAAATAAGTCTTTCTTTTATTTGTTTGTTAAATTCTTCGTCTTTTATCTGATGAAGAATTTCTTCAAAACTGCTTGGATCAATTCGGAATGTTTTGCCGCATGAAGGACATTTAATATCTTTCATTGTTTAATTACAAAATTAATATTAGAAAGGATTTAATATTCGAATTATGTAAAAAGAATATTATTCTTGACTAAGAATAAACAAAGATCCAATGTTATGCATAAAAAAATAAAATAATTACTCAATAAAAGTCATATTAATCCTGATTCCTTAAGAATATTTATTTTATTTGCTAATTCAATATCTGCGGAAGATATTGAGCGGTCTAAAGTTTTGCGAGATGAAACTGTGTAACCACTATCATCAACAAATTCGTCTTCAGCATCTTTTAAGTGGGCATTCTCATTTTGGACATCTTTAAAATTATCCGACTTGTATATATTTGACTTACTGATATTACTATATCCAAAATTCGCAATTCCTCTGGCATCTAATGCTTCCTCTACTAATATTCCAACTACCTTAGATCTACTTATAGATTCGCTCTTGGATATTTCGTCAATAATTTCAAGTACTCTTTTTCTAGGGAGGTAACCTATTCTTTTAACTTTATTTTCCATGAGTCTTTCTATATGTCAATATTGTAACACTTCTGTCAAATCAAATTAGATTTTGATTAATAGTACTTATTTATAAATTTAAATAATGAGTTTAAAGTATAATTTTATAGAACATTCATACAAAGTTATTTCTCAAATAGTCATGAAGATAGTTTCATATGTTTCTTCTAATGACTCTTTCAGATTGGGTCGGATTTCTGAAATTTTCTTAATTTAAATTCCAAATATTATGAAAGATAAACTTTATGATAATGCTGATAGCTTTGCAATGTCATTTGATGAGGAATGGGGAAATATTGATTGTGATGATATACGTTTAAAGATAGATAAGGTATTTGAACTTTTATCAGACCACCCTTTTTTAATATCTAATCCAGAAAATGCTAGAAAGATGGCAGAATTTAGGGTATTTTCATTAAAAAAATTTCAATAATTATTTTAAATTTTATTAAAAGTAATTTTTAAAAATAAATTATTTAAAATTATATTAATTGCTTAAGATTTAAATATTTGGTGAATTAAAAAACCCCTTACTGTATAAAAAAATTATTATGCCAATAATTGGACCTATTCCAAAAACAAACAGTACTAATTTCGCAGAATTTTTTGTTTGACCTAATTTTTGATCTTTTAAATTTGAATTAGTTTGATTTTTTTTTGATTTTTTCTTTTTCATGAAGGATATATTACTACAAATCGACTTTAAAAGATTTTGATATGTTATTAGGTTTGAAATAATTTTTCAATTTAACAATATTGATATGGGATTCAAAAAAAGACCGTATTGTATAATGTAAAGAATATTAAGGAAATATGAGTGCAACTAAGAGAGAGGAAGTATGTTCTCACCTTAGATATATAAGGTTAGAGCTTAGAGAGATGCATCAAATGCTTATCAAAGAAGATTTGTTGCCAGATCTTAATGAAGCAAAGGAAGTACATGCACAACTTGATGCTTTATTGAATTTATTATCAGACAAAAGAGTAACAAAGATAAAAAACCATTTTTGAAAAAAAAAATGGTTAATTTGGAGATATTAAAGATAATTTGTAGATATTAAAGATAATTTGTAGCTGATTCTATTTTTTTTCGATTATCGTGCATCTGTTCTAATTTATTGTAAATTTCTTTAATTTGTATTTGTATCAGATCGGTTGAATTTATATTGCTTAACGCATCTAATGCTGATAGAAGGCTTTCCTTGGCTTCAATTAAATGTCTACATTCTTTACTACCTGCTTCGTATGACATAGGATTTTAAAAAATTTTATTATCACAAATATATTAAAAATTCTTCCGTATTGCTTGATACTCTTATCAATACAACGCCAATTAATGTAATTTTAAATACAGAAAAAGTATTTAATCATACTAATATTCAAAAAAAACCTATGAAAGAAAACTCCAAAGATTATAAATTTTGTATTAAATTGGCTTTAGATAATGCAAAAAAAAGAATTAATCTACTGGATAATTCAGATAAAGATTGCATTATAGAAGAATATAAGGAATGGATTAACGATGGTTTAAATAAGCATACAGTTTTACTTCTAAGAGATGATCCTATAATCTAAAAATAATGTAAGAATATTTTCTAATTCTTCTTACTGGAAGTTACCCTTAACAAAAAATAAAGACTTAAAATAAAAATAATTGCCAAAATAAAGGTTAATGAAGAAAAATTATCCATATCTTTATTTATTAAAAATTTATTACACTATAGCAGTTAAGTTTAATAAGTCTTGCATTCAGTTTTCTTTGAAAAGTAAAAGAATAAATTTATTCAGACTTTCTTTTTCTAAAAATATTTTTTTATTTTTATAGCTTTGTAATTTCTTAAAAATTAAATCCACTAAATGTTCTGATTTTGGAGTCATATATTAAATTATTTTTCTAATAAATAAAATTTCTCTTCACCTATTTTATCGGGCTTTGTTATTTTACATCCTTTATCATTTTCCATATTACAATCTTTTGTGGCAGGAACAGATTTCCAAGAACAAATTTTTTCTTGGGAATATTCTTTTAAAATATTCCATCCATCATCTAAGTATTCTGAAATACCGTCCTCTCCACAAGAAAAATTTATTTCCATTCTTTGCTTTTCTAAATTAGGATTAACATCACTATTTTTTTCCAAATTTTTTATGGGATACTCTTTATTGATTGATGTCCTGCAAGAACTTAAGAAAATTGCAATAATAATTATTTGAGGAAATTGTTTTATTATTTTCATTTTTTTAACTTTTGATGTTGCCGAAATTAATTAAATTATAGTTTATTTTGATTCTATTAATTCTAAAAGGTTATCCATTTTGCGCATCAATTTTTTTACATCATCTGGCTTCGGTAATATTAATTCTTCCGTAACTTCTAAATGCATTTTCTTTAAGTTTTGCCTTAAATCTTTTAAATGCATTTTTACGTTTTCTTTCTTAAGTTTTATATCAGTCATAGGAATGAAATTTAAAATTTATTAAACCTAAAGTAACTATCATAATATTGGGATGGTTACTTATAGATAATAATTTAAAATTTATTTTTTAAAATTTTCTATTTCATAGATTTCTTCGCCACCATAACAAAAATTTGTAGATAACATTTTTATTTCCCGATTATTAATTCCGATTGTATTTTTATTTTTAATAATATAATTTTTAGCAATCCCTTCACAATCTAATTTGTTTTTTGCATGTTTAATAACTGGATAAAAATATGCCAATATAGTAATTACAAACAAAAATGTTAATAATAATTTTTTATCATTTTTAAAAAGTTCTTTAGATATTTTTTTTGCTTTTAATATTTTTATTAGTAATTTATCTGGCAATCCTATTTGAACAAATAATAACTCTACCCACCATGGAAGATCTTTCTTTTTCTTTGAGTTTTCGTAAGTATTCATTTTCGTAGCTTCATAGTTTTTGTTTCTAACCTCTTTAGGATTAGTTGTTTCTTTTTTACTCATATCATCGAATGATTTATTTGGAATGTAGAGGTTTTATTTTGATTTGGAAACTATATTTTTATTTTATAAGTTTTAATTTAATTTATCTAGAAATTTGATTATTGTTAATTTGTATTTTATTGTATTTAAAAATTTTAAATGGCAAAAAAAAGAAGGAAGTTAAATAAAGATTTTGAGAGAAAAATATATTCATCAAAAAAAAATGTCGAATTAGTATTGGCAAAAATCTATGATATCGATGATGAAGACATTCAAAAAGAATATATGAGTGCTTTTAACAAAGTAGTTTACTTATATGATGAATTAAAAGAAGATTATGAACGACAAGGATTTTCTGATAATTCAGAAGAACTTCTCACAAGCTATCAAAATGCTTTTAATCTTTTCGAATCAGAATTTGAAATTTAAATTTAATTTCTAATTACCGTTTGTAAGGTGCTATGGGTATTTCAATAAACTTTCCCTTTTGTAGATTAGATCTTTTCTCCTTTAAATCTTTTATACATAAGGATACACTTTTCTCTTTTTTGCAATATCTTTTTATTTGGTAGTCAGTAAGTGAAAAAGATTCATTAGTAAATGAAAAAAGAGCCAATAAAAACAAAAATAAATTTAATCCCAATTTCATTGTTACTCTCCTGGCTGTTTTCTGTTTCTCTATTATTTAATTACCTCTATTATAAATATCTATAATTTGTTTTAATTCATCTTTACTTAAGTCTGTAGATATAAAGACTTCTTGAGCTGTTTTACCCTTTCTCGCTATTGCTTTATAACCGTTTATAGTTTTAACTGATAATCTAATTATCAATTTTGAAGATCTTCCCCTAACTCTTGATATAGCAGCAGGAGTTATTGTTTTGATATTAATGTCCAGCGCTAACTTTTGGAGTATTGGAATTAGACCTTCTAAATTTGTACTATGATTTAATACTAACCTTCCCAATTTAGATTTATCTCTATTCTATTGCGAAAATTTTGTTTATGAGAAATTAATTTTAGCTTAAAAATGATTAAAACTTTTGAAGTTCTGTTATATTTATATTAGCGATTTAAATTAAATGATCTTTCAAATAGGTTGGGCAGCATTGGCAGCAATTTTTACTTTTTCAATTGCCATGGTTGTTTGGGGAAGAAATGGTGATGGTTCCATTGATATATGATTTCATTTTTAACTTATGAAGTCTATTTTAGTAAGTTTCTAATCTTAACATCGTTTGTTTTACTCATATTCATAACATTCTCTGTAATTTATATATCCTATGTCTCTTGGAAAGATAAAAAAAGATTAAAAAAATAGATATTATTGTATTTGTTCTTTTTTCTTATCTTTATTTTTGAGCTCTTCAATTAATTCTTTTGCTTGTTCCATTTTTGATATACTGCTTTTATAAATTCCAATATCTTTTTCTGCTTTGTTAGAAGATAAGTTTAATTTTTCAAAAATATCAGAAATCATCTTGTTTGTCTCTGATTCATCTTTATCTTTGAGATCTTGGGCGTTTGAAATTAATATATATATCCCTAAGTTCAAAATCCTTGAAGGATAGAGTTTAGAATTACTTTTTTCTATTAATAATTTCAAAATATCTTTAGATATTTTATCCTTGAATTCCTTTTGAGATTTTTCAGATATTTCATTAATTTCCTTCGATTCAAAATTTGTAGAACTACATAAAGATTCAAAAAGAAGATCCAAATGTTTCTCAGGTTTGTATCCTTTCATTAATTCTTTGAATGTTTCTGTTAGACCAATACAAAAGAGATAATCTTGGGCGAATTCATTCTGATGATTTAGAAGATTTAGTTCGACAAGCATTTCATCAACTATTCTTTTATATAAACCCGGAATAACGTAGGGGAATTTTTCATGAAATAATTTTTTGCTATCTGAAACAGTCAATTTTTCTTTCAATTTTTTATATGTAAACCTTAATAAGGTTAGCGTATGTTGACTCAATATCGTTAATATCTAATAAACAGATAAATATTATTATGATTCCATTAGTATTAGAAGAATCTGGCGGTAGTGAAAGAGTCTTTGATATATATTCGAGACTTTTAAGAGAAAGGATAATCTTTTTGGGTGAACAAGTTACTAGTGAAACTGCTAATAGAATTGTTGCTCAATTATTATTTCTTGAAGCAGAGGATCCAGATAAAGACATTTATATGTACATAAATTCACCAGGTGGATCTGTGTATGATGGATTGGGGATCTTTGACACAATGCAACACGTTAAGCCTGACATCCATACAGTTTGTGTAGGCTTAGCAGCTAGTATGGGTGCATTTTTGCTTGCGGCGGGTACTAAAGGTAAAAGAAGTAGCCTTAGACATTCAAGAATAATGATTCATCAACCACTTGGAGGTGCTAGAGGGCAAGCGAGTGATATAAGAATTCAAGCGGATGAAATTCTTTTTTTAAAAGAGAGACTTAATACTGAATTATCAGAGAGAACCGGAAAGGATTATGACACTATCAAAGAAGATACTGATAGAGATTTCTATATGTCCCCAAATGAAGCAGTTGACTACGGCTTAATTGATTTAGTATTAGATAAGAAACCTATTAAAATTTAGCTTAATAGTTGAGGAGTTCTCTCTTTCTCAGGAATTTTGGTGAAATTAGAAAGAATACTTACGAATTCTTCACCATCTAATGTTTCTTTTTCGATTAATAGGTCAACTATCTTATCCATAGCTTCTCTATTTTTGCTTACTATATCGTATGTTTCTTTATAACAGTCTTTGACCATAACTCTTACACTTTCATCTATTTGTTTAGAGATTGAATCAGAAACTTCACTTCTAGTCATTAAATCTCTGCCAACAAATACTTCTTGATTACCACTTTCTAAAGCTATCGGACCTAAATTACTCATTCCAAATCTGGTAACCATTTGGCGGGCCATAGAAGCAACCTGTTGGAAATCACCTCCGGCTCCTGTTGTAATCTCACCTTTTCCAAAAACTACATCTTCAGCAGCTCTTCCTCCTAAAGCACCCATTATTCTCGCTTTTAGTTGAGCCCTACTAACAAGAGTTTGTTCATCATCTGGCGTAAACCAAGTTAATCCTTTAGCCTGACCTCTTGGAATAACAGTCACTTTTTGAACAGGATCGTGTGCTTTTACTAGTGAACCTATGAGAGCATGGCCAACTTCATGATAAGCAATTAGTCTCTTACTTCTACCATCTGTTAATGGAGAACCTTCCATTCCCGCGACAATCCTATCTACAGAGTCATCAATTTCTGAAATACTTATAGAGTCTTTTCTCCTCCTGGCGGTTAATATAGCAGCCTCGTTTAATAAATTTGCTAAATCTGCTCCAGTAAAACCTGGCGTTCTTCTCGCGATGCTTTCAAGTGTTAAATCCTCTTGAAGTTTCTTATTCCTAGCATGAACTTCTAATATTGATAGTCTGCCCTTGATATCAGGAGCGTCTACAGTTACCTGTCTATCAAATCTGCCAGGTCTCATTAAAGCCGAGTCTAGAACATCGGGCCTGTTTGTGGCTGCAATTATTATTATGCCGCTATTACCTTCGAAACCATCCATTTCAGTAAGCAATTGGTTGAGAGTTTGTTCTCTCTCATCATTACCTCCGCCAATACCAGCACCTCTTTGTCTTCCTACAGCATCAATTTCATCAATAAAAATTAAACAAGGACTATTTTCTTTAGCTTTTTTGAAAAGGTCTCTAACTCTACTAGCACCGACACCAACAAACATTTCAACAAATTCAGAACCTGATAATGAGAAAAATGGAACACCTGCTTCACCTGCAATTGCTTTTGCTAAAAGGGTTTTACCAGTTCCAGGAGGTCCTACCAAAAGAACTCCTTTTGGAATTTTTGCTCCTACAGAAGTAAATTTTTCTGGTTTTTTCAGAAAAGTAACAACTTCCTGCAAATCCTGTTTAGCTTCATTAACACCTGCAACATCATCGAAAACAACTCCTGTTTCAGCTTCCATTGCGAATCTTGCCTTTGTTTTCCCAAACTGCATTGCTTGGCCAGGACCTCCAGGCATACCATTTGATCTTCGTGCCAATAAAATTAAACCTCCAATTAAGATAGCTGGGAAGAGTAAATTACCCAAAATTCCTAGAGCAGGAGGGGCTGTTTTAACTGGATGGACATCAAAACTGATTCCTTCATTTTTTAAGATATTTATAAGTTCTGGAGTTAAGCCGGGAAGATCTACACGCAACCTTTGCACTTTATTATCTAAATCCGAATCTATTGTCTCTATAACTGCATTTCTGCCTCCCTCAAAGATATCAACAGATGTAACCCTTCCCGAATTAATGTAATCTAAAAATCTGCCATAACTAACTCTTGCTACCGCTGAATTTCTTGGTGCAACAGTAGTGCCATTAGATTTGAGCGAATCAACGTTGCTTGAAGATAAAAATTGGTAGGAAAGTGCTATTACTAAAAGTATAGGTAAAGCCCATAAAATTAATGTTTTAAATTTTTGATTCATTAATTTGTAGAAAGTCAATTCTAGGATTCTAGAATGAATCAGTGCATTTCGTTGATATTTTCTCTAACTTTATGCTTATACTACTCTTTAATGTATCTAAATTTAAAAATGAAATTTGAGATCAACGATAAGGTTAAGTTGATTGCGCCGGTTTCTTACTTGAAGACGTCAGATAATATGCCGATGTTAAGACCACCTGATCTAGTGGCAATTGATGAAATTGGTGAAATCCTTTCAATTAAATCACCAGATACTGTTGAAGTAAAGTTTAGGAGAGGTTCGTTTTTAATAGATATTGATAAGATTGATAAAAATTAATCTAAAAGTTTTTCTTCCATCTATTGGAAATTTCTAAACATATATTTTTATTTCCAGAAATACTCAGAAAAGGTTTTGAAAAATACTTATTAGTTAATTTCAAAATATCTAACGAAGAAATTTCCTCTATTTTTGAATTTAAATCGTTCTCAGAAATTGGTGAGATACCATAACTAATTAACTGTATCTTTCTTTGTAAAATTTCATCTAGTGATTGATTTCCTAATAAAAAAGAACCTTTTAGTTTTTCTTTTGCTAAAAAAATTTCAGCATCAGTCAAAGGATCTAAAAGTAAATTTTTCCATAGTGTTGATAAAAGTTCAAAAGCAAAAAGTGCTTGATCATTAGATACAGATAAATAAATTAAAAATGGGGCATTTCCACTCCTGATAGGATAATAAACACCTAAATCGTAAGTGATACCATGTTTTTCTCTAAAAAGTTTAAATAAAGCAGCGCTCATTCCATAAGATAAATATGACTCCAAAACCTTAAGAGGAAAATATTCACTACTTCTTCGCGAGCAAGTTTGGTCCCCAATCATCATTATTGTTTGATTTGAATCATTATTAATGTAATCAAATCTATTCGAAGTATTTAAATTATGATTTAAAATATCTAATTTTTCTTTTAAGATTTTTTTTTCAAGTGTTCCAAAATTTTCTCCATTTATTTCGGGATTATTTGAAATTAAATACTTTTCTCTATTTTTTAAATTTTTAAACTCAACCAAAACATCTTCATAGGTAATCTTTGAGACATCATTAGTATTACCTATTGTGTTAAAGGCATAAGGATGATTTGAGTAAACAATTTTTCTCCATTTTTCAAAACAGACATTGAATGGATTCTCTCTATCTTTTTTAATGTGATCAATAGAAGATTTTTTTACTTTTTTAAATTCAGTTTCCGAGAGGATTGGTTTATTAATTATTAAGTCTAATAAAGGGAATAATTTGCTGAAATGTTCATTTACGGATTTAATACTTATTGAAATACCATCTTCAAATATTTCTTGATTTAATTCTGCTCCATAGGACTCAATATATTCAGAGAGAGTGAAATTGTTAAAACCTTCACATCCTCTGGTAAGTAATGAACAAAGGATCTTGTTTATCCCTTTTTTGCCAGTACTATCCATATTACTACCCCCTTTAATCCAAATTGAAGCAGTTGAAAAATTTCTTTTTTTATTATTTAAAAAATATTTTTTTAACATTTACCAGGGGATGCAACTAATGTAAATTTATCTCCACGGATATATTCTGTGATCTCTTTGAAGTTATCCAAATCATTCCAATATTTTAAATGACTCTCTAAATTATTTATTGAAGATTTTCTCCCCCAAAGAAGTTCATTTCCAAAGAATGAAGAGAGTTGTGTAGATGTCTCTAAATTAAAGATATAGTTACTTTTAACAATGTTTATTGCTTTTTTTATTTCATCCAAAGCCAAGACTTTACTATTTGAGATTTCATCTATTGTTTTATTAATTTGCTTTTCTACTAAATCAATATCTTTAGACTCACAACTTGCTTCCATTATAAATAATCCTCCTAATTCTCCAGCATTTACATCTACATATACCGATTCAACAAGATTACTATCTTCTTTTAAAATTTTAACTAATCTGCTGTTTCTTCCAACAGAGAGTATAGATGCTAATATCTCAAGTCCAATAATATTTTTTTGATCATTTAGGTTTGGGATAAACCAAGCCATAAATATTCTTGAAAACTCTAAATTATCAAACTTAACTGACTCTCTACCATTTCTTATTTTTAAAGAAGGTTTATTTTTTAGATTTATTAAATTTGGACTTTCTTTTATGCCAGATAAATCACTTTTTTCAAAAATTTTATAAATTTCATCGGAGAGATTCCCCGCAATTGCAATACAAATTTTTTCGGTAGTGTAATGTTTGCTATGAAATTTCACAAGGTCATTTATCTCTAAGTTTTTAATACTATGTTCAGTTCCCAAGATCGAATTGGCATAATTAGGACTTAACCAAACCCTTTTCAAAAAATAATTAAATAGTCTCTCTTCAGGCTGATCATTTTGTTGTTTTATTTCATCAATAACTACCCCTTTTTCTTTTATAAATTCATCAGGATTAAAATCTGGAGCAACGACAATATTTGTCAAAAGAGCAAGTGATTCTTTAAAGTTATTGGGTGGAACTAAGACATGGTAATGTACATCATCATAACCAGTTGAAGCGTTACTTATTCCGCCTAGTGATTCAATTTTATGGTCAAACTCACCTGGCATTATTTTGTTAGATCCTTTAAAAATCATATGTTCTAGAAAATGAGCAGTGCCATTTTTATCAACATCCTCAAATGAAGAACCTGCTTTGCACCAAATATCAATGCTTATAAGCGGCAATTCTTTATTGTCCACAAAAACACATCTAGTTTTGCTTGAATGGGTGTAGTAGTTAACGTCTCCTACTTTCATTTCTGTTCTCTCTTTAAATTCTATTTTGGTACTTTTTAGCCTTGTTGTCTGAATCTTTAACTAAAACAAAATTAACTGACCCTCTTATTTTGGATTTGTTACAAAATATTAGAGAGCATAGATCCATGCTTGTGGACCTTAAGAGTATAAAAATTGATCCAAAACTAACTAACATAATATCTAAAGAAATTGGCAGAGAATTTTATATTGAAAATGAATTTCATAAAGCAAAAGGTTTTAGAAAGTTACATATTGAAGTAGCAGAATTTTCAAAGAATCTTAAAATATTACACTGCGTTTTTTTCCCTGATCCAAAGTTTGATATCCCAATTTTTGGGATGGATTTGGTAAAAATAAATGATATTGTTTCTGCTGCCATTGTTGATTTATCGCCGGCATCACAAAATCAAGGTTTGAAATACGAAAAGTTACTTTCTGAAGTTGATAAAAGTTCTTTTACGTCTATGAGAGAGATTCCTAAATGGGGGGGGATTTTTTCTAATAATGTATTTTTTGCTTCCTTAAAAAGTAAATCTGAAAAAAATGATTTTTGTAGAGTTGTGGATCAATACCTCACTATTCTTATCAAATTAAGTAAGAGAGCTAAACCGGAAGTTAATGAGGAAATTATCCAAGAGAGAATAGATTTTCAAAAAAATTATTGTGTTCAACAAATGAAAAATGAGAAGACTAGCATGGTTCTTTTGAAATATTTTGATGAAAAATGGGTCAATAACTACATAAAAACGGTACTCTTCGATTTTTAATGAAATTAAAAATATTCAAAAATTTATTTATTTATTTTTTATTATTTACACCAATATCTCTTGGTGTTATTTCCTGTTCTGGAAATAATAAATCTAGTTCAAAATTTAAAGAGGAAATAACTTCAGATTTCATACCTCCTATTAAAGCTGTTGCGGCACTTGGTCAACTTTCTCCCTCGGGAGAGATTAGACAATTGGCAGCTCCAATAAGTCAGTTTGGCTCTTCCCCCCGAATTGTCGAAATTTTAATAAATGAAGGGGATTTCGTAAAAAAAGGTGATATCCTTGCAATCTTTGAAAATGGAGAAAAATTAATCGCTGATCTTGAAAGAAACGAAAATCTAATTAATACTATTAACGAAGAAATTACCCTAAAGAAAGATCAAATTCAAAGGTATGAGTTGGCTTTGAACAAAGATGTATATTCGTTTGTAGAGTTTTCACAGAGAAAAGATGAATTATTAAAATTGCAAAAACAGAAAATAAACCTTATCGGAGATCAAAAAAACATCAAAATAGATCTATTTAATTCAAAACTAAGGAGTCCAATCGATGGTTTTATCCTTGGAATAAACACGAGAGTTGGTGAAAGGCCTCAAAATGAAGGGATTTTGGATATTGGTTCTAGTCAAAAAATGGAAGCTTTGATAGAGGTTTATGAATCAGACATCGATAGGGTCTATATCTCTCAGAATGTTGAATTGAGCAGTGAGAATGGAGGTTTCCAAAAAAATCTTAAGGGAAAGGTGATTAGGATTAGTCCACAGGTAAAACAAAGAAAAGTTCTATCGACTGATCCAACAGGGGATGCTGATTCACGAATTATCGAGGTACTAGTAAAACTAGATCAAGATTCTATAGATATCGTTCAAAACTATGCAGGAATGAAAGTGATTGCAAAATTTATTCCCTAATGAGTTTTTCTTTTTTAAAATTTAGAAAAATACCATTAGCTTGGTTGTTATTAACTAGGCAACCATTAAGGTTAGCAGTAGCCATTGCCGGAATCAGTTTTGCAGGGATTTTGATGTTTATGCAATTAGGTTTTAGAGATGGTCTATTTGATACGAGCGTAACTATTCATAAACTTCTAGATGCAGATCTTGTTTTAATAAGTCCCAGATCAAAAAGTTCTATAAGCATGAGTGGATTCCCAAAAAGAAGATTAATTCAAACTCTCGCAGTAGAGGATGTTGAAAAAACTGCTCCCGTTAATCTAAATTATTTACTTTGGAGAAATCCCGAAAATCTTAAAACTAGATCAATTCTTGCATTAGGTTTTAATCCCTCCGATTCACTTCTTTTAGATGAGGGATTCTCAAAGAAAGCTTATAAATTGAGAAATCCATCAAGAGTTCTTTTTGACAAACTATCTAGACCTGAATTTGGACCGATTGAAGAATGGTTCTTATCTGAAAAAAAAGTTGAGACTGAGGTTGCTGGTAAAAGAGTAATTGTTGAGGGCCTTGTGGAGTTGGGACCATCTTTTGGCGCAGATGGTAATTTGATAACTAGTCGAGAAACCTTCTTAAGACTTTTTCCTGCTAATCCTCCTGGCAGTATAGAAATTGGTTTGGTAAAGCTAAAAAAAGGATCTGATCCTGAATTGATTTCAAGGATATTAAATAACTCACTACCAAATGATGTAAGGGTTCTTACAAAAAATCAATTTATAGAATTTGAGAAGAATTATTGGAAAAATAGTACTGCAATAGGTTTTATATTTAGTTTGGGAGCATTGATGGGTTTCGTTGTAGGGTGTGTGGTTGTTTATCAAATTCTTTATAGTGACGTTACAGATCACCTCCCAGAGTACGCTACCTTATTGGCAATGGGGTATAGACTTAAGTCCCTTTTCTTTGTTGTAGCTAGAGAGGGTTTTTTGTTGGCACTGTTTGGTTATTTACCTGCTTATTTCTCTGGTCAAATACTTTACTCAGTTATAAGAAGTTCTACTAAACTCCCAATAATAATGGACGCAGACAAAACTATTTTAATTTTCGTATTAGTTTTAGTTATGTGTATGGGGTCCGCCGCTGTTGCGATGCGTAAATTAGTTGACGCTGATCCTGCTGAAATTTTTTAACAATTGAAGATAAATGGTTAAAGCTAATAAATCAAAAAATAAAGTTAAAAACCTCAAAACAGTCTCAATAAATAATTTGAGTCACTTTTATGGAAAAAATGAGAATAAAAAACAAGTTCTTAATGACGTTAATTTAAATATTGATAAAGGAGAGTTGGTTCTTTTGAAAGGACCTTCTGGGTGTGGTAAAACGACTCTTTTAACATTAATTGGTGCCTTAAGAACCTGTCAAAGTGGAGATTTAACGGTATTAAATAATCAGTTAAATGGAGCATCAAGGAAAACTCGTCAGATTCTTAGAAGAAGTATTGGAATGATTTTTCAAGGTCACAATCTGCTGAGATGTTTAACAGCAGAACAAAATGTCCAGATGGGCGCCGATTTAATAAAAGGTTTAACATATCTGCAAAGACGTGAAATAGCACGGAATTGGTTGTCAGCAGTAGGATTAGAAGATCATCATAAAAAGTTGCCAAATGACTTATCTGGTGGGCAGAAACAGAGAGTAGCAATTGCTCGAGCTTTATCTGCTAATCCAAAACTTTTATTAGCTGATGAGCCGACTTCTGCTTTAGATAGTGTCACAGGAAGAGAAATAGTAACCCTTTTAAGGAAACTAGCAAAAGAGCAAAATTGTTCTGTACTTATGGTGACGCATGATCCAAGAATCTCTGATATGGCTGATAGGATATTAAATATGGAAGATGGTAAAATATATAGTGCACATAGTGAGCTAATATAATTAAAAGTTAAAAATTTTATGTCTAAGAGAAGGAATCTAAAAAAAGAAAAGCAGGAACGTAATAGAGCCTATGCTAGAAAATTCAAAAAAAGGAAATTAAGAACTGATGGAAGACCTGATGGTGGAAACGTTACAGGCACAGCAAATAATGGCGGTGCAGCTGATTAGGGAATATCTTTTATTTTTATCTTTTGGAGTTTAATATATGATGCATATTTAAGACATAATCATGAATGTAAGTATAGTTATACCGACTTACAATAGATTACCTATATTAGAGAAATGTCTATTTGCGCTTGAGAATCAAAAATTAAATACAAATATCAGTAATTATGAAGTAATAGTAGTTGATGATGGATCAACTGATGGAACAACTTCATGGATAAATAAAAACAAAGCTAATCTCCCACACGTTATTCTATTTCAGCAAGAACATGGTGGACCTGCACTCGGAAGAAATCTTGGAGTAATTAAATCAAAATATGAAATTATTATATTCATTGATAGTGATCTTATTGTTTTAGACAATTTTATAAATTGCCACGTAGAAAAATTACTTGCCTCTTGGAGAAAAAATGATAAAAAATGTTTTACCTATGGCTCGGTAGTCAATACATCTAATTTTCTAAATCCTCAGAGTGAAAAATATAAAATAATTGACACTTCTTTTGCATACTTTGCTACTGGAAATGTAGCGATATCAAAAGAATTGATTTTAAGTGTGGGATTATTTGATACTTCTTTTAGTCTTTACGGTTGGGAGGATTTAGAACTTGGAGAAAGATTAAAAAAAATTGGGACAAAATTAATTAAATGCCCAAATGCAGTAGGTTTTCATTGGCATCCGCCATTTAATTGCGAACAAATAAATTCATTAATAGCTCAAGAAAAAGAGAGAGCAAAAATGGCCTTAGTGTTTTATAAGAAACATCCAAATTTAAGGGTTAGATTTATGATTCAATTTACTCCTCTCCATAATTTACTTTGGCAAATCCTTTGCTTGGGAGGACTAATCACTGTTGATAGAATTCTTCCTTTATTAAGATTCCTAGTAAATACACAAAGAAATAGACTTGCACTTGAGATACTTAGGATCCCTCTAAATATGATATACATTAAAGAGTTAACCAAATCAAGATAAAAAACTTTTAGAAATACACATTACTTGCTAAAGTAATTAGTACTAAAATTCACACATCTGACAGTTTCGGGTGAATTATCAATATTAATTCCCCGTCAGATGGAGGCTAACCCGAAACCCTTTTTAAATTATGGCTGTTGTATCACTATCAGAAATGATGGAAGCTGGTGCTCATTTTGGGCATCAAACTAGACGTTGGAATCCCAAGATGTCTAAGTATATATATTGCGCGAGAAATGGAGTTCATATTATTGATCTCGTAAAAACAGCATTGTGTATGAACAATGCATATAAATGGACGCGAAACGCTGCAAAAAGCGGTAAACGTTTCCTATTTGTCGGTACAAAAAAACAAGCCTCAGATGTAGTAGCTCAGGAAGCCACACGCTGTGGAGCTGCTTATGTAAATCAAAGATGGCTTGGAGGGATGTTGACTAATTGGACAACGATGAAGGCTAGAATTGAAAGATTAAAGGATCTAGAAAGAATGGAAAGTAGTGGCTCAATAGCAATGAGGCCTAAAAAAGAGGCTGCAGTATTAAGGAGAGAACTTGAAAGATTACAAAAATACTTAGGTGGACTTAAGGGTATGAGAAGATTACCAGATGTAGTTGTATTGGTTGATCAGAGAAGAGAATCTAATGCAGTATTAGAAGCTAGAAAATTAGATATCTCACTAGTATCAATGTTGGATACGAATTGCGATCCGGATTTGTGTGAAGTTCCAATTCCTTGTAACGATGATGCCGTTAGATCTGTGCAACTTATTTTAGGAAGACTTGCAGATGCCATAAATGAGGGTAGAAAGGGCTCTAATGCCGAAAGAAAAAATTAAATTCTAATTTAAAACTTACTATTCACTATTTTTTATTACTTCAAATGGGAAACATTACAGCAAAACTTGTAAAAGATCTTAGAGACAAAACTGGCGCAGGAATGATGGACTGCAAAAAAGCACTTAACGAAACTGAAGGGAATATAGATAAAGCTTTGGAATGGTTAAGAAAGAAAGGCATTGCTAGTGCCGAAAAGAAATCGGGAAGAGTAGCGGCCGAAGGGTCAATTGGTAGTTATATTCATACTGGATCAAGAGTAGGAGTTTTACTAGAGTTAAATTGTGAAACTGATTTCGTTGCTAGAGGTGATATATTCCAATCTCTGTTGAAGGATGTCTCAATGCAAGTAGCAGCATGCCCAAATGTTGAGTATGTATCAATTGATGAAATACCAGAAGATGTTGTGGAGAAAGAAAAGCAGATTGAAATGGGTAGGGATGATTTATCTGGAAAACCAGAACAAATTAAAGAAAAAATAGTTGAAGGGAGAATAGCAAAAAGACTTAATGAGCTTGTTTTGCTCTCACAACCCTACATTAAAGATAGTTCTCTAACAGTTGAGGATCTTGTTAAACAAGCAGCTGCAAAAATTGGGGAAAATATCAAAGTAAGACGCTTTACAAGATATACATTGGGAGAAGGTATCGAAAAAAATCAGATGGACTTTGCTGAAGAGGTCGCATCAATGCAAACAAACTAGTCACTTGAATGATTTGAATAATTTCAATAATTACTTAGATTTAGATAAAATTAACTCTCAATTAGAGAGGGCAGAAATACAAAAAAGAATATTAATTAGAAAAATCTATAGGGAATATGAACTTTATCTTAATTTAGTAAGAGATCTACTTTTCATCTCTGTAGAAAAAGGCCTTAATCGAATATATAGTTGTCCAACAATTAATGATAATTTCTTAAATGAAAATGAACTCTATAGTCTTTTTGAAAAAAAAATAAGTAAATTAATATTTACGAATTTGCCCTTTTTAACAGTAGAACAATTAAAGATTAATGAAATTGAAAAAAATATAAATCAGGAAATTAATCTTAATATTTTGGATAGTTCCACAAAAATAAAGGATGATCAAACAGAAAAATTTCAATATGAAGATGGTTTTCAATTAAAAGAACCCACTCAGTTAGAAATTGCGGAAGACTTTTCAAATACTTCTGAATATTATCAAGCTCATAATTTTGAGAGATTCGTATCACTTGATTTAGATAATAACCACCATAATAATTATTTATCTAAAAACAATATTTTTGAAAATTTAGGAGTTGAAAAACAATTTATTTCCTCCTTGCTTGAATTAATAGGAGAAGAAAAAGTGGAAAAACCAAGATATCAAGAAAAAGAAAATATCAATCAAAAAGATAATTTACCAAAAAATCAGATTCTTAATAATTTTGATTTATTAGACAAGTCATTGGAAAATTTACTATTGAATCTTTCATATAACATTAATCAAGAATTATTCAAGGCAAATCTAATAAAAAAGATGATATCTAAAGATTCCTTTGATTACTTAGTAAGCAAAAATTTTATGATAAAACATCCATATCCTTTTGTTATTAATTTCAAATTAAACTTAAATCGGTCATCACTAGTCGGCAATAATTTTCAAAGCATTATTTTCTTCAATATATCTACCGTTGAGTTAGAGTTTAAAAATTTAAATCTTTCTATTCAAAGGAACAAAATAAATGAGCTAAAAAATCAATTTCAGCGTTTGGTTAAAAAAGAGACATATTGGAAGCAAAAAGAAATAACTTTGAATAAAATACGTTGAAAAAATAACTCTTTTTTCAAATGTGACTATTAGAGGGAATAATAATAAATTAATTAAAGATTGGATAAGACCTCTTCAAAAATCTCTTACTATTGAAACTGAAAACAAATTTATTAACACCCTTGGAAGAGAAAGATATTTTAATGATTATTTGCATGAATCTTTAAAAAATCTAAATAATCTAAATCTCTCAGACGAATATTTAAGAATATTTTATGATTTTTCTAAAAAATTTAATGAATACAATAAATTAGATGTAAATCAAAGAAAAAGATTAATTATAGATACAAGAAAAAATCTTTATAAACTAGGTAAAACTCTAGAAATAGAAAGTTCTAATAATATTTCTAATAATGTTTTTCTGAATAAAGCTGATGCAAGTTTGTCCTTTGATGCAGATATTTCATTAATAAAAAATGTAGGAAAAGTTTATAAAAATAAGCTTAATGAATTAGGGATATTTAATATAAAAGATCTAATTAATTATTTTCCACGAACATATCTAGACTATACAAATAGAGTCAAGATAATAAATTTAAAACCAGATAATTTATACACGTGCATCGCAAACGTTAAAAGATTTTATATCCATAAGAGTAAAAAAAATAGTAATTTATCAATAATGAATATTGTCGTTTTTGATGAGACGTCTTCAATAAAGGTTACAAAATTTTTTTTAGGAAGAAGATTTAGATCTTACTCCTTCTTCACATCTCAAAAATCTTTGTATACTTCTGGAACCAAATTAGCAATTTCCGGAAAGGTTAAATTGACAGAGTATGGCAAAACGTTTGTAGATCCGCAGATTGAAATTCTTAAGGATAACAATGATAATTTTAATTTTTCAGGCAAAATATTACCCTTGTATTCATTAGGTGAAGCATTATCAAATATGAGTTTTATAAAACTTTTGAAAAAGGTACTAATTTATGCAAAGCAATATCCAGAAATTTTAAACAAAAAGCAACTTGATTCATTATCTTTATTATCAAAAGGAGAATCGTTGATTAATATTCATTTTCCACCAACTCAGCAGGCACTTATTGAGTCAAAAAAACGTTTGGTTTTTGATGAGTTATTCTTACTTCAAATAAAGTTCCTACTTAGAAAAAGAAAGACGAATAAAAATGCAACTTCCCAACAATTACCTCAAAAGAAATCTTTATTAAAAGAATTTTTAAATACTTTTCCTTTTGAATTAACAAAATCTCAAGAAAATGTTTTAAATGAAATTAAGAAAGATTTATCTAGCCCCGTGCCAATGTCTAGATTGCTTCAGGGAGATGTAGGAAGCGGTAAAACCATAATTGCAATAGCGTCTCTTTTACTTGTCATTGAAAAAAACTTGCAAGGTGCGTTTATGGTCCCAACTGAGGTATTAGCAGAACAGCATTATAAAAATTTATTAAAATATTTGAATCCCCTTTTAGTTTCTGTTGAGCTACTTACTGGGAATACCCCTCAAAAAAAGAGAAAAGAAATTTTCTCTAATTTGAACAATGGATTAGTTGATATCCTCGTGGGTACTCATGCATTATTTGAGGATAAAGTCATCTTTAATGCATTAGGGATGGTAGTAATTGATGAACAACATAGATTTGGAGTTACTCAAAGAAATAGATTATTAAATAAAGGAGAAAATACTAACTTGTTATCAATGACAGCAACACCAATTCCAAGAACTCTTGCGCTTTCTATTTATGGTGATTTAGATGTGAGTCAAATTACAGAACTCCCTCCTGGGAGAGTTCCCATAACAACAAAAATAATTTCAGAAGATGATTTAACTAACTTGTTCAAGAATGTTGAAGATGAGATCAATAAGGGAAAGCAAGCTTATGTGATTTTGCCACTTATAGAAGATTCAGAAAAAATGAATTTAAGCTCTGCAAAGAAAACATTCAAACATTTATCAGAAGAGGTCTTTTTTAACAAAAAAGTTGGATTATTACATGGCAAATTAAGTTCACAAGAAAAGAATGAAGTAATCAATTCTTTTTTAAAGAATGAAATTAATATATTGGTTTCAACCACAGTAATTGAGGTTGGCATTGATGTGCCTAACGCCACAATTATGATTATTTATAATTCGGACAGATTTGGATTGTCCCAGCTACATCAATTAAGGGGGAGAGTTGGTAGAGGATCAACAAAATCTTTTTGTTACCTGGTAACCCCCGATAAAAATGGATTAGAAAATAAAAGACTTTGTGTTTTGCAAAAATCTAATGATGGCTTTTACATTGCTGAAAAAGACTTGGAGCTTAGAGGACCAGGCCAGATTTTAGGATATAGACAATCCGGATTGCCTGATTTTGTACTAGACAATTTACCTAACAATAAATTTCTTATTGATAAAGCCCGTGAAGAGGCTATTAAGATTGTTAGTGATGATCCTGATTTAAAAGAAAATATTGTTTTAAGGAATATACTTATTGATAATTCTGATAATAAATTCATTCATGATTTTTTAAATTGAAAACTATCATTGTAATTTTTGATATATATGCCACTATAAATCAATTGCAAATTTCAATTGAAAATTTGGAATAAAATACCAATTAAAGATAATGGAGATAAATTAATAGCTATACCTAGCTGCCTAAAGTTTTTAGATCCCCACCCTTACTCTCATTTAGGAGCACCTTACAAAGATAAAACTTCTATTTGGAAATTAAGAGAGGAGGTCGTAAATAGATTATTAAAAGTAAATGATTATTTGATATCAAAGAGTAGTTTTAACCTTTTAATTTATGACAGTTGGCGACCTTTAGAAGTCCAAGAATTTATGTTTAAAAGAGCATTTTTATTAGAGTGTGAAAAATCTGATATTGATATTTCTTTTGAAAACATAAAATCTTATCCATCCATTTTAAAAAAAGTTGAAAAATTTTGGGCATATCCTTCTTATGACTCTAGGTGTCCTCCCCCTCATTCGACTGGGGGTGCATTGGATGTTTGTTTATCAGACAATCAGGGAAATCTTGTTGAAATGGGTAGCATGGTTGATCAAATGGATGAGACCTCAAATCCTTATTTTTATGTAAACATAAAGAATGAAGAAGCAATTATTTGGAATAGTAGAAGAAATTTATTAAGGGAAATTATGACTAAATTCGGATTCGCTCAACATCCAAATGAATGGTGGCATTTTAGTTATGGTGATCAATTATGGGCTTGGAAAAATAAAAAGGCAAATGCTCTTTATGGAAAAATATAAATTCTATTGATTTTCGTTTAGTAAATTCAATATATAATTTTCATCTTGAGTATTTATAAAATCTCCGAAATCCAAATCCAAATTACTCTTCCAATTATCAAATAATGGTTGAAGAGTTTTTTCTAAATCGTTAAGTTCCATTCTTTGTAAAAATGGTTTAGCAAGCCTTTGTAGATTTTTACTTCCCCCCAACCATAATTGGTATTTATTTTGCCCACTTCCAACAAGTGCTAATTCGGCCATATAAGGCCTAGTACATCCATTCGGACATCCTGTCATTCTGAATAATATTGTCTTTTGTATTTTTAGATCTAATAGTAAATTTTCAATCCTTTTTAATACATCAGGTAATATTCTTTCAGCTTCAGTCATTGCGAGACCACAAAGTGGTAAAGCAGGACATGCTAAAGCGTGCCTTTGTATTTCATTAATGTTTTCTAAATTTTCGTATCCAATTTTTGATAGAGATTTTTGAATTTCACCTTTGTGTTTATTGGGGATATTACAAAGTAAAATATCTTGATTAGGTGTGAGTCTTAAATCTAAATTAAATTTTTTAACAATACTTGTGATGGTATTCTTCTTCTCTCCAGATAATCTTCCTGATAATAATGGTAAACCTACGAAATGGGAGGTTTTATTCTGTTTATGCCAACCTAGGTAATCAATAAGAACCTTATCAGGTTCTTTTCTAATTTTCTTAATTTCTTTTTTGAAATACTTATCAGAAAGTATCTTTTTGAACCATTTAATACCTTTTCTATGAAGAAGATATTTCATTCTCGAATTTTTTCTTGATTTTCTATCACCATAATCTCTTTGAATAGCCACAATGCTTTGTATTAATTCATAAACATCAGGTTCTTCAACATATCCAAGTGGATCTGCAATTCTGGCAAATGTCTCCTCATTATTATGTGTGCGACCCATACCACCTCCAATATAGAAGTTGCATCCTTCTAAGTTTCCATTTTTAGAAGTAAAGGCAACTATTCCTATGTCATTGGTAAGAAGATCAACAGAATTGTCCCCAGGAACCGTCACGGCACATTTGAATTTTCTCGGTAAATAAGTTGAACCATAAAGAGGCTCATCTTTTATTCCACTAAAAACATTATCTTTGAATTGGAGCTTCCTAATTGCTTCAATATCTTCATCAGGCTTTATGGTGTACTCTAAATCTCCATCGGCCCAAAGCTCTAAAAAAGTGCCTTGACCAGCCATTGGGGTGAGAAGATCTGCAACTTTTTTTGCCAATGCTCTTGCAATATTATAGTCTGGCGAATCAAATGGAGCCGCAGGGGCCATAACATTTCTATTAATGTCTCCGCATGCAGCTAATGTGGATCCCATTGAATTTACTATTGTTTGAATTACTTCCTTTAGGTTCTCCTTCCTGATTCCATGCATTTGAAAGGCTTGTCTTGTAGTGGCCCTAAGTGTTCCATTACCTAGTTTGTCAGATAATTCATCTAATGCTAAAAATAATTTCCCAGGGACTTCACCGCCCGGATTTCTTAACCTAAGCATCATTTGCCAATCTTTACTTTTGCCCGGCCTTCTATTTTCCCTATTATCTTGTTGATAACTTCCATGAAATTTTAATAACTGAACTGCATCATTAGTAAAATGGTCACTTTCATTGACTAATTCTGTAGCAAGTGGTTCCTTAAGAAATTGGCTACTTTTTTTAAAATTTTCAAATTTAGAGACCTCTAGTCCATTTGCTAAACAAACAGTCTCTTCCTTTGCAGAATCTTTTTTCTTTTTTACTTTCTCAACCTTGATCAAAGGACCAAAACATATCTCTTTTTATACATTAGCGAAAAGCTTATTTAACTGGTAGTAAATTATAGTAAGTGAAGTCATATTTTTTTCTTGTCTAAATATTTACTTGAGATAGGAACAGAAGAGTTGCCCGCAAAATTTGCTCATTCTGTTCTAGAGCAATTTAAATCTCTAATAGAATTTGAATTGGATAAAAAGTTAATCAAATTCGAACAAATAGTTGTTACCTCCACACCAAGGAGGATAGTTCTACTTCTCGAAGGTTTAGTGGATTATGCAGAAGATAAGATAATAGAAAGAAAAGGGCCTAAAGCAAATTTAGCTTATTTAAATGGATGTCCTACTAATGCTGCTTTAGGATTTGCTAATAGCTTAGATATAGATGTAGGTGAGCTAGAAATAAAAAACACTGAAAAGGGTGATTTTGTATTTGGAAAGAAAATTGAGAAAGGACTATCAACTAAAATTTCTTTGTCTTCGATTATCCCAAAATTAGTAAAGAGTCTTCAAGGGCCTCGATTTATGAAATGGGGGGGTGGGAACATAAAATTTTCAAGACCTATTAGGTGGATTGCCTCTATTTATAATGATGAAATTCTTGATTTTGAATTTGATGAATGTGATCCAAAAATCAAAATAAGTAATAAAACAAAAAGTCATAGGTTAATCAATGAAGTTTTAGAAGTTAAGAATCCTGATGATTTTTTTGAATTATTGAAACGAAATAGAGTAATAGCTATTCGAAAAGAAAGAAAAGAAAAAATTGAAAGTTTAATAAATCAGGCATCTAAATCTTTAAATCTGAAACCTGATCTTTCAGAAGGATTATTAAATGAACTAACTGATTTAGTAGAATGGCCAGATTTAATTATTGGTAGATTTAGTAATGAATTTCTTGATCTTCCGGTTGAAGTTCTCTCAACAGTAATGAAAATTCATCAGAGATACGTTCCTCTTTTATTTAAAAACGAAAGTTTTTCTAAACTAGATTTAAGCTCTGAAAAAAATATTAGTACAACTTTCTACGTTATTTCAAATGGTCTTGAAGAATCAAATAATAATATTGCTAAAGGTAATGAGAAAGTATTAAGGGCAAGGTTTTCAGATGCAAAGTTTTTCGTAGAAAGTGACAAAAAAGTTGCTTCAATCGAAAGAAATGAAAAGCTTAAATCTGTTTCATATATAAAAGGACTTGGAAATATTTTTCAGAGAGTAGAAAGGATAGAGGAAGTTACTAAAAAAATTCTTAAATTTTTAAATGATAAGTCTTTGGAAGAAAAAAAAATAATAGAAGCTGCTAAATACTGTAAAAACGACTTATGTAGCGAAATTGTTTTCGAATTCCCTGAGCTGCAAGGAATAATGGGTGGTAAGTATCTTAAATATGAGGGATTTAGTGAGGATATTTGCTTGGCTGTGGCTGAACATTATTTACCTTGTTTTTATAAAGATGCTTTGCCCTCCACAAAATATGGTGCAATAGTTTCCATAGCAGATAAGGTCGAAACTTTAATAAGTATATTTATTTCTGGTAAACGTCCTAGTGGATCATCTGATCCTTATGCTTTAAGAAGAAATTTGAATGGAGTGATTAAAATAATTTGGGATTATGAACTTGATTTACCTTTAAATGAATTATTCAACGAACTTATTGATTTTTGGAAAATCGTATTTCCGAATTTAAACTTCTCAAGAGAAACAGTATTTAATGATTTAAATGAATTTTTAGTTCAAAGAATTGTTAGTCATCTAGAAGAAATATCACTTAGTAAAGAATTAATAAAGGCCGTTTGCTCTTCTGATGAATTATCTCAAAAAAGAGTATTGAATATAGTTGATCTTAAAAATAGGATTAACTCTATTATCAATTTTATCGAAAAGGATAATTTTGTTGAAATCCAGAAGGTAATTAGTAGGGTAAGCAAATTAGCAAATAAAAGTGATATTTCAAGAGACGTTCTCTCAACAAGAGATTATGTAAACACAAAACTTTTTGAAAAAGATTGTGAATTCAAAGTTTTTGAATTTATTGGAGAATTAGAAAAACTTTTTTCAGAAGGTTATTGCAATTATTTGGAACTTCTAAGTTTGTTTGAGATAAATGTAAACACTATCGAGGATTTATTTGATAATGAAAAGGGAGTCCTAATAATGTCAGAGGATTTAAAAATAAGAAATAATAGACTCAATTTGTTGAGCTTAATTAGAAATTATTCTCTAAAAATTGCCGACTTTACACTTTTGAACTCTTAACTTTAATTCCTCCCTTTATTGAATAATTTTCTAGCATTTTTTCTACCTCTTTATTTTCCCTAACAGCACTATCAACGGGTTTATATTTTAGTGGCGCTAGGGCTTTCCCTCTTAAAATCGAACCAAGTGTAAGCATGGTAATTTTAAGTTGCTGTAATGGTTTCATAGAGACAACTCTTTTGTATAAGTAACTATCAAAAGTAAGTCTTTGAACATCCATGTCATCACACATCTCAACAAAGGCTTCTCTAGCAGAATCATTTCTGTAGAAAATATTTTGAAGGATTTCTAGCACCTTATAAGTTGTGCCATATTTTTTATCCCATTTTTTTAGATAGTTTTTTAAATCTTTTTCTGATGGAATTACTTGACCATTTTTTGATGCTTCAACAATTTCTTCAGCACACATTCTTCCGCTTTTTGCAGCAAAATAAATACCTTCTCCAGAACTCTTTGTAACATAACCTGCCGCATCACCAACCAATGCCATTCTCCCAACTACCCTTCTTGGCCTTGGATGCTCTGGAATAGGGTGAGCTTCTACCTTTATTACTTCACCATTAACAAGTCTTTTTTTTGCTCTATTTCTTACACCCTCTTGAAGTCCTTTAATTAATGACTGATTCTTTTGCATGGTTCCTGTGCCCACAGCAACATGATCATATTTAGGAAATACCCACCCATAAAAATCAGGAGAAACATCAGTTCCAACATACATTTCAGCAAGATCTTCGTAGTAACTCATTTCTTCTTTAGGCAATTTAATTCTTTCCTGAAATGCTATAGCAACTTTGTAATCACCCGCATCCATTGCTTTTGCGACTCTGCTATTGGCTCCATCAGCTCCGATCAAAAGGTCAACAGTAAGCTCTTTTAGTTCCCCTTTTTTATCTCCATTCGTAAAATCTGAGTAGGAAAGCTTATATGGCCCTTGATTATTTTCGCCAGTATCAATAGAAGTAACTAATCCATTTATTAATGTAGCACCAAGATCTGATGCTCTGTTGCGCATAAAGGCATCCATAACTTCTCTTCTACACATCCCAATAAACTCATTATCACTTTTCCCATAAACTCTATCTAAACTTATATCTACTTCTCTATTTGATGGAGATATCATTCTCATATGCCTTACTTTTCTATCAATAATTGATTCAGGCAAATCAAATTCTTCGACCATGCAAAGTGGAATTGCTCCTCCACATGGTTTCGCATTATCTAATTTTCTCTCGAAGAGCCAAGTTTTTATTCCAGCTTTAGCAAGTATTTCTGCCGCACATGAACCACTTGGACCTCCACCAATAACAGCTACCCTCAACATATGAAAAAAAATAATTCTGTATATAAAAACTACATCTTTTTTGCTTATAAAAGTGCATTTCTTAAAATAATAGTTAATATCGAAATATCTTTTCCAAATTCACTTCTAAATATTGGAACTAAACAAAGATATCGATCAATTTGATATACCACTTGCCAAAAGAACTTACCTAGATAATCCAAATTCAACATTATTAAAAAAACTATTAATATTTTCTCCATTTCTTTTTCTTATCTTTTCAGTCGCTGCATTGCGATTAATTAAAAATATAGAAATAGGATCTCTTGATAATCTCAATTTTCAGGCTCAGATAAATCACGATCATAGAATTTTAGGTCATTTACCCTATGCGGAAATTTCTAAGGAGAAACTAGTTTTAATTGAGCCTAATATTGAAGTTCATATGGATATGCGCGATTCTCTACTAAAGATGAGAGAAGAAGCCAAAAAGGATGGGATATACTTAGTCTTCTTGAGTGGTTATAGATCAATAAATTTGCAAAAGGATATCTTTTATTCTTTAAAATCTATTAGAAATCAAGAAGCGGCAGAAAGAGCTAGAGTTTCAGCCCCTCCAGGGTATTCTGAACATAGTACAGGTTTCGCAATCGATATTGGTGATGCTACTCAAAGAGAGACAGACTTTGAAACCGACTTCGAAAATACTGACGCCTTTAGATGGTTAATAAAAAATGCAGCTATGTTTCACTTTAAGTTATCGTTCAACAAAGATAATAAATATATAGATTACGAACCCTGGCATTGGAGATATGAGGGGTCAATTGAAGCATTAAAAGTTTTTGAAAGCTCAAATAGAAAATTATAAATCTAATTGATTAATTTAATTATTCAATAAATTATATTTTTCAAAGTCTTAAAGAGAAAATTCTCATAATAAGCATACTTTGAGTTAGCCTTAATAGAGTCAATCTAATATTTATATAAATTTTATAAATGTCATCTTCGATAAAAGAAATTAGAAATGTTGCAATTATTGCTCACGTAGATCATGGGAAGACAACTCTTGTAGATGCATTGTTATCTCAATCAGGAATATTTAGAGACAATGAAGTTATACCTACATGTGTAATGGATTCAAATGATCTTGAAAGAGAGAGGGGGATAACAATTCTCTCAAAAAATACTGCAGTTAACTACAAAGATACCAGAATTAATATTATAGATACACCTGGACATGCTGATTTTGGAGGAGAAGTTGAAAGGGTTTTGGGAATGGTTGATGGTTGTCTGCTTATTGTTGATGCAAATGAGGGACCTATGCCTCAAACAAGATTTGTTTTAAAAAAAGCATTAGAAAAAGGACTTAGGCCTATAGTCTTTGTAAATAAAATTGATAGACCACGAGTAGTACCAGAAATAGCAATTGATAAGGTCCTTGATTTGTTTTTGGAGTTAGGTGCTGATGATGATCAATGTGATTTCCCTTATCTTTTTGGGAGTGGCTTATCTGGTTTCGCAAAAGAAGAGATGGAATCTAAAAGTGACAATATGATGCCTCTTTTTGAAGCTATTATTAGACACGTTCCTCCTCCAGTAGGTGATTCTAATAAGCCTCTCCAGCTACAAATAACTACTTTGGACTATTCTGATTTCTTAGGCAGAATAGTAATTGGGAAGATCCACAATGGAACTATAAAAAATGGCCAACAGGCTAGTTTAATTAAAGAAAACGGAAAAACTATTAAAGGTAAGGTTAGTAAGCTTTTAGGTTTTGAAGGATTACAAAGAATTGATATAAATGAAGCATTTGCAGGTGATATTGTTGCTGTTTCTGGTTTCGATGACGTCAATATTGGTGAGACCATAGCATGTCCTGATTCTCCTCATCCTCTTCCATTAATCAAAGTTGATGAACCTACCTTAAATATGACTTTTGTTGTCAATGACTCACCATTCGCGGGTAAGGAAGGGAAATTTGTTACCAGTAGACAATTAAAAAATAGATTAGAAAGGGAACTTTTAACAAATGTTGCCCTGAGAGTAGAAGAAACTGATTCTCCTGACAGGTTCTCAGTTTCAGGAAGAGGAGAATTACATCTAGGGATATTGATTGAAACTATGAGAAGAGAGGGTTTTGAATTTCAAATCTCACAACCTCAAGTAATTTTCAGAGAAATTGATAATGTTGAATGTGAGCCTATAGAGACTTTGGTTTTAGATGTACCTGAAGTATCTGTTGGTTCTTGCATCGAAAAACTTGGATCTAGAAAGGCAGAGATGAAAAACATGCAGACAAGTTCAGATGGTAGAACTCAATTAGAATTTCTAGTACCATCAAGAGGATTAATTGGATTTCGCGGGGAGTTTGTAAGGATAACCAGAGGTGAAGGTATCATGAGCCATTCTTTTTATGAATATAAACCTAAAACAGGAGACTTTGAAACCAGAAGGAATGGCGTTCTTATAGCTTTTGAGGAAGGTGTAGCCACATTTTATGCTTTAAAGAATGCTGAAGATAGGGGAGTATATTTCATTAAACCTGGAGTTAAAGTTTATAAAGGAATGATAATTGGTGAGAATAATCGACCTCAAGATCTTGAGTTGAATATATGTAAAACTAAACAGCTGACTAATATGAGATCTGCTGGGGCAGAAGAACTTGATACTTTGCAGTCACCTGTGGATATTACTCTTGAAAGAGCACTCGAATATATTGGTCCAGATGAAATGCTGGAGGTAACACCTGATTCAATAAGAATGAGAAAAATAAATAAAAAGAAAAAAAATTAGTAATTGCTTTAATGAACGAAGAAAGTGCAAAAAGTTTTCAAGATTCCCTTTTTAAAGCTTTAAATCTTTTTAACAATCATAAATGGTACGAGGCTCATGATGCTTTTGAAGAAATATGGAATTCCGTAGATGGTGACGAAAGACAAGTTATCCAAGGAATTTTACAAGTATCTGTTTCTCAGTTTCACTTAAGTAAAGGTAATTTAAATGGAGCTACTATTTTGCTTGGAGAGGGTTTAGGCAGAATAAAAACTAGAACCAAGATTGATTTAGGGATTGATCTTGAATCCTTCTGCCAATGTTTGGAAGATTTATTAAGGAAATTACAATATAAAGAACTATTAAACGAGAACGATAAGCCTTTTTTGAAACCTCTTTGATGAATATATCTTTATCTTCAATTAAATTATTATTATTATGTATTGAAATTTTTTTCAAGAAAGTAAGAAAACTAATCGATCTCAAGGAAAATGAACCTTAATATTCATAATGTATCCCTTTCAATTAAAGGAAGATTAATTGTAAATAATGTTTCCATAACGGTTAATCCAGGGGAAGTTGTAGGTTTGATGGGACCTAATGGTGCTGGGAAAACTACAACTTTTAATCTTGCAGTTGGGAATATAAAACCAGATAAAGGTGAAATTTTAATGAATGGGAAAAATATAACCAATCTTCCTCTACCAATTAGATCAAGACTTGGGTTAGGGTACTTAACTCAGGAAGCGAGTATATTTAGAGACCTCACAGTTAAGGATAATATAGATTTAGCTTTACAAAATTCATCTTATAGTAGAGCAGCGATAAGAAATAGAAGAGAACAATTAATTAATGAATTTAATTTGAATAACTTTGTAGATAATTATGGTTATCAACTTTCAGGAGGAGAGAGGAGGAGGTGTGAAATTGCAAGGGCTCTCACTGTAGGCAGAAAAGGACCTAAATATTTGTTATTAGACGAACCTTTTGCTGGGATAGATCCTTTAGCTGTTAATGATCTAAAGAAACTAATTCAAAAATTAAGTAGTGATGGGGTGGGGATTCTCATTACAGACCATAATGTGAGAGAAACCCTTCTAATTACTAATAAATCATATGTATTAAGTGAAGGAAAAATTTTAGCTAACGGTTCATCAAGTGAATTGGCTGATAATCCAACAGTCAAGAAGTATTATCTAGGAAATGATTTCAAACTTTGAAATGTTTTTTTTTAAAAAAATTAAAACTTTATTATTAAAGATTTACTCATATGAGAATGATTTTAATTATTATTTGGTTGTCATTGAATATTAAAACTTGAGAAATTTCTAGAAATGATACTAGATAATTTTTTTAAAAATTTAATATATGAACCGGTTTCAGTTTTAGGTCTTTTAGTTTTTTATTTTTTATTAATTAACTTACCAATATCTTTGGGTGCAGTTTTTAAAAAAAAGTCTTCTTCTGCTGTAAGACTCATTACGATTTTAGTGAACTTATTAATAACACTACAATTACTCTTTAGGTGGTCAATTTCTGGGCACTTTCCTATTAGCAATTTGTATGAATCTCTTTATTTCCTTACTTGGGGTATCACATTAGGTCAACTATTGGTTGAAAGAGAATACCAAGCTCCAATAATTCCCTCAATTGCTATACCTATTGAGTTATTGACTGTGGCTTTTGCTTGTTTTGTTTTACCTGAGGATTTGAAATTATCATCCAATTTAGTTCCAGCTTTAAGGTCTAGTTGGTTAGTAATGCATGTTAGCGTCGTAATGCTTAGTTATGCAGCATTAATAATAGGTTCTTTACTTTCAATGTCCGTTTTGTTTATCAATAAAAATAAGCCGCTTGAAATCAGAAGTAGTTCTACAGGTATAGGAGGATTTAAACTTTCAAATAGCTATCCCGTAAATGATTTAGTTGAACCCATTGAATTTTCTCATTCAGAAGAATTAGATACATTAAGTTATCGTTCTATATTGGTAGGTTTTGTTCTTTTGACTCTCGGTTTAATTTCAGGTGCGGTTTGGGCTAATGAGGCCTGGGGCACATGGTGGAGTTGGGATCCAAAAGAAACATGGGCATTTATCTCGTGGTTGTTTTATGCCGCTTATCTGCACATGAGAATAAGCAAGGGTTGGCAAGGACGCAAACCAGCATTATTGGCATCTACAGGCTTTTTAGTTGTTTTAGTATGTTATTTAGGAGTTAATTTTTTAGGAATAGGTTTGCATAGTTATGGATGGATATTTGGGTGATTTCTTAATCATCCAGAATATTTATTGAGGTTCTGAAAGAACATTCCCTTTTTGTGCTTCTTGTGCAACTTTTCTCAAGTCATCACATCCCTCTTTTAATGTTGGGTAAGCAAACATTCCGCTACCTGCGATAAAACAATTAGCACCAGCATCGGCACATTGTGAAATAGTCCAATTTGCTTTTATCCCCCCATCAACTTCAATGTCGACATCTAAGTTTTTTTCGATAATAAAGTTTCTTATTTCTCTTATTTTATTAAGCATTGTTGGTATATAAGCTTGTCCTCCAAATCCTGGATTAACTGTCATAACCAAAACATGATCAACCATATCCATTATGTTTTTAATCATTTCAAAAGGAGTATGAGGATTTAATGCAACAGAAGGAGATCCTCCTAGATCTCTTATTTTTCCGAGAACTCTATGCAAATGAATATTTGCCTCAGCATGAGCAATTACAACTCCAGGTTCACCATTCACTCCTTTTGTAGCTTTTACATATGATTCAAGCATTGTTTCACAGTTGTATTGACTTACCATTAATTGAGTTTCAAAAGGGACATTGCAATATTTCCTGCATGCAGCAATCATTTCAGGACCGAATGTAAGATTTGGAACGAAATTCCCATCCATTACATCAAATTGAATTCTATCTACCCCAGCTTCCTCGAGGTCTTTCACACATGCCCCCATATTTGCCCAATCTGCAGGTAAGACTGAAGGAATTATTTGAATTGGTCTATTAACACCAGCTAAATTTGTTTGATTTGACTCAGTCATTTAATTTTTAAAATATATAATAAAGATACTATATTTAGTTGTTTATTCCTAATTTCTAGTCACGGCCTGATAAAGTAACAGCTGTAAAGAGTTAAAAAAAGCTTACTAGCATAATAATTCTCATAAAAATGACATTTTTTATGAGATCATACTCAAAACCTTTTAGAAAATCCCCAAAATTTAATTGTGAATCAAACTTTAATTCAAGAAATTCTCGAAGTTGTAGAACAAGCAGCTATTGCCTCAGCAAAACTAACAGGACTTGGTCAAAAAGATGAAGCTGATGCTGCAGCTGTCGAAGCAATGAGATTGCGAATGGGCAAAATTGAAATGAAAGGGAAAATTGTTATTGGAGAAGGTGAAAGAGACGAGGCACCTATGCTTTATATAGGTGAAGAGGTTGGTAGTGGAAATGGACCAGGGGTTGACTTTGCAGTAGATCCTTGTGAAGGAACTAATCTTTGCGCAAATAATCAAAGAGGTTCAATGGCGGTTTTAGCCGCCTCTGATACGGGGGGTCTTTTCAACGCACCTGATTTTTATATGAACAAATTAGCTGCGCCTCCTGCTGCCAAAGGTAAAGTAGATATTAGAAATTCGGCTACTGAAAATTTGAAGATACTAAGTGATTGCTTGGGTCTTTCTACTGATGAGCTTACTGTGGTTGTAATGGATAGAACTAGGCATAAAGATTTAATTAAAGAGATTCGAGGGTGTGGTGCAAAAGTGCAACCGATTTCTGATGGTGATGTGCAAGCTGCGATTGCATGTGGTTTTGCAGGAACTGGAACACATTGTTTGATGGGTATAGGTGCAGCTCCAGAGGGTGTTATTTCAGCTGCTGCAATGAGAGCTCTAGGCGGGCACTTCCAAGGACAACTAGTTTATGATCCAGCAATCGCTCAAACATCTGAATGGGCTGATTACACAAAAGAGGGAAATATAAAACGTCTTAATGAAATGGGCATTACCGATATAGATAAAATCTATGAAGCTAATGAATTAGCATCGGGAGAAAATGTTGTTTTCGCTGGAAGTGGAATAACTGACGGATTACTATTTGACGGAGTTAAATTTGAAAGGGATTGTGTTAGAACAAGCAGTTTAGTTATTAGTACATTAGATAGTACTGCAAGGTTCACAAATACTGTCCATATAAAAGATGGTGCCAAAAGTATCAGCCTTTAAAAATTCATTTTTGATTTTATGCATATTGTTGTCGTCGGACTGAGTCATCGCACGGCACCTGTCGAAGTGCGTGAGAAGTTAAGTATTCCCGAACAATCCATAACAGAATCATTGAGAGCATTAAAAGCTTTATCTGATGTATTAGAGGTATCAATTTTAAGTACTTGTAATAGACTGGAAATATATTCTCTAGTAAAGGATAAAAATACTGGAATTTCATCTATTAAAGAATTTATATCAGAATACTCTGGAATTATTATTGAAGATTTAAATCCACATCTTTTTTGCTTTAGACAGGAAGAAGCCGTTTTGCATTTGATGAAAGTTTCGGCAGGACTTGATAGCCTCGTTTTAGGAGAAGGACAAATCCTTTCGCAGGTTAAAAAAATGATGAGATTAGGTCAAGAGAATCAATCTACTGGACCAATTCTTAATAGATTATTAACTCAATCAGTTAGTACAGGTAAAAAAGTTAGATCCGAAACAAATTTAGGAACTGGAGCTGTGTCTATCAGTTCAGCAGCGGTAGAACTAGCTCAATTAAAAATTGGGCAAGAAAAGGGTTTTGATACTCTTGTAAGTTTGGAATCAGAAAATGTTCTTGTGGTTGGCGCCGGACGAATGAGTAGACTTTTAATAACCCATTTAAAATCAAAAGGATGTCATAAACTTATACTTGTCAATAGAAATATTGATAGAGCATTGAATCTTGCTCTAGACTTCCCTGACTTAGAGATTGTTTGTAAAGGATTAAATGAATTAGATGAAAATATATCAATATCTTCACTTGTTTTCACCAGTACAGCTTCTGAAGAGCCGATAATTAATCTCGCAAAAATTGAGAAATTAAATTTGAGTAATAAACTTAAATTTATTGATATTGGTGTCCCGAGAAATATATCTAATGATGTCAAACAACATGAATTTGTAAAGTCATTTGATGTAGATGACTTACAAGAGGTCGTTTCAAGAAATCAAGAATTTAGACAAAAAATAGCGAAGGAAGCAGAATCTTTAGTAGAAGAAGAAAGAATTATTTTTTTAGAATGGTGGGCAAGTTTAGAGGCGGTTCCAGTAATTAATAAACTTAGATCAGATTTGGAGTTAATTAGAAAAGAGGAATTGCAAAAAGCACTTAGCAGGATGGGACCAGATTTTTCAGCTCGAGAAAGAAAAGTTGTGGAAGCTCTGACTAAAGGAATTATTAATAAAATACTCCATACGCCTGTTACCAAGTTGAGAAGTCCTCAATCGAGAGAAGAAAGACAAGTTTCTTTAAAAACTGTTGAAAAATTGTTTTCTTTGGTAGAAGAGGATAAAAATAACTAATTTTTCTCGATTTATATTAAGTTTTTCTAGTGATTTATCGAAATAGCGTTGTAAAGTGACCACTAGTATTTCTAAATATACCCATAATCAGTTACTTTAAATAGTTGTATATCTATCTCCATTAGATTGAATGAAGCGTGTGTTGGCCATAATCCTCGGAGGAGGAAAAGGTTCTAGACTTTACCCTCTAACAAAAATGAGGGCCAAACCTGCTGTGCCATTGGCAGGCAAGTATCGTTTAATAGATATTCCAATTAGTAATTGCATAAATTCAGGCATTGAAAAAATGTATGTATTGACCCAGTTCAATAGTGCATCTCTAAATAGACATATAGGAAGAACCTATAATTTAAATGGCCCTTTTGGCCAAGGATTTGTGGAGGTTTTAGCCGCGCAACAGACTCCAGATAGTCCGAAGTGGTTTGAAGGCACTGCTGATGCTGTCAGAAAATACCAATGGTTATTTCAAGAATGGGATGTTGATGAATATTTAATATTGTCAGGTGATCAACTGTATAGAATGGACTACAGTTTATTTGTTCAACATCATAGAGATAATGGTGCTGATTTAACTGTCGCAGCTTTGCCTGTTGATGAAGCTCAAGCAGAGGGTTTTGGCCTCATGAGAACCGATGATGTGGGAAATATAAAAGAATTCAGTGAAAAGCCTACTGGAGAGAAGTTGAAGGCAATGGCAGTTGATACTTCAAAATTTGGATTAAGTAAGGAGTCAGCTGCGGAAAAACCTTATCTTGCCTCTATGGGTATTTACGTTTTTAGCAGAAATACTCTTTTCGATCTTCTAAATAAATTTCCTAATTATACGGATTTTGGTAAGGACATAATTCCTGAAGCCCTCATTAGGGGTGACAATCTTAAAAGTTATGTATTTGATGATTATTGGGAAGATATCGGTACCATTGGAGCTTTCTTTGAGTCAAATCTTGCATTGACTGAACAACCAAAACCTCCATTTAGTTTCTATGATGAAAAATTTCCAATTTATACAAGACCAAGATTTCTCCCCCCTTCTAAACTTGTAGATGCTCAAATTACTGATTCAATCGTTTGTGAAGGTACAATCTTGAAGTCATGCAGTATTTTACATTGTGTTTTGGGTGTAAGAAGCAGGATTGAAAGTGATTCGGTTCTTGAGGACACTCTTGTTATGGGTGCCGATTTCTTTGAATCGCCTGAAGAGAGGATTGAATTGAGAAAAGGAGGCGGAACGCCTCTTGGAGTAGGTGAAGGAACTACTGTAAAAAGAGCAATTCTTGATAAGAATACGAGAATTGGTGATAATGTCGTGATCATTAATAAAGATCGAGTAGAAGAAGCAGACAAGCCAGAATTAGGCTTCTATATCAGAAATGGAATTGTTGTAGTAGTTAAAAATGCAACTATTGCAAACGGAACTGTTATTTAAATCTCTTCGATCATTTTTCGCTGACATAAGTATTTTTTTTGAGCAATTTTGTTGAGTTGCAGGCACACTATATTTATTGAGTTTTTTAATTTTTTATGTCCAAGGCACATTTTGGTTTAATAGGTCTTGGTGTTATGGGCGAAAATTTAGTTCTTAACGCAGAGAGAAATGGATTTTCTAGTGTAGTTTTTAATAGGACTTACTCAAAAACTGAAGAATTTTTACAAGGTCGTGGTCTTGGTAAAAATATAGAGGGAGCTGAAACTCTTCAAGAATTTGTTAATAAGCTGGAGAGACCTAGAAGAATTCTAATGATGGTAAAAGCTGGACCCGCAACAGATGCTGTTATAGAAAATATTTCTGGATATCTTGAGGAAGGAGATTTATTAATAGATGGTGGTAATTCTCAATTTAAAGATACAGAAAGAAGGGTAAATACTCTTGAAAGTAAAAGTTTTGGATACATTGGGATGGGAGTCTCAGGCGGAGCGAAAGGAGCTCTTGAAGGGCCAAGTATGATGCCTGGCGGCACTAAGGCTTCATATGATGCAATAGAAAGCTTATTAACAAAAATGGCTGCCAAAGTTGAAGACGGACCATGTGTTGCATATGTTGGACCAGGAGGCTCAGGTCATTTTGTAAAAACTGTTCATAACGGAATTGAATATGGAATTGAACAAATACTTGCAGAAGCTTATGACCTTATGAAGAGGGTCAAAGGTATGAACGGTCAGCAAATGTCAGAGGTATTTGGTATTTGGAATAATACTGATGAATTAGCTTCTTATCTTGTTGAGATAACAGAGATTTGTCTAAATACAAAAGATGAGATAACAGGAGATGATGTTGTGGAGAAAATATTAGATAAAGCTGGCCAGAAAGGTACTGGGTTATGGACTGTTGTCAGTGCTTTAGAACTGGGGGTATCAGTCCCAACTATTTATGCATCTTTAAATGCAAGAGTAATGAGTTCTTTAAAAGAGCAACGTAGTGAGATTGAAAAAACTATTCCATCTAAAGATATAGAGGATTTTGATTTAGGAAATATATCTGATGGAATGAAACCTTTATTTGATGCAGTTGTCCTTGCCACAATAGCTAGCTATGCACAAGGAATGGACATTTTAAGAGAAGCATCTGCAGTATATAACTACAGTTTGAATATGCCGTCAATTGCTCAAATCTGGAAAGGTGGTTGCATAATTAGATCAAAATTATTAAGTAAAATTCAAGATGCTTATAACAAAGATCCTAATCTAAAAAATTTAATTTTTGATGATTGGTTTAATAATGAAATCGCGACAAGATTAGATAACTTAGCCAAAGTAGTTTCCTTATCTACAAAAGCTGGGATACCAGTTCCATGTCTGTCCAGTACTCTAGATTATTTGAATAGTTACAGAACTAATAGGCTTCCTCAGAATCTTGTTCAGGCAATGAGAGATTGTTTTGGCTCTCATACATATGAAAGAATCGATAAAGAAGGTAGTTTTCATACTGAATGGATGAAATGATTGAAAAGGTTAAAAATGGATATACACTAAATATTTACAAAGACAAATTAGATCTTTCAACAGCGGTTTTAAAATTTATTGAAAGTCAAATCATTCACATATTAAAAAAGAAAGATAGATTCAAATTTTGTGTAAGTGGAGGTTCAACTCCTAAATCTGTGTATAAGCTGCTATCAAAAAGTGATCTTAGATGGGATATGGTTGATATCTTTTTAGGTGATGAAAGATGTGTTGATCCAAATTCAGAATTAAGTAACTCGTTAATGTTGAAAAATTCATTGTTAACTAATTTTGGATCTAAAGCTTTTTTTTATGAAATCTTCAATGATTTAAAGGCTGATGATGAAGCTATAAAAAATCAATTAATTTCTAAATTA
>QCCN01000005.1 GCA_003278925.1 Prochlorococcus sp. AG-347-L17
TTTATCTCTTTTTCTAACTCTTAGACCATAAACTGCTAAAAATATAATAGTTATTAAATTGGGGTTAATAATCAACAGAAATTCTAGAGGACTAGATAAAGTAGTTAGAAAAGCTAAAAAAAATAATATAAAACTCTTAAAAGAAAATCCAATAGATCTAAACATTATCCTCATATTAAAAATAAAATAACTACAAATTAATAAGATAAAAATAAAAGTAAATAAAATTGGTTCACCCAATAAAAAAGAAGCTAATAGTCCAGGACTGCTTCCAGAATTATAAAATTTTTCTGCATATGCTTCTGAAAAAGTATTTAAAACATTAATTCGATTAGGGGTTAAGATTTGATCAGAATAAGAAGATTTGTCTATGAGATAAGATATCCGCCACAATAAACCAGATAAAGGATTAAAGAATTTGCACTCAGAATCACATCCAATTATTAATCTAAACAATGAATAAGAATGGGTAGTTAATCTTACAAAAACGTTTAAGATCGTCTCATTTATGTTTGAGATAGCATTAATAAAAGATAAGAATGATTTATTTATAAATCCCGCAGAGATCGAAAATATAGGTATTAGAGAAATAAATATAATTGAAACCAAGAAATTCAATTTAATTTTTGATTTAATGAAAATTCCTTTAATTTCATTTAAAAAATCAAATCTTCTTAACCAGCTTAAATTATATAATATGGCCACAATAAAAATACATGTACTTAGAGAACCATTCATAAGAATCATATAACCAACAAGTGCGGAAAGAAAGGATATTTTTTGTTTATTTGATCTGCTTTCTCTCTGTGGAAAATAAAATATAGTGTCAAATATTAAAAAGTTTGTTAAATAATATAATGTAAATGTATGAACGATACCTAAAAAACCAGTAGAGTTAATTCTAAAAACATCAATATGCCTAGAATATAAACCAAATTTTAAAAACAAAATCAGCTTTGATATAAAAGCAATTAAACTAAAAGATCTAACTATTATTGATGAACTTATCCAATAGAAAAATGAATTTATAATTTTTGAAAAATATAAAAATAAATACTTAAATTTAAATGAAGAGATTGTAGATATTAAACTCAAAGCTATAACACTGAAAAAATATATCAATATATTCTGAAGTGAATATTCACTATTTGATCCATATAGTAAAAGAAAATATATTTCTAAATTTTTTAAAGTAAGAGGAATAAAGTTTATAAAATAGACTAAAAAAATACATAAATAAAATGCTTTAGATGAATAATCAGTTATAAATTTCATCATTGCATTAATACGAAAAGCAGAATTTCTACTTATTTTTAATTATTATAAAATGCTTGTAGCAAATATCTATTAAAGTCAGCTTATTAAAAGTTATTTATTCATATCAAGAATTTAAAATACTTTTTATAACTTGTAATTAACATACTAATTATCACAAACAAATAAAAAGTAATCGCTATTTTTAAATTTGAAATGAAAATTAGTACGACTAAAGAGCAAATCAAAGATGGCATGAAAAAAAGCAATTTTTTATTTAATCCAAAGTTCCAATAAATCATGTCAACAGGTACTAAAAGTAATATTCCAGCAATAGATTGAATTAAAGCAAGTGATATTAAATAAAAATCAAAGCCGAATGCTATCAAAGAAACAGCTATAGAAAAAACTATGCCAATTAATAATAAATCATGGAATAAAATATTAAACTTTTTTTTACTTTTAGATCCTACATTGATTATTTCCCATCTATTGGCGCTAAAAAATATAATGCTATAAGCAATAATTGGCATTGAAAACAATCTTTGAAATAATGAAAAATTAGCCATTTCATTTAAATTTTCAACATTATTTGAAACCACTAGAAAAGGAAGAACTCCAAAACTGGTTAATGAGAAAGATAGAATAATTTGCTTTAAAGGAATTCCTTTCAAATAAAAATTTCTTATAAAAGAAATATCTAAATCAAAAATAGATTTTAATCCTATTAATTCTCTAAAAGCAATATATTTTCCCTTAATTATCAACCATGCAAGTAAATTTGAAAATAAAGAAAAAAACATAATAAGAATCAAAAATTTGTTGGAACTTATTAAATTTATAAATAAATAAGGGGAAAGCATAATTATTCTTCTTGAAAAAAGGAACATTGTATAGGCAGGAATATCTACTTCACCGATTTGAAGAAACCTTTGTAATTCATCAAATATTTTCTCTCCTAAAACAAAAAAGAATAAAAGAAAGGACAAAATTAAACTATTCGGTCTTAATAAAATAAAAATCAAAGGTAAAGCAATACTAATATGTAGAAAGATTTTTTTTATATAAATTGACCAAAATTTATTTAACTTATCTTGATTAGCAGGATTAAAATCATCTTTTTTAGCAAGCTTGCTATGCTCAAGCATAAATTTTGTATGATATTCGGTTGATATTAGATTGGATAATAAAACGCCCATGCCAACAAGCTGAGTTAAGAAAAAATAATTACTATCATTTTTTGATTTAAGAAATGTAAGTATTAAAATTGGAATAAATAGTGATATGCCTCTTATTGCCGTATTAATGATTTTATTTTTAATTATCAAATCGAACAAATTTATTTAGCATTATTTTAAAGGTTGATAATTAAATATATTGATAATTTAAAAATATGAAAAGATTATTTTTTTTCAAAAACACTATTTAATTAGTGAAATTAATAAACAATTTTATTGATTTTCTCTAAAAGCAAATCTGATACATCTCTTGGTATTTTTTTTACTTTTTTTTGAAAAGCAATTGCATCATTATACAATTCCGAAAAAGAATTATAATTTTCTCTTTTAAAAACATATCCATCTAAATCATTAAAAGAAGACTTTAGACATCTTTTTGAAGCAGGACAAAGAAATAAAGTAACTTTATTTGCATAATATGCATCTATAGTGCAAGAACTACTTAAAGTTATATGTACATCAGACCAATTTAAATCATCCGATAAAGAATTATTTTTACTTAAATTAAAAATCGATTGATTATTTACTTTTGAGAGGTAACTAATACCTTTGATCTGCTTAAAACAATCTTTATTATTATAAGCAATGGGATGTAATCTAAATCTAATAACATAATCTTTAATTTTAAGCATCCAATTAAATAATTCTATTGTATTTAGGAGATAAGGATCAATTTTTTTGAACTCATTGTTTGTATAAAATCCCTTATGTCCATAAGAGCAGGTAATTAGGATATTATTCAAGAATTTTTTATTTTTTTTTCGATTAATTTTATTTGTTTTAATATTTGGTCCAATAATAATTAATTCTGATTTTTCATTCTGATTTTCAGAGGAGGTGATCATTTCTTTGATAATATTAATTTCCCTTTTACTCCAAAGTAGTAAATGAGTAGGTTTAAATTTATAGAAAAAAGAGTCTTTATAATGAAATCTATCCATATACCATTCTTGATCCGAAGTTAAGAGACCATGCTGAATATCTGCGATCTTTATATTATTTTCTCTAGCTACTTCTACTAAAATGGGATTAGGCATTAACCCAATTATTAGATCAGGATTATATTCTATAAGAATTTCTCTCCAGAAATTCTTAAAACTTACTATTAAAGAACCTGATCTAAGAAGTTTGAAAAATAATAGTATTGAATGGGAATAAATTTTTCTAGTTATATTTTTAGAAATTTGTGAAAGTGGATCATTTATATAATAAAAGTTTATTTCTGGCGTATCTTGCAAATTCAAGAGTCTTTCTGTAGTGGGACAAATAGTCTTGCCAACTATTCGATTACCATCAATAATAATTAAAATATTTTTTTTATTATTTTCTTTTACAGATTTTTTATTTTTAAATTTAATAAGATAAACTTCCTGAATTATATTCAATGTAAAATTTACTATTTGAAAAAATCTTTTTTTTATCCTTGTAAGCAATGAAATTGATTTTCTATCAGGAAATATTATCTTAAAAAAATTATTGGAATTATATTTTTGCATTACAAAAAGGTTATTTTTTTTTTAATAAATTTATAATAGAATAATAAAGTAAGTTAATTTTTTAACAACTTATTGATAATATTCTACTAGATATATTCAAAATTATTTTGATTAGTTACTTGGGGAAAAGATTCATAGATATTATTTTTTCTTTATTAGCTATTGTTTTTCTTTCTCCCCTTTTCGTTTTAATTTCCTTAAGTATTTTTATATTTGATAAGGGTCCAATATTCTTTACACAAAAAAGAATTGGTAGAAGAAATAAAATTTTTAAAATTATTAAATTTAGGAGCTTACCAGTTGGCACAAAAAATATCTCCTCGGACAAATTACCAGAAATAAAAACAACTAAAGTTGGCAAAATCATTAGAAGGACTAATGTGGATGAATTACCACAACTCTTTAATATATTAAAGGGAGAAATGAGTATAGTTGGTCCAAGACCTCCTTTATCATCTCAGAAAGAGCTTATAAATTTAAGAAATAAAAATAAATCTATTAATTGCCGGCCAGGATTAACTGGCTTAGCCCAAATCAATGGATTTGATAATATGCCGGTTCAAATTAAAGCTTCTTATGACTATGAATATTCCACAAAAATGTCTTTTTTATTAGATATTTGCATTATTTTAAAAACATTTATTTATCTTCTTTCTCCGCCACCAAAGTATTAAATGTTGAGATTTGGATTTATAATATTTGTTAAATTAGGTATGATTAGAATTTAAGAAATATATAGATCAGGATCTAAATTAGATATTACTATAACAATTAAAAGATTTAATAAGTTTTCAATGTTAAAAACCATATCTTTTCTTTATCATGAGGTATGCGATCAACCATCTGATGCAGGTTTTCAAGGATTAGATGCTCTTCAAAGCTAGCTATATCAATAAGAATTAACTTGACCAAAGATATAAACCTCAAATAGATATTTTTGAAAAAAAGCTAGTCTTAAACCAATTAATAAAAAATAAAATTATTGGTAATTTAATTGTTTGAGTTTGCAAGGGGAAAAGGGAGAAAAATTTATTATTACTATTTGTTTTTACATAATTTAACCTTTAGAACTTTTTAAAAACCATTTCACAGGCAAAGCTGCCTTTCTGATATTTGTTCTGATAATATTTTTTGTCCTTCTCTATTTGGGTGATTAAAATCTATTCTATCGCCTTTGTTATAAACATAGAAAGTACCAATTTGCTTTTGAGGAAAACTATTTTCTAGAAAATAAATTGGAACATTTGAATATTTTCTAAAAGTATCTATGAAAATTTCTTGAGTATAGAAATTTAAGAAGCTCTCATCAAATTTGATGCCAATTGAACTATAGATATTTGCGGCATTTTCTGATATTTGCATCTCATATGGTAATAAAATCACACAAAATTGAACCAATTCACTTGTTTCATTCAACTTTTTCGCGAAATTTATTGCAGCCTTCTCAATTTCCAATTTATTCTTTATGGGTTCCAATTCTATCGCTTTGTATCCCGTTGCATTTAATCCTAAATAAGTGACAAAAATATTCTTTAATTTATATCTTATGTGAGTATAAAGAACACTATTACCTCTTAAATTTTTATCTATTGGATATAAAAAAAGTTTAAATTTTTTCACGAATGATACTTTGTTATCACCTTCTTTAGTCAAATTAACAAATTCAGAAATATCGTTTAGATTCATCATAAAAATAAATTTATCTATCTTATTTGATGTTATAAAATCAATAAAAGGTTCGGAATATTTTTTTTTCCTAAAAACGTTATCAAATTTATTTACATTTATATGTTCAAAGTCAGGTTCAAGGTCATCTAAATATTCAGTTATTCTAAATGGAAATCCAGCGCCTGTTCCATACACGACAGAATCTCCGGAATATGCATATCTTTTTATTGTCTTAGGATCATTCCATTCCTTATCAAAATGTCCTTTTGAATTTACCGGAACCTGCCCATAAGGATGAATATTTATGGATTGAAATTTAGAGCGTTTTGGAAGTGCATAAAAGTTTGAATTATAGTCCACTAAATATCTAGCAAGAACCTCTCCTAAAGTAAGGAATAAAAAAAGTAAAACTATATTTTTGCTTAGATTTCTGAGGTTCATTATTTAGTTGTACCAAATAACATGATATGTTATTCCTAATAGGAGCTTTAGTTATAAAAAATGTTATTTACTGATATAAAGTTTTGGTTATTCTTCATTTTTATAATTCTAATAATAAAAATTAATTCTGATTTTATAAAATCAGTTAATCTACAAAGCTCTATTTTTTTATTTTCAAGTTACATTTTTTATGCATTTTGGGATTGGAGATTCCTTAGCCTAATAATAATTGTATCTTTACAAACTTTTTATTTAGGTAAGTTAATTTATGAAAAACCAAAAAGAAAAAATTTTTTGTTGTCTATATCAGTAATTATAAATTTATTAATAATATTTTATTTTAAATATTTTAATTTTTTTGCAAATGAATTCCTAAATCTATTTAGTTTAAATGATGATTTTATTCTTCCCAATATAATATTGCCTGTAGGAATTTCTTTTTATATTTTTCAATCCTTAACTTATATAATAGATATATATTTCAGAAAGATTGTTCCAGAAATTAATATTATTAGTTATTTGGCATATGTCTCATTCTTTCCGCAACTAGTAGCTGGACCAATTGAAAGAGCTTCTTTTTTACTTCCACAATTTAAAAAATTAAAAAAAATAACTGTAGAAAACTTATACATTGCTGCGAAATATATATTAATTGGACTGTCTTACAAAATTGTAATCGCTAATCAGTTAGCAAAATATGTGGATAATGTTTTTATTAATTTTAATAGCTTAGATGGAGGCACTTTACTTTTGGGTGCGATATTATTTTCAATCCAAATTTATTGCGATTTTTGTGGCTATTCACTTATTGCTATTGGTACTGCAAAAGTTATGAATATAACTTTATCTAAGAATTTTGATAATCCCTATTTTGCAACTTCTTTAAGGGACTTTTGGAGAAGGTGGCATATATCACTAAGTTCTTTTTTTAAAGATTATGTTTATATTCCATTAGGAGGATCTAGAGTAGATAGCAAAAAATTAGTTTTTAGGAATTTATTAATAACTTTTGGACTTAGTGGCCTTTGGCATGGAGCTAACTGGACTTTTATAATTTGGGGAATATTAAATGGTTTTTTGCTTTTCTCTCAATCTTTTATAAAATTGAAATTACCAAAAGTCATTTCATGGTTGATTACTTTTATTTCCATATCATTTCTTTGGATATTATTTAGATCTAATTCAATAAGTGATTCTTACTTATATATTTATGGGATTTTTTCAGATTTAAGTTTCCCAACTATTAATAGAAATGAGACTATGATTTTATCTTATTTTATCTTTATTGATTTACTTCTTAATTACTACAAAAATCTCAAGGAATACTGGTTTAATAGTTTTACTTTACAAAACTATATTTTGGTTTTTATGTTTATTGTCATATTATTATCCGATAATACTCAAATGAATTTTATTTATTTTGAATTCTAAAAATCAAGGGTAAAAAATCTCATTAATTGCAAATTTTAATAAATAAAAATAAATAGATAGAGCAAAGAACTAAACTCTAAATCATGATTTAATTATCTAACTTTTTATTTTACCTAAAGATTGCCAATCCCTTTCAGTTTTGCAACTATAGAATTAAGATCATAATGATAATATATTGTTTAAACATAAAAAGATAAAAATTATATTTAAATGATTGATACTTTTAACAAAAAAAAATGTAGTCCTCTCGCTTGGGGTACAGGAGCTGTTTTTGGACATGCTTGTCCTACTTATAAAGCCTCTAAGCTAATAGAATTACTATTAGATAAGGGTATTAATTTATTTGACACAGGACCAAGTTACTCGAGTGGAAAGTCACAGAAACTTTTAGCAAAATGTTTACAATCAAGTTCTGTTAATAGAGGGGATATTCTGATTTCAACGAAAATTGGGAGCGTTCCACCTAAAATTCCATTTGGTAAAACAAAAAAGAATTTTACAAAAAATTCATTTGAAAAATTGGTTATTAGTTCACTCAATGATTTTAAAACAGATTATTTAGATGTTCTTTTTCTTCATGGATTGCCAACTCAAGAGATAGATGAAGAAGCGTTCAATTACTTTACCAAGCTAAAACCTCAAGGTAAGGTAAGGTTTCTAGGAGTTGCAGCTCATAATAAAAAAGACCTAGAGTGGGCATATAGGAACTCTAATAATATAGATGTTGTAATGTGTCATTATAACCTGATTAATCATCATGAAGTTGAGCCATACCTTTTAAGGTTAAAAGAAAAGTCTATTACGATAGTCGGTTCTACTCCTTTTGCTGGAGGTTTATTATCAAAGCGAAAAAAGTTTGAAAAATTATCAACCTTTAAACGTGATCTTTTTTATTCATTAAAAGATTTACATCCTAGACAACGAAGAAATCATAAAAAAGCAAAAGATATTCTTAAACAAATAAGTATCAAAACATACTCAAAAATGTTTCCTCTTGAATTTTCGTTAAATGCTAAATGTTTAGACATAACTGTATTTGGTTCCTTATCACAGCAGTCAATAATAAATTCTGTAAATTTATTAAAAGAAATAAATCATTCTGAACATTTATCCTAATTTCATTCAAAGTTGATATTTAAGATAGGTTAGAAAATTAACAAAAGGCTCTATAAACTAAGATGGATTTTTTGCTAGAACTTAAAAAAATTTACAAGCAATTAAAGATATGAAAAAAAATAATTTGAATTTTAAAAAACTTAAACATTACAAAAAAAACCATCAATTATATTAACCAAAATTATTCAAAAAAATTTTGATACCTTATCCTACAAAAAATATAATTACAAATAATTTAAATAATGTATTCAGCTCTTCAATTCATTAATTTTAGTAGCTATTGAATTAACTACTTAAAAAAACTTATTGCATGAATGTAAAAATTTACGATTAGGAAGTAGCCTAATAGATCTATTGTTTTAATTTAACCTTTTAAATCCTCCATGACAAACATCTCCTTTAATCATATTTTCAGGAACTAATTCCCCCTTTTCACATTTACTTATATTTTGGAGAATTCCATCAAGTTCATCAAAATATCTATTTAATATTTTTTTCTTATGTGATATTGACACATATATTGAATTAGCTGCTAGATAATTCTTCTTTAACATTTCCTGCGTTATGTAGGTTTTATAAAATAAATTATTTTTACTTTCAAAAGCAAATCCTGCCAATGCAGCTATGCCAGTATCTTTATATTTAATTTTATAGCTATCAAACATTTGTTTCCATCGAGATTTAATAAAAACTCCTGTTTCTGTAATCATCTCCCAACTCCTTAGTTCTTGCATAACTTCAAGTGTTTTTAATGCTGCTGTAGGACCAATCCTTTCAGTCCAAAAAGTACTGCTTATGAATGTTTTTTGTACAGCATCCATTATCTCTTCACGACCAACTACCGCAGTAATGGCATATCCATTACCTAATGCTTTCCCAAACATTGCGATATCAGGTTGTACTTCAAATTTTTTATGAATACCTCCATAGGTTTCTCTAAATCCAGAAGTACATTCATCAAATATTAAAACAATTCCATTTTTACTGCATAAATTTCTTATTGATTCGAGAAATCCCTTTTGAGGTGGGTCATTCCTCTGGACTTCCATCTTAATAGCAGCAAGTTTTTTATTTGCAACAATTTTTTGTATTTGGGAAAAATTATTAAATTCAAAAGGATGTACCGTTCCCTTTAAACCTTTTGGCACTCCATTAGGTTCTAATCCTGGCAATAGGTGCGGCTCTAATTGAGATTCCCCTTCTAGATTAGTTGCCAAATACCAGTCATGCCAGCCATGATAACCACAAATTGCTATATCATCTCTCCCTGTAGCTGCCCTTGCTATTCTTATTGCAATAGCATTAGCTTCTCCACCGGATCTAGCAAATCTAACCTTTTGCGACCATGGATGTAATTCAACTAATTTTTCTGCCAATAAAACTTCTTCAGGACAATTAAGTGTACTCATATTACCTTTAGCTATTGTCTTCTTTACTGCTTCATCTACTTTCCTATTGCCGTAACCAAGAATATTAGTACCTATTCCCATAATACTAATATCTTTGTATTTAATGTTATCTAAATCCCATACATAACATCCCTTTGCTTTTGAAAAATATGAAGGCCAATATTCTGGTAGAAACATCTCTGACCTTTTGGAAAGGAGCATATTACCCCCAGGAATAATATTTTTAGCTCTTCTCCATAATTTTCTACCAGTATTCATTAATTAATCAATTTAAAGGGTGATTTTATATTTAATATAGGATAAAGAATTAAATTTAATGAAAAATGTAGGAATTTTAATTCAAGCAAGAATTTCTTCAACAAGATTACCTGGGAAAGTCTTATATCAATTAGGTAAAACCAGTTTTAATTCTATCTCGTTAATGAATAAAAGATTGAATAAAAAAGAGATCAAAGAAATTGCAGAAGTAGTCATTATTACTAGTAATAATAAAGCTGATAACGCAATAGAGTATTTGTGTAGAAGAGAAAACTTAAAGGTATTTAGGGGTAGCGAAAAAGATGTCCTTGATAGGTATTTTCAAGCTGCAAAAAAGTTTAAATTCCATACTATAATAAGACTTACTTCTGACTGTCCGTTTATAGACTTTAAAGAGGTATCGAAAGTTTTAAATATACACAACCATAACAAAAACGAATACACATCTAATAGTTTTCAAGATTCAACAATTGTTGATGGTTGCGATGTTGAAGTTTTTAGTTTTGCAGCCTTAAAAAGGGCTCACAAAGATGCTCAGACAATGAAAGATAGAGAGCACGTTACTACTTTTTTTACAAAAGAAAATAATTTTAAAATCTCATTGATTGATCCTAAATTTAAACTTCCTTATACTCGTTTAACACTAGATACTCCTGAAGATTATGAGGTAATTTCTCAGTTAATAGATCTTGTAGAAGATCCAATTAATATCGATATTGAGACTTTAGGAAAAATATATTTCCAAAAAAAATTAAATTGCATTAATAATTTTATTAAAAGAAATTCAGGATGGAATAAATAATTTTTTTAAAGTTTATTATTCTTTAAAACAAAATTTTTGGAGGGTAAATTTCTAGATTTTTTTAGAAATTTAGCAGGCTGTCCAACTACTATGCTGTTTTTAGGAACATTTGAGTTAACGATACTACCAGCACCAATAAAACAGTTTTCTCCTATTGTAATATCGGGGAAAATTGTTGCATTTGCTCCAATTGTTGTCCATTTACCAATCTTTACTCTACCTGCTATGTAAGATGAGCCCATTATGTGACATCCTTTATCTATAAAAACTTCATGGTCAATAGTAGCTGAAGTATTGATAATGCATCCCTTAGAAATTTCTGAAAGAGGCATTATTGTGACATTGGGCATAATAATGCTTTCATCAGAGATCTTACAATTTTTGTCAATATAGGAGGAGAAATGATGCATTTTTATTTGATACCCTTTTTCTTTCAGTTTTTCTTGTATGGTTAATCTTTCAAAACCATATTCATTTCCTATCGCAACAATAAAATTCGAGAACTTCAAATTATTTATTGAATCATAGATATTTATATTTCTGTTTAACCAAAAATCTACATTTTCAATATTTCTAATGCCTTGATTTTCAATTATAAAAAATTGTTCCTCTTTATCAAATTGTTTATAAAAAAGTAAAAAAAGTACTTTTGCAAAAGAACCTGAACCAAATATAACCATTAAATATATTTAATCAGTACTGACTTTATATTGCAAAATATCATTTTCACAATCAAAATTGATGTTATTTCTATATCGACCGAGCATTAAATAAGTAGATTGACAATCCTCAACTAACTTCTTAAAAGTGATAGGATCTGCACTCATAGAATGATCTGCACCAACTAAATCATTATCTATAGTGAAATGTTTTTCAATTATTCTAGCTCCAAGAGCAGTGGCGATAATTGAAGAATTTGATCCAATACTATGATCAGAAAATCCAACTTTTTTTTCAGTTATATTAGCAATTAATTTTATATTGGATAAATGATTATCTTCTGCTCTAATTATTGGGTATTTTGAAATACAATGTAGAAAAACTAAATCCGGCTTATTAGGGCAGCTTAAATCATTGTAAGTATTATTCGCTGATACTATATCTGAAATTGTACTTACACCAGTTGATAAAATAAGTCTTTTAGCATTTGAATACTTTAGAATGTCCCTAATTAAATCTAAATTTGTCAAATGAAAAGATGCCACTTTTATAGAAGGAATCCCAATTTCATATAAAATCTTCGCGCTCTTTTTACAAAATGGAGTTGAACAAAATTCAATATCTAAATTTCTACAAAATTCACTTAATTCAAAAAAATCATCAGGTTTGAGTTCGCATTTTTTTAAAATTTCAAAAATAGGTGAATTTAAGTTTGTTCTCGTTTCAGTGAAATATGTTTGAAACTTAGCGATTGTTGCCCCAGCATTTTTTGCTGCCTCAATATGCTTTTTAGCTAAATCAAGAGAACCATTATGATTGATTCCTATCTCAGCAATAAATTCAATTTCATTTACCATGCACTCATTCCTCCATCGAGAGATATGGTTTGTCCTGTTAAATATTTACAATTTGATTCAACAATAGAACAAATTAAATTTGATAACTCTTGCACTCTGCATAATCGGTTTTGAGGTACAAGATCACCATAATTTTTAAGAAATCCAGAACCTTGTAATTTTTTATTATAAATCCCTCCAGGAGCAATGCAGTTAATTTGTAAATCATCATTAGCATATCTAGTTGCAAAATATTTAGTAAGTTGTATTAAACCAGCCTTAGATGCACCATAAATCTCAGAACTATTTCTTTGAGTATCAGTATAAATTTTTTGATTAGGAGCTATTAATCCATAAATAGATGCAATATTTATTATTGAGCACTTCTTTTCTTTTAAATCTTTATTAGGTTTTACAAAAAACTTATAAAATTCAGTAATCCCAACTATTGGCCCAAAAAGATTAATATCACTTACCTCTCTATATTCCTCATAAGTTCTTTCTTCAGCTGGGGTAAAAACGGCCACTCCTGCATTATTTATTAAAAGTAATTCTCCAAATCTAAGTTCATTAGTATTTACAAACTTGAAAAAATCCTTAAATGATTCTCTTTTTCTAACATCCCCATATAAGTAGCCTTTTAAATTTGGATTAGAGGATTCTTTAAAAATATCCATTCCATAACAGTCCCATCCTTTTTCTGAGAAATTTCTCACTAATTCGCAACCAACTTGACCTTCTGAGCCAGTAACAAAAACAGTCTTCTTCATTTTTTTTAAATCAAACCTTTTAAATAATTAAGATATTTAATCAAATTTTCAGAATCTCTATAATACTCTATTGTTAAAAAATCTACATTATATTTCTTCATGAGATCAAGTGCACTATTGGTAGATAAAGGAGATGGCAAATTATGAGAATCTACAGCATGAACTCCAAACTCATCATAAAAAAAGCTTGGCTCACACAAATGAAATTGATTACAAGTAATATTTTCTAAAAGTTTATTAGAATAAGCTTCAAAGTTAGTTTTGCTATTAATGCAAGTAACCATTGCATGAGCATAATCAAATAAAAGATTTAAATTAGCTTTTTCACAACTCTCCAAAATATATTCTGCTGAAGTACAAATCATATATGCTCCTGTATTGTAAAAGTTATTATTTTCTATTCCTATTTTTCTAAAATTGCCAACTATATCTCTTATTTTATTTATTGATTTTTTTGTATTTTCTACCTGTGTCTTTAAGTCTAAGGGTTTAGATTTAGGAAAATATTTATTATCTTTTTTTTCAACCTCCTCACAATCTCTTGCCGCTTGAAAAGTTAAAGTTTGGATTTTTTCATTAGGTTTAACATATTTTTCAAGAAATTTTATTTGATTATCTGTTAATCCAATATTCAAATCAAAATCAATGTGATAATGAGTAGTATTGTCAACATTTAAATCGCAAGTTCTTTCTCTGGCTTCAAGCTCATCAGATAATCCAATAATATCTAACATATCTTTTTTAATATTGAATAAGTGAGATATAGGCGTTAAAAGTTTCACTGACATTTAATAAATTTGATTCTCTAATGTATAGTATTCTATATGAAAGAATTCAATTGAGCATTCAAAATTTACCTTTTTCACCTCCCTCTTTTACAAAAGAAGAAGAAGAAGCTGTTTTAGATTGTGTAAAATCAAAATGGGTTGGTACTGGCCCAAAAACAATTGATTTTGAAAAGAAATTTGCCTCTTATAAAGAAGTAAAATATGCTGCAGCGTTAAGTTCTTGTACCTCCGCTTTATTCTTAAGTTTAAAAGCATTGGGTATACAAGAAGGTGACGAGGTAATAACTACTGCAATGACTTTTTGCAGTTCTGTTAATGTAATAATGCATTGCGGTGCGAAGCCTATTCTTTGTGATATTGACTTATACAGCAAAAATATAGACGTTAATCAAATTGAAAAACTCATCACATCAAAAACAAAGGCCATAATTCCTGTTCATTATGCTGGATTCCCTTGCCAAATGAATAAGATTATGGAAGTAGCATCTGAATACGATCTTTATGTTGTTGAAGATTGTGCTCATGCGATTGAATCAAAATTAAATCATCAACATTGTGGAACATTTGGTGATATTGGATGTTTCTCTTTTTATGCCACAAAGAATATAGCTATTGGGGAGGGTGGCATGGCTATTTCAAATCACGAAAGTTTAGTTTCCAAAGTACGCATGTTAGGACTTCATGGACTTTCAAGAGATGCTTGGAAAAGATTTGAATCAAGTAACCGAAAAAGCTACGACGTTATTGATATTGGATACAAGATGAACTTAACTGACATTCAATCAGCAATAGGAATAGTTCAACTTAAACGTTTAGGAGAGATGAGAAAGAGAAGAAAAGAAATTTGGGATTTTTACAACGAAAACCTTCAGAAATATAATTTAGAGCTACCAAATCTTCCTAAAGATAAAGGAAGCGTCCATGCACTTCATCTTTACACAATAGGCTTACCACCAAGTATTGATAGAGATCAATTTGTATGGCAAGCCTCTCATGAATATGGAATTACTCTTGGAATTCACTATAAGTCGATTAATACATTTTCAATTTACAAGAAGATTTTGCCAAATTATGAGCCTAAAACTAGTTTACCAGTCTCTTTTGATTGGGGAAACAGAACTATTTCACTTAGCTGTTCTGGAGGCACATCAGAAACTCATTGTGAAAGAGTATTAGATACTATAAAAAAATTGCTAAATTAGTTAAAAAACAATGCCAAGAATTTTTTTTAATACACAAAATAAAAAAGTAATGCTTCTACGATATCAACCCAGCATTTATATCAGGGTCTAACAAGTCATCTGAAAGATTACAATTTAAGTCTTTTAAAAGTTTTGAGAATAGATAAGCTCTGTTACTTCCCATTACTCCAATTAATATTTTTACCAAAATGATTTATTAAATTTTTTTAATGATACAACAGTTCATTTTTATATCAATTTTAAAATTATTAGTGCTATATACCTTTTTACCTATTTGCAAGACTTACAGGTCGCAGAGGGGTACATTTTGCCATATTTTGACTTATCAAAACCTATCTTTTTATTATGATAAATTGGTCAAATAATTTGGCATAACAAGCTTAAATCCAAATGGTGCCAAGCGGACTCGAACCGCTGACCCCCTGCATGCCATGCAAATAACCAACGTAGCTATAACTAGCTTTTAGAGGTGTTTCTGATAATTTGCGCGCAGGCCTGCTCTCACAGATAACAATACCTGAAAGATAAAAAATTTTATCTTTCAATAAATTCGTTCTTAATTTTTTGAATTCCGTAATTTATCTATTACCTTCCTAAATTTATAGGAATATTTCCAAATTCTCGATTTTTGAATTGAAAATAAAATCTTTTGAAGTTCAAGAGTGCTTTTGTTTAATTCCTCATTTTTAATTTTTAGTTCCTCATTTTTAATTTTTAGTTCCTCAATTTTAATTTTCAATTCCTCATTAGCAGATCTAAACTTTTTTTTAAAACGCAAATGCGCGTGTAAAAAAGCAGCACTATTTATAGATGATGCTTTTTTTTTAATTTCATAATCAGTAAAAATCTCAGCAAAATTTTTATTTTCTAAATCAGACTGAGAAATTGAAACTTTTTCTTTTTTAAAATTTTTAGTCATCCATTTAACGATATCCTCTTTGGAGATGTTTAACTTCAATGTAATATCCTCTATAGAAGCAGCCCAAGTTTCACATATTTCTTTAACTCCAATCGAAGGAAAAGGAACTAAAGAAAATCTTATTCCTTTGATTAAACACTGATTGATAAGTGATAATGTTCCGCTACTAAGAAAATCAGTTTGATAAGAGGAATCTAAGGTGTAATGTAATCCTGCATTAACTTTACTAAAAGACATTGTTAGATCCTGCTTATCTTCAGAGTTATAAAAACTAGTATATATTTCATTAGTAAGACGACTAAAGGTGGCCAAATAGGGGTCTCTTACTGGAATAATTAATAGTGAAATATTATTTTTATTAAACTCATTAGAATGAGCAATTTCATAAATGAAAGGGCTTTTAGCAACTCCTGAATCTTGAGAAAGTAAAAAATTGCATATTTGATCAACTTGAATCTCAATACCAGCATTAATTTCGGGGTCTATAAGGTCATCTGAGAGATTACAATTTAAGTCTTGAAAAAGTTTGGAGAATAGAGAAGTGCCACTTCTTCCCATCCCTCCAATTAATATTTTTACCAAAATAATTCTTTAATTTTTTTACCAATATAGCAGTTCATTTTTATTTCGATTTTAAACATTATTCGCATTTAATATATCAAAATTCAAAAGAATCTAGATTCACCATACCTAGCTGAGCTTTGGCATAGCCTGTTAGAATAAAAAATAATATATCCCCTTTTACCTATTTGCAAGGGTACTTGTTACATCTTGCAGAGAGTCCATATTAATACATATTTAGACAATAAAATTCATCTTGTATTCCTGTGTATTTTCGTTCAAACTAATTAGTATTACTACCGAAAATCCTGATGGAGCCAAGCGGACTCGAACCGCTGACCCCCTGCATGCCATGCAGGTGCTCTACCAGCTGAGCTATGGCCCCACTATCTACAAATATATCAATTGAAACCTTGATATTTGTATTTTCAAAATATGAATTTATCTAAAATTAAACTTTTCGCCAAACAGCTAATAATTTTCCTTGAAAAACGACTTCATCTTGATTTAACTCAATCGGTTCATAAGCCGGATTGGCTGCTTCAAGATATATTTTTCCTCCTTTCTTAACAAAATACTTTAAGGTAGTTCCTAAACCGGGAACCATTGCACTAACAATTGTTCCATTTCTAAGAGAGTATGAATCTGTTATTGGCTCCATCAAAACCATATCTCCATCTGCAATACATGCGTTTATCATAGAATCTCCATTAACTGTAAGAGCGAAAACATTTTTCTTTTTTAAAACATCAGAAATATCTAAATTATCTTGAACATCAGAATAAGTTTCAATTAAACCCCCAGCTGCGACTGAACCCATAATTGGTACTCCTTCAATAATTTCTTCAACTATTTGCATTGTTCTTGCTTTACCTTCTTGCCATGAGATGTAGCCCTTTTCTTGCAAATGTTTTAAACGACTTTGAATTGGAGCAGGAGATTTTAATCCCATAGCTTGCATCATTTGCCGGATGGATGGACTATGTTGGAAGTCTTTCATATATTCCTTTATCCATCCATATAGCTCATTCTGAGCTTGAGTAAGATCATCCCCTGAAGAAGTTTCCATAAAACAAATTTACACTAATACATTTGTACCCTTTTATTAATTAGTTTGCAAGTATTCCTATTGGATAATACAAGATAAAAGAGCTTGTTGAGCATGCAATCTATTTTCCGCTTGATCAAAAATTCTACTTTTATGACTTTCAAATATTTCATCAGTTATCTCTTTGGACCTATACGCAGGAAGGCAATGAAGAATAATTGCATCTTTATCAGCCTTATTAACTAAATCACTGTCAATAGTGAAACCATTAAAAACTTTTTCTTTCTCATCCTTTTGATTTTCTTCACCCATAGATGACCAAACATCTGTATAGAGAACATTTGCCCCTAAAACAGCAGTATCGAGATCATTAGTAATTTTCAACATATTCTTATTTTTATATATTTCATATGCTTTATCGATCACCAAAGAATTAGGTTCATAACCTTTAGGACATGCAATCCTAACTTCTACTCCTAATAACGCCCCGCATAAAATAAGAGAATTTGCGACATTATTTCCGTCTCCAATAAATGTCAAAACAACATCTTTAAAATCAAGAAATTCCTCTTTAATAGTTAAAAAATCAGCTAAAGCCTGACATGGATGTTCTAAATCTGTAAGAGCATTAATAACTGGCTTTGTAGACCATTTTGCATATTCTTCCAAATCTAAATGATCAAATGTTCTAATTGCGATAACATCACAATATCTACTTAAAACTCTTGCAGTATCTTTAATTGGCTCACCTCTTCCTATTTGTGATGTTGAGGGATTTAGGTCAATCGTGGTTCCACCAAGTCTGTTCATTGCAACTTGAAAACTAACTCTTGTGCGTGTTGATGACTTATCAAAAATTAATCCTAAAACTTTATTACCAAGATCAATATTTAATTTTTTATTTTTAAAATTATTTGCAAGATCTAAAATATGTAAAACCTCATAAGTTGATAAATCCAAGCTCGATAGGAAATTATTTTTAGCAAGCTTATTTGGTTTTAGCATGAATATTTTTAGTTAGATCAAAATTCTACTATGCAGGCATTTTACTTTCTGCTAAGAGATTTTTAAGATCTTCGCCTTCAATAACTTCTTCTTGGAGGATTTTCTGAGAAATTGACTCCAGAAGAGGTAAATTATTTCTCAAAATATTGAGTGCAGTTTCATGAGCATCATCAACTAAATCTCTAACTTCTTTGTCTATTGCTTGAGCAGTAGCATCACTAACAGATCGCCTAGGATTATTACCATTTCCTAGAAACTGTCCACCACCTTGTTTATCGTAAGCAAGCGGACCAAGAATATCACTCATTCCAAATGTACCAACCATTTGTTCGGCTATGTCAGTTGCTCTTTGTAAATCATTTGAAGCTCCCGTAGTAATTTTTCCAAAAACTACCTCTTCAGCAGATCTTCCTCCAAGAAGTGTAGCTATTTGTCCTTTTAATTCTTCTTTTGAATTTAAGAATCTTTCTTCAGTTGGCAATTGAAGAGTATAACCAAGTGCACTCATACCCCTTGGTACAATTGAAATCTTTGCAACTTTTGAACCTCCTGGCATAAGATGACCAACAATTGCATGACCGACCTCATGGTATGCAACTACTTTCTTTTCGTCAGCTTGCAACACACGACTTTTCTTTTCCAAACCAGCAACAACTCTCTCTATAGCTTCACTCAAATCCTGTTGTTCTACACTTTTTCTTTTGGCTCTGGCTGCAAGTAAAGCAGCTTCATTTACCATATTTGCTAAATCAGCCCCTGCAAAACCGCTTGTAGCTTGGGCAATAGAATCTAAATCTATTGAATCAGCTAATTTAACTTTTTTTGTATAAATTTCTAGAATTGTCTTTCTCCCAGAAAGATCAGGTCTATCGACTAATACTTGCCTGTCGAATCTACCAGGTCTAAGTAAGGCAGCATCAAGAACCTCTGGTTGGTTTGTGGCGGCTAAAACTATAACTGGCTTATCAGTTGAGGCGAATCCATCCATCTCAGTAAGTAATTGATTAAGAGTTTGTTCTCTCTCGTCATTTCCACCAACAACTCCCATTGATCCTGAACGACTTTTACCAATAGCATCTAGTTCGTCGATAAAGATAATACAAGGAGCTTTTTTCTTAGCTTGTTCAAATAAATCTCTTACTCTTGCAGCACCAGCACCAACAAAAAGCTCAACGAATTCAGAACCTGAAATAATGAAGAAAGGAACTTCTGCTTCGCCAGCGACAGCCTTTGAAAGAAGAGTTTTTCCTGTACCTGGAGGTCCAACAAGAAGTACACCCTTAGGTATTCGCGCTCCAATATCAGTATATCTTTCTGGTTTTTTTAAAAAATCAACTATTTCTGTTAATTCATCCTTAGCTTCATCAACTCCAGCTACATCTTCGAATGTTACTTTTGATTCATCATCTGGTACATATACTTTTGCTTTACTTTTAGTAAAACTTAGAGCCCCTTGAGCACCTCCGCCTCCCATACTTCTTCTAGCGAAAAATTGTAAGACAAGGATAAAAATCAAAGGAGGTACAACCCAACTCAGTATAGTTGAGAAGAAATTAGGTTTTTTGGGAGGAGCAGCAGCGAATTCCACCCCTTTACTTTCTAACCTTTGGGGCAGATCCATATCAAAAATTGGGGTTGTTGCTAACACTGAAGGGGCACCCTCTTCAGCTCCATTTAACTCATATCTGATTTGTTCTTGGGTAATATATGCCCTTTTTACCTCTCCATCATTAACTTGATCAATAAATAAGGAGTAAGGAACTCTAGGGATTTGCATATTTTGATTAGGGAAAAGGCTACTAAATAAAAGTAGTGCTCCAACTCCTATCAAAATGATATTTACAATTCCAAATCTTCTATTAGGTTGATTATCGTCTTGTCTTATTGGCATAATTGTGGGCAAATTTGAACTTATTATAAACTAAACCAACAGTTTCCGTATCTGTATTGTTTTTTTTGGGTAAGAACCGTACGGTACTTTAACCCAAATAAATATCTTAAAAATTAATTTTTGAATAAACTCTTAACGCATATATCATCACCAATCAAACTAAGCTGAGATTCGCTTAATTTAATAATTTCATGCATTTCTCCAAACTCAAAATCCCCAAGGGGATTCATACTATTTTCTCCGCCTAAAATTTTTGGAGCAATAAAAGTTACTATTTCTTGAATACAATTAGATTTAATAGCGGCAGTAGCCAATCGAGGACCACATTCCCACAAAACATTATTACATCCCCTTTTAGCAAGTATTTTTGAAATTAACTCTGGATTATCTGATGATACCTTTTCAACTTCAACAAATTTTGGAATCCTAGTTAGGTAGTTTTCATTTGCTGTTGAAGAATCATAAATAACTAATGTTTTTGCCTTATTACAATCCCAAAGATTAGTTTTTGTTGGCAAGTCTAAACTTTTTGTAAACACAACCCGCAAAGGCTCAGGATTTTTTAAACCTCTAGTAGTTAAGAGGGGATTATCTCTTCTTAATGTGTTTCCACCAATGATTATTGCATCAAATTCTGCTCTAAAAGAGTGTACTAATGCCCTTGATTCTTCATTGGTAATCCATTTACTTTTTCCATTTTTTAAAGCTATTCTTCCATCAATACTCATTGCCCATTTAAAAACACCAAATGCCTTTTTAGTAATATTCCTATGAATGAAAGCCTTATTTAAATCTAAGGATTCCTTTTTGCATAATCCTAAGTGCACTTGTATTCCAGCTTCTTCTAGCAGCTTAATACCTTTACCAGCGACTCTTACATCAGGGTCTTCAATAGATATATAAGCCCTTTTTATCCCAGAGGATATCACCTTATCTACACATGGAGGTGTTTTACCCTGGTGGCAACAAGGTTCAAGATTTACATAAATTGACCCACCTTTAGCATCTTTTTTTAAATTATTAAAAGCCATTGCCTCAGCATGAGGCATCCCTGCCTTGAAATGAAACCCTTCTGAAATAAGCTTTCCATTCTTATCAAGTATAACTGCTCCCACCCTTGGGTTTGGACTCGTTGTATTTTTACCTAAAGAAGCCAAAAAAATTGCTCTTTTCATCCATTTTGTATGGCTTACATTTTTTTCAGTCATCTCCAAAAATCAAATTCAGTTTATTGATCTCCACTCTTTAACAACAAAAGGAGGAACAGGTAACTCAGAAAAAACTCCCGACAAAGATAATCTTAATGGTCTATTTTTATCTAAATTTTTAATCAATTCATCAAGATCGAATTCTGCTGCAGCTTGTCTTCCATCATTTGCTAATTCAACATTAAGTAATGTTTTATCATCTAAAAGCCACTGTTTTCTACCTGATTCAACCCTCAAGTCAGTGGGATGATCAATCCTAAGATTTCCTGGATATCCTATTATTCTCAAGACCAATTTATCTTCAAAAAGAGGAGATTTATAAGCTACTAATTGCCAAGTTTCAAAGTCTAAATCCCTTAAGAACTCACTGCTGGCATTCATTAATTCCCCATTTATTTCTGTTTCTGCAACTTCTGCGGATACTGTTAATGGGGTAAAAATAAAGGAGAGTAGTAATAGTAAAGGTAATATTTTTTTAAAAAAAATATTTTTATTTGATTTTGTAATTTTCTTCATTTTCAGAATCCATCAGGGCGTCAAGAGTAACAGCTGTTCTTACAATAACTTGATATCTCTTGATTATTTTACGATTTTTTTCTATAACTCGAGATAAATTCAAAGTGTCTTTTTCAGAATAGCTAGATGTTAAATCGTTAGAATCTTCTTCAATAAACTCAAATTCACTATCTTTATTTATTAGAGTTAATAATAAATCATGTAATCTCTTTCTTCTTTCAGACAATTGATTTATTATGAGAGCTCGAACAATCATAAGATAATTTAATAAAACATTCAAATAGATAAGTTTCTTTTAATTAAATATTCATGACTGAAAAAAAAAGAAAAATTCATGTAGTAGGAATAAATTCTTATAAATTTGAGGATCTATCTTTCAAATTACAAAATCTATTTCAAGAGACAGTTTCTATTGCAGTTCCAAATTCATATTTTGAAGAAATAAAATCATGGAGCGAAACTGGTTTAGAAAAAAAGAAATTATTTTTTTCGAGCAAAAGTAATAAAGAACTTGTTAACTGGCTTAGATCACAAAAAACTGATGTTATTTTAGTTTCGAGAGGAGATCCACTTTGGTTTGGCATTGGGAGAATACTACTAGAAAATTTTTCAAAAGATGAATTAAGTTTCTACCCTTCAAATACCTGCATTCAATTAGCATTTAGTAAGTTAAAGATCCCATGGCAGGATACTGTTAATGTGAGTATTCACGGCAGAGATTCAAATCGGTTAGTAGAGGCTCTTAAAACAAGGCCTTCAAGTTTGGCTGTTATTACAGATTCAAATAACAAAAGTTTAGAAATAATAAAAAAAAACTTATCAGAATTAAATCTTATTGAATTCTATGATTTTTGGCTCTGTGAAGAGATTGGCTTCGAGAATGAAAAGATAAGAAAATTAAATCTTAAAGAGTCATTACCAACTGATATATCAAGTTTGAACATTATTGTTCTTAATAAAATAAAGAAAAATTACTCAAATCATAATCTCCCTCTTTTCGGAATCAGTGACCATATTTTTAAGACTTTTGATGATAGACCTAATTTATTAACTAAAAGGGAGGTTCGCGTTCAGATATTAGCTGCTTTAGAGCTCCCAAGAAATGGTGTCATCTGGGATATAGGAGCAGGTTGTGGGTCAATTGGTTTAGAGGCACTAAAGTTAAGGCCTAATTTGGATTTGTTTTGCATCGATAAGAGGATTGGCTCAAAAGAATTAATACTAGAAAACTCGAAGAGGCTTGACGTCAAACCAAAATTTATTTTTGAGGAAGACATAAATTACACCTTGAATATGAATAATTTAAGTTCTCTTGAAAAACCTAATAGACTAATAATTGGAGGATGTGATAAAAAAACTAAACTCCAGATTATTAATAAACTAGCTCAAGATATGGATATTGGAGACATTATCGTTATCCCAATAATTAATATTCAAACTATTAAAGAATTGAAAGAGGAATTAGAAGATAAAAATTTCAAAACAAATTTAAATTTAATTCAGACCTATAAAAGCTTAAGTATTGCTGAGGGAATAAGACTAGAACCAAATAATCCTGTTTTTCTATTAAAAGGGAAAAAATAAATTTAAGTAATTGTTATTTATCAGGTTTAGCCACATGGGGTAAACCCCAACCTAGTTTATTTCTTAAAACTTGGAAAAATTCGTGATCTTCAAGTCTAATAAATTTTACTGAGTGTTTACTTTTTCTTATTAAAACCCTATCTTCAGGCCAAACATAACAACCAGCATTGCCATCAACAACCATTACTAACCTTTCAGGAGTTGCAGGAAAAACAGTTACTGGCTCTGAATCATTAAAAACCAATGCCCTAGATGCCAATGAATGTGGAGCAATTGGAGTTAATTGCACGACTGGACAATCAGGTGTGATAACTGGTCCTCCAGCACTTAGAGAATAGGCGGTAGAACCAGTTGGAGTAGATAAAATTACTCCATCAGCTGAAATATCCACAGGAGCATGTCGACCTATAGAAATTTCAAAGTGACACATACTTGTTAGAGGTTCTCTATGAAGAGCCATCTCATTAAGGCAAAGAGACTCCCATCTCCTCTGATCATTCCTCATTACACTAATGATAAAGCAAGTTCTTTCTTCTATATCCCAATTTCCAGCAATTATTTTATCTATAGCCTCATCTAGGTTAGATAAGTAAGCTTCCGCAAGAAATCCTAAATGACCAGTATTTATTGTAAGAATTGGAATTTTAGCGGGTGCCGTTTGCCTTGCAGCAGAAAGTACAGTCCCATCTCCGCCAAGAACAATTGCAAATTCCAATGATGAATCAAACCCCTCAGGGACACAATTCGTATATCCCAAAGGACGAACATGTTGATCAGGATTTGCGAAACCAACCATCCCTCCAGAGCTACTAACTCTTACAACTTCAAAATTAGATTTTTCTAATTTTTTTTGAACAGAAGTTGCAGTTTGAACAGCTAGTTCCTTTCCATCATTAACGATTAGTCCTGCTTTACGTAGCAATCAAAAAATTAAAACTAGGACTATCTTAAACTAATTTGCTGGACAATCCTAATTTAAAAATTAAATACTATTAGAACTGTTCTAAGAATCTAATATCATTTGTATAAAATTTTCTGATGTCGTCGATCTGATGTCTCACCATACAAAATCTCTCAACTCCTAATCCTGCTGCAAAACCAGTCCATTGCTCAGAATCTATTCCTAATTTTTCTAAGACCTTTGGATCAACCATTCCGCAACCCATTACTTCTAACCATTTACCTTTCCACTGGACGTCCACTTCTGCTGAAGGTTCTGTAAAGGGGAAATAACTAGCTCTAAATCTTACAGGAATATCTCCAAAAAAGGTCTTTAAAAATGTAAGAACTGTTCCTCTTAAATGACTAAAATTAATGTCTTGATCGATACATAAAACCTCAACCTGATTAAATACAGGCGAATGAGTAGCATCTACTGCATCTCTCCTATATACTCTCCCGGGAGCAATAATTCTTACTGGAGGAGGATTCTTCTCTAAGTACCTTATCTGAACAGGAGAAGTATGGGTCCTTAAAAGTCGATTTTCATCTAAGTAGAAAGTATCCTGCATATCTCTTGCGGGATGATTTTTAGGTATGTTAAGAGACTCAAAATTATAAAAATCAGTTTCTATTTCAGGGCCACTTTCAACTGAGTATCCTAAACCACAAAATATATCTATTATTTCATCTTGAGTTGAAATCAAAGGATGTTTATTCCCAGGGGGGGTTCCAATTGAAGGGATAGTTACATCAATTTTTTCTTTTTTAATCTTTTTATCTAAGGCTTCGCTGTTTAGTTTATTTTTTCTTTGAGTTATTAGTTCTTGCAAATTTATCTTTATTAAATTTGCCTTCTGGCCAATAATTGGTCTATCAGTAGCAGATAATTGACCCATTGTTTTCAAAATAATTGATAAATCACCTTTTTTCCCTAGCAAAGAAATTCTCAATTGATCCAGTTCCTCATGAGTATTAGAATTATCTATATTATTTTTTGCTGTTAGAGAAAGATTATTTAGTTTTTCCTCAATTTGACTTAATGATTCAATTTGACTCACTGATATAGTAAAAATAAGTATTGCTTTATCTTACTTAAATATCGTCCATAAATAAAATGTCTTGATTAATGAAACCGTTAAATATATTAATTAGCAATGATGATGGTGTTTTCGCAGCGGGGATAAGAGCTTTAGCAAAATCAGCCCAAAAAAGAGGGCATAAGGTAAAAGTAGTATGTCCTGACCAAGAAAGATCAGCTACTGGTCATGGTCTTACTTTACAATCCCCATTAAGAGTGGAAAAAGCTAACGAGTTATTTGGACAAGGAATTGAAGCTTGGGGATGTTCCGGTACACCTGCTGATTGTGTCAAATTAGCTCTATCTGAACTCTTGGATCATAAACCTGATCTGATACTATCCGGAATAAATCATGGACCCAATTTAGGGACAGATATTTTTTGTTCAGGCACAGTCGCGGCAGCTATGGAAGGCACTTTAGAAAATGTTCCCTCCATGGCAATAAGTGTTGCTAGTTTTAAATGGAAGAATTTTGAATTTGCTGGAGAAATTGCAATGAATATTGCCGAACAAGCAATTAACGATAGTTGGCCAGCTTCACTTTTATTAAATTTGAACATACCCCCCTGCGAAAAAAACAAGATAAAAGAATTATCCTGGACAAGATTATCGGTAAGAAAATATAAAAATCAATTTTCCAAAAGGGAAGACCCGAGGGGTGATGATTATTATTGGTTAGCAGGTGAAGTTGTTTTAGATCTTAAATCGAAAGGTTACGGTCCTAAGAATTGGCCTAGCGATGTATCTCAAATTCAAGAAAATAAGATATCTCTTACACCTGTAGAACCAGATTTATTTTGGAGAGGTAATTTAGATGACTTACCTAAAATTAATAATTCATTTGTAAATCCTTCTTAAAAGCCATAAAGAAAAGCAAAGTCCAAAAAAATGAGCAGCGATAACTTGCGTATTACTGAGAACTGATAATATTTCAAGACCAGTAATTGGGATATCAGATGTCGCTGTTATCAATTGTCCAGTTGTTTGAGAGGATGCTTGTATAAATAAAGCTCCCATAAGAGCTTGATATCCAATTAATCCAAACAAAATTCCAAATAAATCAACTATTAGACCTCGTTTTATCAATTTACCGGTCTGTCCTCTTGAGGGTCTTGCGTTGCTTGCGATTGCTCTTCCTGTTCTAACTATTAACCAACCTTGCCAAAGACTAAAAAGTAGTAAAATCAGGGATATGGTTGTAAGTGATAGACCAGGCGCTAAGCCAAGCTGTCCTTCGCTGTTATTTACAACATTTGAAAAAAGCAAAACAGCTGCAACAACAACACCTAAAATGGACTGAACCCAAAAGCGTATCCATCCAATGCGCCGCATTCCAAATGAAAGGGACTGAAAATCGATTTTGTCAGACATTCATTTGATTGAATAAACTGTAATCAATCCAAATTTGCCACTAAAATCATAAAATTGCACGTAATCTTTTGATCTCTTTAATATCGCCATCTGAAGTTAAGAGTCCTACCTCAATAGCTATTGGAAGTTTTGATGGCCTCCATGCTGGCCACAGACAATTAATAAAAAGTGTAGTTGCAGAAAATCAATATACCCCAACAATTGCAAGCTTCTGGCCTCATCCCAGAGAAGTTCTTTACAAAGAAATGCGTCTTAGACTTGATCTCCCTAATGAAAAACTATCTATTCTTGAAGATCTGGGGATTGAACAATTAGTTCTGATTCCTTTTGATATGAAACTATCCAAATTAAGTGCGGAAAGATTCGTAAGAGATATTTTGATAAATCAATTACAAGCAAAAAACATTTCTGTAGGTGCTAATTTTAAATTTGGTTTCAGAAGAAGTGGAGATATAAATACAATAAAAAATATTATTAAGGATACGGATATTAAACTAAAAATTATTCCAATTTTAGAAGACAAGCAAGGTAGAATCAGCAGCAGCAGAATAAGAGATCTATTAGAGAAAAGTGATCTGAAAAATGCTTTCAAAATTCTTAATAGGCCTTATAGTTTTAATGGAAAAGTTGTTAAAGGTAAAGGAATTGGAAAAAGTATAGGATGGCCTACCGCAAATCTTGAAATAGATGGCAGAAAATTTTTACCTGGAGAAGGAGTTTACGCATCTTGGACAACCATAGAAAATTCCAACAAAAAAATTGAATCTGTTATGAATCTTGGCTCTCAACCAACAATAAATCCTTTATTGCCTTCTGCAGTTGAAGTTCATTTAATAAATAAAGATATCGATCTATATGGTTTAAATCTATCTGTTGAACCAGTTGCAAAACTTAGATCCCAAATCAAGTTCAAAAATATAGATCAACTTTCTAATCAAATTAAAAAAGATAGAGATAATGCTCTGAAAATTTTCAAAAACTACAAAAAATAAATTACAAATGCTGAATTCCAATCCTAAAGACGATGAAGATTTAAGAATTTATCAAATTATTGACGCTAATCTAGATAGAGCCAGAGAAGGACTAAGAGTATTAGAGGATTGGGCTAGATTTGGCCTAGGCAAAGAAAAATATGTTGAAAAGATTAAAAATTTTAGACAAATTTTAGGAAAAAATCATTTAGAAGTTTATAAACAATCTAGAAATCACATCGAGGACAAATGTAAAGGATTGACTCATCAAGAGCAATTCAACAGAAAAACTTCTGAGCAAATCATAAGTTCTAATTCAGCCAGAGTTCAAGAAGCATTACGAGTCATAGAAGAATTCTCAAGGCTGCAGAATCATGATCTTTCAAAAATCGCTTCTGAAATTAGATATGAAATTTATACTATTGAAATTGACTTATTGAATTATGGCAAGTTTAAGAAGTCGGAGGAAATATTAAAAGAAAATGACTTATATGTAATCACAGATCAAAAAGACAATTTATTAGAAACAATAGAAGAGATTTTAATTGCTGGAGTAAGAATTATTCAACATAGATTTAAAACAGGAACTGATCAAGATCATCTTCAAGAAGCAATTCAGATTAAAAATCTATGTAAAAGATATAATTCTTTGTTTATTGTTAACGATAGACTTGATATAGCTCTGGCATCTAACGCTGATGGGATTCATCTTGGTCAAGACGATTTAGATTTAAAAACCGCAAGAAAACTATTAGGATATTCAAAAATTGTCGGTATAAGTGCAAATAATGCAATTGATATTTCAAATGCTCTTAAGGGGGGTTGTGATTATATAGGAATAGGGCCAGTATTTGAAACTACAACAAAAAAGAATAAAATACCTTTAGGTATCGAAAATATAAAAACATTAACAAAGGATTTAAATATTCCTTGGTTTGCTATTGGAGGAATCAAGTCAAATAATATTTCGTATTTAAAAAGAAATGGGTTTAAAAAAGTTGCCTTAGTTTCGGAATTAATGAATTCTGAAGATCCTAAAGAAGACGCTATGATGATTCTAAAAAAGTTGTCTCATGAAAATTAGGGTAAATGGAGAAGAAAAAAAAATAGAACTTGATCAAGAAAATGCTCTACTATCTACAGCTCTTCATCATATGGGATATAAACCAAACACAATTGTAGTTGAGTTAAATAATTTAATTATAAATTCAATGAAATGGGAAAAAGTGAAAATTAAAGATGGTGATAATTTAGAAATTGTTTCAATAGTTGGTGGCGGATAAAAGAAAAATATTCAATTTATTAAAAATCTTCATATTTTTTTAAGTTTAGGCTTGAAACAATAACCAAATCTCCCCTTTTTTCGTTTTATATTTTTAATACTTAAACTTAACAATGAAAGAAAGAATTGATAGCAACTCAAGGTCTCTAAAATGGGAGCAAAATGGGGAGTTAGCACATAAAGATCTCTCCGAGCTAATTGAAAGATTAAAAAATGTAGAAAGTGAACATACCTCATCTGAGCTATCTAGATTAGGTACAAAAGCAAACAAAAAAGATTAAATTTGTTACTTAGATCTTGTTTTTATAAAAATTTGTACCAAATTAAAAATACTAATTATAAAAATAAATGCCGAAAAGATTTCCAGAGTGGGTAAATACAGAAGTCGTAATAAAAGCAATCAAAATGAGAGAAGAAGGAATGTTATCAAAACAACTAAATTTATGGATAGAAAACCTATTAGAAATAGAAAAAAAGTGATTTTTTAGGAAATACTTTTAATAATTCTGAGAGCCGCCATTGCTGCTCCGTAACCATTATCTATATTCATAACAGAAATACCTGGAGAACAGCTTGACAACATACTATTTAAAGCAGTTTCTCCATCCTTGCTAACGCCGTATCCTACTGAGACAGGTACTGCAATTATCGGTTGAGACAACAATCCGCCCACAACTGTTGCCAAAGCTCCTTCCATTCCAGCACAAACTATTAATACATCATATTTATTAATTTCTTCTAACTGACTCATCAATCGATGAAGTCCCGCCACTCCAACATCTATAAAAGATTGACAATTGACTCCATAAATTTCGAGCGATAGTTGTGCTTCAAGTGTTACGGCTAAATCGCTTGAGCCGCCTGAAATTATGGCAACTTTTTTATTCGTAATTATTTTATTAAAATTTTTCCCAATTGTTAGGCAATTTGCTTCTTCATAAAATCGTGCATCATCATACAAATCTAAAAGATAATTAGCCTTTTCGCTATTAATCCTAGTAATGAAAACAACCTCATTTTTACTTAATATATTTCCACATAATCTTTCTAATTGGTCGATACTCTTATCTTGCCCCCAAATAGCCTCAATTAGTCCAAGCCTATCTCTTCTTTGAAAATCAAACTTGATATCAAAATTCATCTTTGTTTATTTAATTCTCCCTCATAAATCAATTCAAAAGGATTATCGCCTTCATTTAGAGCAGCTTTAACATTATCTTCAAATTTTTGTTGAACTACATTTACTTCTGACATTGGTATGCTTTTCCATAATTTCTTACTTTTCCAATTTACCAATATTAAAGCTTCTTCTTTTTCTTTATTCCAAAATAATTGTCTACCCAAAAAACCATCTTGAGAAGATAACCATGGCTCCCATATTTCTTTTTCCGCATTTAGCCAAGCTGCTTTTACATCAGCAGGTACTTTAAGTCTTAATTCCTCTATGACCATTTCACTTTGAAAATTATCCATTGTAAGAGCTTTTAAATTGGGCATATCAGATTGAAAAATTAAAACTACTAAGCAAATTAATAATAAACAAAATCCTTGAATTTTTTTTTTCATATTTAAATTAAATCTCATTTTTTCTCAAGAAGAGCTACTGAATGGCAACTTATACCCTCTTCTCTCCCTTCTGGACCCAATTTTTCATTTGTAGTTGCTTTAATCCCAATTAAATTTGCATCAATATTTAAGACCTCTGAAATATTTTTTTTCATTAGTTTTATATGTGGCATGATTTTTGGCCTTTCAGCGACAAGAACACTATCAATATTATTTATTTCCCAACCATCTTGTCTTATCAAGTCAATTACTTTTGACAACAAAAACAAGCTATCAGCATTTTTCCATTTTTCATCAGATGGAGGGAAATACTTTCCTATGTCGCCTAGCGAAAGTGCTCCCAATAATGCATCCATTATTGAGTGACTTAAAACATCAGCATCACTATGACCATCCAAACCTAAGTTTTCAGGATGATGCAATTTTACACCGCCAATAATTAAATCTCTACCCTCAACTAATCTGTGAATATCGTATCCATTACCAATACGAAACCTTTGAAAAGAACCAGTCATAGCAATTATCTACAAATATAAAATACAATCTCAAATTATGATCTACAAGTTATCCTATCATGTTTGATCTGATTAATTACCAATTTGGTTAATGAAATATTCAACTAACATATTAATTAAAAATTTTTTAGAAATTGAGGGAACTTATGTGATTTTTGGTGTTGTGTTTATTCCAATTAGTTTTAATGTATTCTTTACTTTTCTTGATTCATACATTAACCGAGATATTTTTCTATAAATATCTGAGCGCATATTTTCATTTGATTTATAAATATTTTCTATAATTGGTAGTAAATCCATTTTTTCAAGATTTTTCAACACATAAAAAGAGTAATCATAAAATCGAAAATAGGACATGACTATCAATTTAGCAGTTAGATCCTCTTTGCTTAATTTACTTAAAAGTTCAATAGAGGGCAAAAACAAAAGATTATCTCCCGTAAATTTCCCCTGAGATCTAGCAAATTTACCTTCAGTATCAAATTTCCAATATCCACCAGCAGAATCTTTGTGGAACAAAACATAACCAATTTCATGATAAAGTTTCATGATTTCAAAATCTAAAGGAACTGATTCATAAACTTCCTCTGACCAAGTCTCTAAAGCAACTATTGGACAACTCTCTTCTAACAATTTAATTCCTCCTTTTGAAATCTCATATTCAGCACCTTGTGTATCACATTTAATAAAATCAATACTTTCTCCTGGTGAAAACTCTTCATCAAGAGTTGAGACTTGATCTATAGATATTTTTTCCCAAGTAAGTCTCTTATCATAATTTTTTTTTTCAAATTTTTTTATTTTTGAATTAGGTCGATAACAGGAACTCATACTGGGTTCACTTGTAATAAAAAAATCAAGTGTTTTTTTTGAAGACCACAATCCACATTTATGATTAATATATTCAAAAATTTTATCTTCTAAAAATTCTGACTTGGGATCTAATTCAAATGTATGAATTTGTATACCATTATCAACATACTTAGAAAGTATCTTTAATTCTTTAGGAGTAGCACCCCTTGCACCAATATCAAGGATAATAAGTTTTCTCATAAAGTCGAAATTTTAATTTTTTCTTATTCAATTATCAAAGAAAAAGTAATTATCTTCAATTGTTGTAAAGAATTAATGTTTTTATATAAATATCTTTTTCTCTTCAAATTTCACACATTTTAATAATAATCCTTGGTGATGATTATTGAATAATCTTATAAAACGAGCAGTTGGGAGGAAAGCACCAATTCCTAAAGGATGAGAAAATTATCTGTAACTTATTTGTAATCTTTAATTTTAGTTTATAGAACTACATTTAGTTCTTAACCCGTCTGTAACTAAAATTTCATCATAAAATCCTTGTTATAACTACCAATCTGGGTAAAGGTCGGATTCATTACCTATTATAAATTTCATAAATTGATTATATTCTTTTATTATTCTCTTACTTTGTGGGGATTTTTTATAGTTTTCATTTGAAATTAAGTCACTTCTTCTCTGTAATGTTCTTTCAAAACTTTTTCTTCTCCTCCACGATTTAATCTCTTCATGATTACCACTGACTAAAATATCAGGCACTTTCATATTTTTAAAAGTTAAAGGCCTAGTGTATTGAGGATACTCTAATAAAAAAGAATTATGACTCTCATCTACTAAGGATTCTGGATCACCAAGAGTTCCTGGTAATAATCTAGTCAAACCGTTAATTATTGATATTGCAGGTATTTCACCTCCAGAAAGCACATAATCGCCTATCGATATCTCTTCATCAGCTAAACATCTAATCCTTTCATCAAAACCTTCATATTGACCACAAATAATTATTATTTGATCCAAAGTAGACCATCTCGCAAGATCCTTTTGCTTTAAGACTTTACCCTGTGGGGTCATCATTAGAGTTTTACTTTTAGGTAATTTTCTAATTGATTCATATGCCCTATAAATAGGTTCAGGTTTTAATACCATTCCTGCTCCTCCTCCATAAGGCTTATCGTCTACTTGTCTGTAGGAACCTTCTCCATATTCTCTTAAATCATGTAAATTTAAATCGATCAAATTCTTATCTAGAGCTCTTGTTATGACTCCTAAATTATTTATTAATTCAAAAGCTTTAGGGAACAATGTAATTACATCAAAATTAAAACCACTCATCTAGAATTCTTCCTCAATACCAAACTCAATTAGCCTTGATTCTTTTTTTCTCCAATTTGGAACAACTTTCACAAACAACTCTAGGTGAACTGGACTATCAATTAATCTTGACATATTTGATCTTGCTGATTGACCAATCATTTTTAACATTGAACCTTTCTTCCCAATAAGAATTCCTTTTTGAGTAGGCCTTTCAACAATAATAGTAGCCAAAATAGCTGTAAAAACTTTGCCATTTTTTCTTTTCATTTCCTCTCTCTTTTCTATCTTTACTGCGACACTATGAGGTACTTCTTCTCTTGTATTTTTTAATACCTGTTCTCTTACTAAATCAGATAATAAGTTATCTAATGGTTGGTCGCAAATCGTCTCTTCGCCATAAAGTTTTGGTCCCTCAGGAAGAAAATTAAGAACCATATCGACTAGTTCAGAACATCCCTGTCCTTGAGAAGCACTTACAATTTGAAAGTTTTTATTAATTCCAAAAAATCTTCTATATTGATCTAATCGTAAATTCCTAAATTCTTTATCAACCAAATCCCACTTATTTAATGCCACAATAAACTCAATTTTATTTGCGATTAGAAAGTTCAAAATATATTCATCACCCCTACCAGGTTCTTCACTTGAATCAATTACAAAAATTACCATATCAACTCCATTAATGGCAGATTTTGCGTTTTTTACTAATATCTCTCCAAGTCGATGATGAGGTTTATGAACACCAGGTGTATCGATAAAAATTATTTGCCCATTGTCTGTAGTAAGTATTCCTTTTAATTTATTTCTGGTAGTTTGCGCTATTGGAGAAGTAATTGTTATTTTTTCTCCAATCAATTTATTTATTAAAGTAGATTTACCGACATTTGGCCTTCCTAGTAAAGTTACAAACCCAGATCTATAATTGGCCAAAGACTTTTAATACATCAATAATAAAATTCTGATCAAAAATGGAAAAAAAAACCATAAATTTAAAAGAAGCTTCCTTCACGCAAGCAATAAACATATCTGCACAATGGTGCAAAGAGTGGGGTGAAGATTTACTAAGCGAAGAGGTTTTAGCAGATAGAATTGCAGAGCTAACTAAAACAAGAAATGGACTCAGAGGATTTTTTGCTTACGCTTTATCCGATAAAGATTGTTTTTTATTAGATAAACTTCCTTTTTCACTAATTTACAAACTGAACGAAGGTGGTGATGCTGTAACAGAAATAGTAGTAAAAAATTTAATAATGAGTTCCGCTCAAATCATTATTCATAGAAGAGATAATAATCATGAATATGAGATAACATCAGAAAACATTTCAGATAGATGTAAGGCTATTTTAAGACTGCTAGAAACTAAGACAGTTACAAAGTCTGTCAATCAAGTCATTAGAGACTTAGATGATATGGGCAATAGTTTTGATAATTCAGTGAAGTATGACTCAGAGCAAAAGGAATTCATAAAAAAACAAATTCTTGATATCGCCCATTAAAAAAGCGTAGAAACAAATCTACGCTTTAGGTTAGTTATTTAGGTGATGTGTTAGTCTCTTCTTCCACCGCCTTGTAGTGCAATCATTAATCTCAATATAAAGACAAAAAGATTTATATAAGTTAGATACATACCTAAAGCCCCTGCAAGGTATTGATCATCATTGTATCTTCTTGGCATTGTATAGAAATCAACGAAAGACATTGCAACAAATAAGACAGTTCCAAATCCTGCAATTATCAATTCGAGTCCTGAACCTCCAAAAACTCCTGGAGCAAATAATCCTCCAATTAATTGGACAAACATTGCTATTAGAAGTCCTATCAATCCAAGACCAACTACTCCACTTAGTGCTTGACCAACACTATCACTCATTCTTTGGCCAGTGTAAGAAGCAATAACAAAAGTTATACCAGTGGCTAAGGCAGCTGTTCCAACCGAACCAATACCAATTGTTCCTATTGCTAAAGCTACTATTCCACTTAAGGTAAATCCAGTTAACAAACTAAATCCTGTCAACAAAGGTAGGGCCTTCGCATTATTTGCATTATTTGCAGCGCTAGTGGCTATAAAAAACAAAATCAATTCTGCAATTAATGCAACTATAGAAAGAGGCTGGAAAAGACCAGGATTTGTTGCTATGAGAGAGACACCTGCTAAAACTCCTAAAGATGTTAGAACCATACCTCCACCTACATAAGGTAAAGCCTTTTGAACAACGTTAGGTCCAACAATTGAACTAGTTTGTGCTTCACGAATAGCTTGATTGAAATTACTACTTGCTGGCATTTTTTTTATTAAATATGGTCTTATTCTACTTGATTTTTAAAATTTCAGGGTACGGATCTCCAGAGCTATAAATTTATTGATAAGCCTCAATAATTTTTTGAACTAAAGGATGACGAACTACATCTTCAATATTTAAATAACAAAATTTTATACCTTCAGTTTCAGAGAAAATTCTAGATGCTTCAACGAGGCCGCTTTCCTGATCTTTTTTTAAATCAATTTGTGTAATATCTCCGTTTACAACCATTTTTGATCTATCGCCCAATCTGGTTAAAAACATTCTCATTTGAGAGCAAGTAGTATTTTGTGCTTCATCCAAAATAATTAAAGAATTATCTAAGGTTCTTCCCCTCATAAATGCCAAAGGAGCAACTTCAATAATTCCCTTATCAATTAACGAATTTGTTCTATCAAACCCGAAAATACTATGTAAAGAATCAAATAAGGGTCTTAAATATGGATCTACTTTTTGTTGCAAATCACCAGGTAGAAATCCCAAACTTTCACCAGCTTCTACAGCTGGTCTGGTTAAAACAATTTTTTCAATTTTTTTCTCGTTCAATAGCCTTGCAGCGCAAACAGTTGCTAAAAATGTCTTACCTGTCCCAGCCGGGCCAATTGCGAATGTAAGATCAAAGTTTTCAATTGATTCAACATATTCTTTTTGCCTTATAGTTCTTGGTCTTAAAAATCTTCCTTCTTTGGAACGCGCAAGGATTTTTTTTCCAAGTTCAGCATGTGAAGATGATTCGCCCATATTTAAAGAACTTAAAGCCGCTTTAAGATCTACCTCTGGAACTTCTAACCCTTGTTCCCAAATTGGTCTTGTTAGCTCTACTAATGCTGAGGCTCTCTCAATTTTAGATATGACACCGTTCATCTCAAGTTGTAAGCCTCTTATAGTTAAAGAGACTCCTGTAAGAGACTCAAATTTTTTTAAGAAAGAATTACCAGGTCCAGATAATGCTGTAGCGGCATCAGAGCTTGGCAAATCAATTTTGAAGTGACCAGTTTTGGAAACTTCCTTCATCTAGTTATTGAATAAGAATAATAATTTATCAACTCACTAGCTTTCAGCTTCATTACCCTCGCTTTCAGCTTTACTACTATCATTTTCTTCGACTTTAGTTTTAGCTTTAGCTAATTTTTCCTTCTCTAACTTTGCTTTACCAATTGCGATAGAGGGTCTTTCTGTTTTTTCTAATAACCCGCCCTTTTCTAATAAAGTTCTCACAACATCAGTTGGCTGAGCACCCTGTGTAAGTCTTGTTCTTAAAGCTTCTGTGTCAAGCCTGGTTTCCTTAGTTCTTGGATTATAAAAACCTAGTTCTTGCAGAGGTTTACCGTCTCTTCTGGAAGTACTATTGCATGCAACAATTCTGAAACTTGCCTCTTTTTTCTTTCCAAAGCGCTTAAGGCGCAATTTAATCATCTTAAATTAATGGGTTTTTAATAATAATATCATTTAATGGTAAAAATATAGAAACTATAAATCGGCAAAACCTTTTTTCTTTTTATTATTTTTTTGTTTTTTCATTGGCTTATTACCACTCATCCCTCCCATTCCTGGCATACCTCCCATTCCTGGCATACCTCCCATTCCTGGCATACCTCCGTTAGACATTTGTTTCATAAAACCTCTCATTCTTTGAAAATCAGCTAATACTTTATCGACATCTTTTGCTTCATAACCGCTACCTTGAGCAATTCTTTGTCTTCTTGAGGGTTGAGCGGCAAGAACTTCGGGTTTTTGTTTCTCCTCAAGAGTCATTGACGAGATCATGGATTCTATTTTCTTAAGTTGATCTTCTCCATCTTTTATCATCCCATCATCTATTTTATTCATTCCAGGAATTAATTTAATCAATCCACCAAGTGAACCCATTCTTTTAATTAATCTCATTTGCTTTACAAAATCATTAAAATCAAAAGTTGCTTCTTGAAGTTTCTTTTGCATCGCTTCTGCATCAGCAAGTTCAACTTCTTTTTGTGCTTTTTCAACAAGTGTCAATACATCGCCCATGCCTAAAATTCTGCTTGCCATTCTCTCTGGATGGAATGGTTGCAGTGCCTCTATTTTTTCGCCTACACCTATAAATTTGATTGGTTTACCACTTATTTTTCTTATTGATAAAGCAGCTCCACCTCTTGAGTCGCCATCCAACTTAGTTAATATCGCCCCTGTGATTCCTACTTTTTCATGAAATGACTTTGTTAAATCTGCAGCTTCTTGCCCAATCATTGAATCAACAACAAGCAAAACCTCATCAGGATTAGAAACTTCTTTTATTCGAACCATTTCACTCATCATGGAATCATCAATTTGCAATCTTCCTGCGGTATCAATAATTATCGAATTAAAATCATTTTCACTAGCAAAATTCAATGCTTCCTTTGCTATTTCTTCTGGTTTGCTATTTTTTTCTTTAGCTGAAAAAACTTCCAAGTCATATTGACTTCCCAATGTTTTAAGCTGCTCCACAGCAGCTGGTCGATAAATATCTGCAGCAACCAAAAGAACTTTTTTATCTTTTTCTTTCAAATAAAGGCCTAATTTTCCTGTTGCAGTTGTTTTACCTGCCCCCTGGAGTCCAGCCATTAAAATGACTGTGGGACTATTTTCATTTTCTTTTAATGGGGAATTTTCATTACCCATAATGTTAATCAATTCTTTATTTACAACTTCTATAAATTTTTGACCTGGGTTTACACCCCTAACTACTTCTTCTCCAATAGCTTTATCTTTGACATCTGATATAAACTCTTTAACTACAGACAAACTAACATCTGCATCAAGGAGTGCTCTTTTTACCTCCTTCAAGGCATCGTTGATATTATTTTCACTAATTTTTGCTTCGCCTCTTAAACCCTTTACTGCGTCTTCAAAGCGTGAAGAGAGTTCATCAAACATTATTAAAAAGTAATTTTAATTATTATAGATGATCTTTAAGTTTGTAATTACAAGCCACTCACGAAATCAACCAATTTCCACGATTTATTTGAAAAACCTAAAATATATTTGACTTTCAGAGGAGTCAAAGATGTTTCATTAACAAATTCTCCAGAATTCTTTACTATTCTCTCTAAATAATCTAATTCAACTAAAACAACTATCCGAGATGAAGATTGCGATTCTAAATCTATCTTACGTATTTGGGAATTAATTTCTTTGAAGATTCCCTTATTGATATCGTTCTGCCTCTCTTCGATTGTTCGAGCAATCAAACCATTATTAACAATTTTAGAAAGATTAATTTCACCCCTTCCAGCTAAGTAATTACTTTTACCCAGAAGCCATCCGTTAATTAAATTACTTATATCTTCCAAAGAAGGCGAAGCCGTATTAAGTTCTTTTAGTTCAGAGGGAATAATTTTAGTAAATTTCTCTGGAGTAGACTTCAATTGATTTGTAGGACTTTTTTTTATTTCCTGAATAATATCTTCCTCACTAAGCTTTTGATTTTTATCTTTTGCAATTAAAGGTTTTTCAGCAATAGATTCGTCCTGTATTGATTTTTTAAAATTATTTCTTAAAAATCCAATCCCAATACCAAATGCAAATAAGATCAAAAACGCATAGATATAAATTAAATACGGCGACTGATTAATTATCTCTTTATCCTTTAAGAATTCCCCAAAGCTAAACTTTAATTCAGCAATTTTTTCAATTAAAAAATTATAAAACTCAATTGGTTTTTTCTTAAAGTATTCTTCATTGAATTCTATTTCTTTGGTCTCAACCTTTTCATATCCTTGTTTTATCCCACCAGGCCAAGGTAATCTTCTTTCATCAATACTACCCAATATATTATCAAGATCTTCAGTCGTTTTTGTGGTGGATTCCTTCTCAGTTTGCTGGTTTTGAAGATTTGATCTAATTGCAATTTTATTTGATTTCTTTTCTAATTTTTCAATAAATTCTTGAATTTCCCTATCTTCAAACCAAGAATCCAAATCCACCTCTTTTGAGTCAATGTCTCTATACCCAACTAAAACATCATTCTCTAACCAATTTTTACAGAAAATACATATCGCTTCTAACTTATTTCCAGGATAATTATTGAGCCAATCTCGTAAATTTTCATCAGAACTGCTTGAAAACCTTGCAGAGGCCTGGTTAATATCAGCTAAAAGCAAGTCTAAACAACCCACTAGAGGCATTGAATCAAGACCGGATAAATTTAGTTTCTTTAAAATTCTCCTAGCTTCAAATAATTTTTCAGGCTTCCTTCTGGAGAAACCAATTGCTGTTAAAGATAGAAAAGCTAAAAATCCTGCTTCTAATGATCCTCTTTTTTGTAATTCAAGAAATAAGTCAATCTGTTCTTGCACATTTAAAAATGGCCTAATTTGTTGAAAAAAAGCTTCAAATTCTTGCTGATTTAAATAATCTTTATATTCAGATTTATTATTACCTTCCAAACCACCTCTTTTGATAATTAAATTTTCCAACATACTTAAGCCTTTTTTATGAGACTCTTGATCACTTAGATCTCTACTAAGTAGATCTAGGATTCTGTAAGGAAGCAGAGCAGCCAAATCTTCTTCAAGTTCTTTTCTAATATCTCCAAGCTTTCCCATTCTCTGTAGAAGTTGTATTCCTTCATGTAAAAAGTCTGCGGCGTTCGAATAGGATCTAAGCTTTTGTTCATGAATTGCAGAATCTCTAGCTGTTAAAGAAGCCAATAATGTTAAATCAGCTTCTCTACTACTTCCTAAAGCAGGAGTCTGTGGGGGCTGCAAAGCTTTTCTTGTGATTTTAAAAGCTTCTTTTGGTGAACCCGATTCCCAAAGAAGTATTAATCCTGCTACTTCTCTATTAGAGGAAAACTCAAGTCCAGATTTCCCATTTAACAACAAATTTTCGTACTCTCTTCTGCTTTCTGGATCTGTAAGTAAATCGGCAGTAAGACGAAGCAACTCAGATCTTTGGGTTAAAACTTCATAAGTAAAACCATCATCGGGAGTCTTATCTAACCGCAATTGAAACGCCCTTAATATTTCCTCAGAAGTTGCAGAGGGGCTTACGCCAATTAAACGAAAATGGTCTAAAGGAAGTTCCAAACAAATATCCTATTGAAAATTCTTAGACAAATTTTATCAAGTTAAAAAATTTTTTCACAAGGTCTTACAGAGTTATTAAAAAAAATCATGAAAATCGCCCTTCACAGCTTAGAATGTTAACAAATCAAAACTTCGTTAAGGTATTTTTCTTGGAAACACATGTAGAGAGAATCTCAAATCTTCAAGACATAAAAAAGGCCGAATTAGATCGAGAAACAGGATTATTTCTCTATGAAGACATGACGCTTGGTCGTAGGTTCGAAGATAAGTGTGCAGAAATGTATTACAGGGGAAAAATGTTTGGCTTCGTTCATTTATATAACGGTCAAGAGGCTATAAGTACAGGAGTAATTGGCGCCATGAAAAAGAAACATGATTGGTTTTGTAGTACCTATCGCGATCATGTTCATGCACTTAGTGCGGGTGTTTCCTCGTTTGAAGTAATGAGTGAACTTTTTGGTAAAGCTACTGGTTGTAGCAAAGGTCGAGGTGGATCCATGCACTTATTTTCAAGAGAGCATCACTTACTAGGAGGATATGCATTTATTGGAGAGGGAATTCCAGTAGCCTTGGGGGCAGCCTTTTCAAGTAAATATAAAAAGGAAGTTGCTGGTAATAATAGTAGTGATGCCGTAACTGCAGCATTCTTTGGGGATGGGACTTGCAATAATGGGCAGTTTTTTGAATGTTTAAATATGGCCCAGTTATGGAAATTACCCATAATTTTTGTTGTTGAAAATAATAAATGGGCTATTGGAATGGCGCATGATAGAGCTACTAGTAATCCTGAAATCTGGAGAAAAGCGTCTGCTTTTGGTATGCACGGCGAGGAAGTTGATGGAATGGATGTATTAGCAGTTAGAGGAGCAGCACAAAGAGCAATTGAGCGCGCGCGAGCAGGAGAGGGGCCCACACTTTTAGAATGTTTAACTTATAGATATAGAGGGCATTCTCTTGCAGATCCAGATGAATTAAGGTCTGAAAAAGAGAAGGAGTTTTGGGGAAAAAGAGATCCTATAAAGAAATTAGCCAAAGAAATTATTGACGGTAAATTCGCAACGGAAGAAGAATTAAAAATTATTGAAAAGAAAATAGATACAGAGATATCTGAGTCAGTTAAAAATGCTATTGAAGCACCCGAACCCCCTTCAGAAGAATTAACCAAATATATTTGGGCAGAAGATTAGATTAAATACCGCTAGGTAATTTTCTGGTTAAATTTCTTAATTTTCTTAGTGCCTTAAGTTCAACTTGTCTTACTCTTTCTCTAGAGACTTCTAATAATCTTCCAATTTCAGCAAGCGTATGTCTCTCATTTGCATCAAGTCCAAACCTTAATTTGAGAACATGTTGTTCTTGCTCACTTAAATGACTTAACCACTTACCAAGTTGCTCTTGATGCATTTTTTGTTCAACTTGATCTAAAGGTTCTTCATTATTACTATCTGCAATCAAATCGCCTAAAAAGCTCCTACCATCATCACCATTTACTGGAGCATCTAAACTACTTGTCGATAAGGCTTGTCTCAAAACAGAATCCAATTCTTCTACATCAATTTCCATAGCCTCTGCAATTTCAATTCTGCTTGGCATAGCACCAAGCTTATGAGCCAAATCTCTACTAACTTTTCTAATAGAAGCCAACCTTTCACTTAAGTGAACAGGTAAACGGATTGTTCTTGATTGACAGGCAATTGCTCTAGTCATACTCTGCCTTATCCACCAAAAGGCATAAGTAGAAAACTTATATCCTCTTGTCGGATCAAATTTTTCAACAGCCCTTTCCAATCCAAGAGAACCTTCTTGTACTAAATCTAGTAATTCCAGTCCTTTACCTTGATATTTTTTTGCAACACTGACAACTAATCTTAAATTAGCTTTCATCATTCTTTCTTTAGCTCTTCGACCAGTTTTTATAGTTCTTTTTTGCTGAGTTGTAAATTCATTAACCTTTTCATTCAATTGTCCATCTTCTGTAAGAATCATCATCTTCTGGACTTGATTACCCAATTCAATCTCTTCAGCAGGTGTTAATAAGGGAACTCTTCCAATATTCTGCAAATACCAACTTATTGGATCACTACTCCTCCTTTTTGGTTGTTCTGATTGAGTTGGTAATGATGAGACCATTTTTTTTACCTAATTAGGTAGTAAAACTCTCCTACACTTTTAAAGAAATGGCCAAATATTTAATGCGCGCTTCAGATTTCAAGTAATATTTGTATACTTATGTGTTTAAAACTATAAATAACTCTCTTAAATTGTTTCTTTCAAGATATTTGTCTCGTTTTTATATTTCTCATTAATTTTGTCAGTTCATCACCTATAGCAGAAGCATTTGACCCACTTTTGCACTTTGATGCAGCAAATGAATGCAAAAGTACATATTTAGCAAAAAAATCTGTTGATATATTTCTACATAAGGTTAAATCAATCGCAGAACTACCAGCTACAAAACCAGATAAAAGATCACCCAATCCAGCTCGAGCCGTCTGAGAATCGGTTCCAAAAAGTTGCCATACTTTTTTATCATCAGCAACTATACTGTTAGCTCCTTTTAACAAAATACTGATATTGAATTCTTTTGCCGCATCACGAGCAAGTCCAACATTAGTCTTAGATTTTATATTAGGAAATAATCTTTCAAATTCTTTGCTATGCGGTGTAATCCATGTCTTAAACTTTCTCTCTAAAAAGAAATTTGCCCCCAACTTAGATTCCGAAATTCTATTAAGTGCATCTGCATCTAAGATCAATAATCCTTCAAAAGCCATAAGATAGTCTTTTGATTTTTGCCAATCATCATTATCAATTCCTATTCCTGGACCGACAGCTAATGAATCAAACACACTTAAATCAATATTCTTTAATGCACTAAATAAAGATGCATTTCCATTTTGGTTAGATTGCATAGTTTCTTTTAAAACTATTTCTGGGGCAACTTGCCAAATAGATTCAGCTACTATCCCAGGAAGGACCGCAGAGATAAATCCTGCTCCACTTGATATGGCCCCTTTTAATGCCAAGTATGCAGCACCAGGATATTTTTCACTTCCGACTATTAGTAATGTTCTACCTCTTTGATATTTGTTGGAATTTTTTGGTAAAGAAGGTAAATCAATATTTTTTATATCTTTGTAAGTAACCTTAAAAATCTTTTTATCAATTTTGGACAGCTTACTTATAGGCATCCCAACATCTATATGGTGCAATTCTCCAATAAAAGTTAAAGCAGAATCTTGGGTCAAACCAATCTTATGAAGACCAATGGCCAAGGTATAATCTGCCTTTACTGCGTCATCTAAAAAAGGCTCTCCTTTATCAGGACATAACCCTGTTGGAATATCAATACTTATTACCTTTCCAGATTTTTTATGAAATTTTTGATTAAACAGTTTAATTAATTTATCATCAACTTTTCTTGTTTGATTATTACCAAAAACTGCATCAATCCAAAGCTCTTTCCCATTTGCATCAGGAGGCTCTACTAATTTTGTGACCCCAATAGATGTAAGATAATTAAGATGGTTATTTGTTAATGTTTTTTTTATCGGGAATGGACACCATACCTGAACATAAAAACCTTTCAAAAAAAGCTCTCTAGCTATTACAGCACCGTCCCCGCCATTATGCCCAGGACCTATAAAAACAGTTATTCCATTCTTAAGAAGACGTTTCTTTTTTAAGAGCCAACTACTAATTTGGATACCAGCTTTTTCCATCAATGCTTCTTGTGGCATTCCATCAGAAAACATTTCTTTCTCTAATATCAACATTTGCTTTGAATCAACAATTAAATTTTTAGAGTCAATTGTTGGCCATACATTTTCGTTCATAATGAGTACAAAGCAATTTAAGAACTGTTTAAAAATTTAAACTTCCATGTTAAAAACACAAAAGGATAAAAAATTAGAGAACTTTTTTTCTTCTAATAATAAAACTAAAAAGAAGAAAAATATTATTGTAGGTCTTTCTGGTGGCGTAGATAGTTCCCTTTCAGCTGCTCTTCTTGTAGAAAAAGGCTGGAATGTTGAGGGACTAACTCTTTGGCTAATGAAAGGACAAGGCTCCTGTTGTTCTGAAGGATTAGTAGATGCTGCTGGCCTTTGTGAAGATTTAGGAATTAATCATAAAATAATAGACTCAAGAGAAATTTTCGAAAGAGAGGTAATTAAAAAAACTACTGACAGCTATGAGAAAGGATTCACTCCACTTCCATGTTCGATGTGCAACAAGAATGTGAAGTTTGAAGAGATGCTTAATTACGCAATAAGCAAAAAAGACTTTACTCATATTGCCACCGGACATTACGCAAGGATAAAAAAATCATCTTATGTTGAAAAACCTGATTGCAAGAGCTTTGTATTTAAAGACTTCCTTCTTCTCAGAGGTGCTGACGAAAACAAAGACCAAAGTTATTTTCTTTATTCTCTTTCTCAAGAAGTACTCAGCAGATTAGAATTTCCCCTTGGTGAAATGAAAAAAGAACAAACAAGAAGGGAAGCCCTCAGATTAGGCCTTAGAACTGCTCAAAAACCAGAAAGTCAAGATTTATGTTTAGTTGAGCATTATGGATCAATGCAGAGATTTATTGACAAACACATAGAACCCAAAGAAGGAGAAATTGTGCATGTTAATGGGAAAGTCCTTGGGATGCACAATGGTATTCAGCACTTTACAGTAGGCCAAAGAAAAGGTTTAGGCATCGCTTGGCCTGAACCATTATATGTAAAAAGTTTAGACAGGGATAAAAACATAGTTTATGTAGCAGATAAAAGTGATCTTTTTAATAGAGAAGCAATAATTAGAAAGGTTAACTGGGTTTCAATCGAAGAACCTAAACAAGAGATAGAAGTAGAAGCACAAATAAGATATAGAAGTCATCCAGTTAGAGGAACTTTAATACCTTTGAAAAATTTAGATCATCCAACTACAACATTTAAATTAATTTTTGAAGAAAGTCAAAGTTCGGTAACACCCGGACAAGCTGCAGTTTTTTATAAAGGAGAAATTTTATTAGGCGGCGGATTAATTAATTAATTTTCAAAAAGAAATTTAATCCCATAAAAAATATAAACAATAACAAAATAGGTTTATCTCCAAATTTTGTATAGAAGGTCTTTTCGGATGAAAAATTAGGGAAAACTACTTTATTTTGCTCCACATTTAAATCTAGAATTTGAATTATTTTTCCATCATCTTGAACCAAGCCCGAAGGGCCGGTATTTGATACTAGTAAATTATTTTTCTTATTTTCAATACTTCTTAATCTAGCCAAAGATAGGAATTGATTATAAAGCTTAGCTGGATATGGATCTAAATTTGCTGCAGTTATTATTAGTTTTGCGCCGCTATTAATAGCCTTTCTTATTTCTAGTCCATCACTAATTTCGTAACATATAGCTACTGCTAATGGGGGTGTAAATTTAGGATCAAAATATCTTGAATCAGAGCCTGGTTTAATTCCTCCTACTGCAGATAATCCTCTTGAAAAACCATCTAGAAATCTAGGTATTTTTTCACCTATTGGTACAAGTCTATTTTTATCTATAAATGAGGTAAAAGATTTATCTCCAATTTGAAATCCGAGCAAAGAACTTCTTAACTCATTATTTGAATTCCTGAAACCTCCTGATAAGGTATTAACCTTAATGCCTTTAGAAAAATAAAAATTATTAGATAGAGTTCCTTCAGGAGCAACAAGAAGTTTCGCTTTGTTTGATAAAGCATATTTTTGAGCGATAGATAGTTTTTCTTCAATCAATTCATCATTTATTTTTAATTTTTCTCTAGTTGGTATATTAGTTTGCCAAATAGCTACTGGATATTCATAATTTCTTTTAATTGGCGTTGTTAAACCTCCAATTAAATGTAAGAAAATAAAAACCAAAAGTCCTAAAAGAAATATTTTTTTAAAGTAAAGTTTTCTTTCCCATCTTCCTTGAATATAAAAAATCCAAAATCCAATCAATACTTGTAATACGGATAAACCACTTGCACCAATCCATCTTGCTAAACCAGCAAGATAAATATCACCTGGGATAAGACTCTCTCCTAAACCTATCCAAAAAAAAGGTGTTTGAGAAAGTATCAATTCACCAACACCCCAAGTCAAAGATAAAAAAAATACTTTTACTATTAAAGATAATATTTTCATTTTGAAAACATCCTCTTTCCAGAGAATAATTTCAACTAATAATCCCCATAAATAAACTAATATCCCACCCCAAAAAGCGCAAAATAATAAAATTAAAATGGCAACAATTAAACTTGCAAGCCATGAAAAACCAAGCCATGTCAATGGATGAAGATCATAAAGCCAAGAATGACTTATCAAGATAAAGAAAAAACCCCAATAAAAATTTGCTATTCTCCTTTCACTTCCCTTCCATAAAATAAATAATGATATCGGCATAAAAATCAGCCAAAAATGAGTTGAAACTGAAATTCCTCCTAAAATCCCTCCTAAACAAGGGTAAAAATATTGTCTTAGACTTTTAATTTGAGTTGGGATTAACAATCTAAAATTACGAAATTAAATTTATAATCACCCATTTATTGTACCTTCATTCTGTAAACTAAGTTTTAGTAACTTTCAAAATTTAAGTGAAAGAAGTCTTTATTAGTTTTGCAGTTTTTGTTTTTTGTGTTTCATTAACTCTTTTCAGTCAATTTAATTCACCACAAGTTGTTAATGCTGCTGAATCAGAAACTCAGTCAGTTCAAAGAACACCTGTTGCAAAATCATCAAATGTCTCAAATAATAATTTATTTGAATTAGACCCTTCAGATCCAAATCCTATACTTTTCGCTATGGCAGAAGAAACACCATCAGACAACAATTCAAGGACTACAGAAAGTGGTCTAATTATTACAGATATCGTAAACGGTGAAGGAGATGAAGCTAGTTCTGGGCAAAAAGTTACTGTAAATTATACAGGAACTCTAGAAGACGGGACACAATTTGATACCAGTATCGGCAGAGCTCCATTCAGCTTTCCCTTGGGTGCTGGACGAGTAATAAAAGGTTGGGACGAAGGTGTAGCAGGCATGAAAGTTGGAGGCAAAAGAAAATTGACAATACCTCCCGAACTTGGATACGGATCAAATGGAGCTGGGAATGTAATACCTGCTAATGCGACTTTAATATTTGAAATTGAATTATTAAAAGTCAATTAAATTAAGTAAGAAAAATATTTAAGACTTTTCAATTTAGTTAATCTCCAAGTAATATATATACAACACCTAAAATTTGAAATGTTAAGTAAATTCATCAATTCTTTTCTAAATAAAAAATCCCCAATGACAGTCCATGCTCACTGCGATGGTCCTTGTGGTGTTTACGACCCAGCATCTACGAGAGTTGCAGCTGAAGCAGTTTTATCAATGACAAAAAAACTTATTGCATTAGAAGCTCCTTCTAGCACTGATTCAACTGAGTGGGCTGCATACAGCAATACATTTTCTAGATATGTTGCAGTTAAAGAAGAGCAAGCAAAAGAAACAAAGAAAGAGATTCTAATTTTGTGGACAGATTACTTTAAACCAGTTCACTTAGAAACTTATCCAGACTTACATGAAACCATTTGGAAGGCGGCCAAATTATGCAGTGCATGCAAAGTTAATATTGACTTAGCCCAAGCTGAAGAACTCATGAGTTATGTAGAAAAAATTCATAATATTTTCTGGGCTTCAAAAGGAAGATCAGACGCTTTTGTAAAAGCTAGTTAATCAGAGTTATTTTCAAAAGTTTTTTTGATTTTATTTTATTTTTTTTAGGTTTAAGAAAAACAGCGATTATTAGTGGTGAATCGATGTCTCCTTACCTAAAGGAAGGTGATATTATATTTTTTAAAAAATATAAAAAGGATAAATCAATACTTAAAAATCGACAAATAGTTATTTTTAATCATCCAATTAAAAATAAACACCTTATAAAAAGGATAAATTCAGTAAATCAAAATAACGTTGAGGTTATTGGAGACAATGTTGAATTTAGCGAAGATAGTAATAAATTTGGATTAATCAATAACGAAAAAATAATTGGGATTGTCACTTCTAAATTAACTATTCCTAAATTAAAAATTTTTTAATTCAAAAAAACAGAAGCACTTCTTTGAATCCAAAATAATCCCAAAGAAAAGGAAAGCCCACCTGCTACAGCTATTAATCTTTTAATAAATTTTTGACTTGCTTGAAAGGTAGTAAAAGATATTAAACAAGTAAAAAGATTCATACTTATAAGTGAACCAATCAAATATGAAATCAAATATAAGCAAGCGCTTGTTAAAGGTAGTGCTAAAGCAGGAAGAACTGCAAGAAAATGTGAACCTCCAGCTATACCGTGAAGCAAGCCTAAACCAGTCAAAGCGTGTGAGTGCTTATTATTATTTTTCTGTTCCTTAACATGAAAGTGAAAGTGACGATGGGCAATTCCATTCTCATGCTTATGGGAATGCGAGTGGATACTTAATTGAAAAGAATTTTTTATAGCAAATACTCCAACAACTAGAAGAGAAATTCCAACTAGGAATTCGGCAATACTAGAAAATTTGTTTAATGGAGTAACATCCTTAATAAAAATCGCTAGAAAAGCTAACAAGAGGACTCCTGAAGAATGTCCCAAGCCCCATGAGAAACTATTTTTTAGAGCTTTTTGGGGATTATTAATTGCTGCTGGTGCCATTGCAATTAAATGATCAGCTCCACTAACAACATGCACAAATCCAGCAACTATACCTGTTAAAATTACAGCCTGCATATATATTTAGTACAACTTGGTTTATTCAATTTTATAGCACGATTTGAAGTCAATATTAAATTGAGTCAAATAATTTCTTGAAAGATTGTTCAATATCACTTTCTCTCATAAAAGTTTCACCAATTAAAACTCCCTTGATTCCAACAGATCTAAGAGATTCTAAATCTTCGGCACAATTAATTCCGGATTCGCTAATGGGAAGAATATTTTGTTTTAAAAAAATATCAGCATATTTATGCATCAATTCTATTGATGTTTTTAAATCCGTTTTAAAAGTCTTTAAGTCCCTATTATTTATTCCAATCAAATTAAAAGATTTTAACTTTAGAATCCTTTCTAATTCATTATCGTTATGGACTTCAACAAGAACACTCATCTTTAAATTATCAGCTATTTTCTTTAAATAAATTAAATCGTCATCACTTAAAATCGCAGCGATTAATAATATTGCATCAGCACCAGATACCCTTGCTTTATAAATCTGATAAGCAGATATAATAAAATCTTTGCAGAGTAGAGGGAGATTAGTTGATTTCCTTACAATTTCGAGTATTTCATAACTACCTTGAAAAAACCTTTTATCGGTGAGTACTGAGATACATGATGCACCTAATCCTTCATAACAAATTGCTATGTCTTCAGGGTTAAAATCTTTTCTAATAACTCCTTTACTCGGACTAGCTTTTTTTATTTCAGCAATCACTCCTGGTTTTATTTTTGACTCCAAAATATTTTTATAAAAATCTTTGGGAGCAGGAAGGTTTTCAATCTTTTTTATTAGATCTTCTAGAGAAAAGATTTTTTTAAAATTCTTAATTTCAATATCCTTATGCCATACAATTTCTTCAAGAATATTTTTTGCTTGTGCTTCCCTATGAGGTACAGCATATTCTAAATTTTCTACCCTAACTGTTGGATTCGGTGGCCTTCGTCTTATCTCCATTAATTTTAAATATTATTTTATTTGAGAAGCAGCTTGTTTATACGCGACCTCGACCACTTCACTAAGAGTGGGATGAGTATGAACTTCTTTAGATAATTCAATTACATCTTGGTTCCTTGAAATAGCGTTCGAAATTTCTTGAATCAAATCAGCTGCATGTAACCCAAAAATATGAGCACCTAATACTTTCCCATTATCTTTATTGAAAATCAACTTCAGAAGTCCATCACTCTCCAATTCAGCCAATGCTTTTGAATTAGCTTTAAAGAAGCTTTTAACAACTCCCAAAGTAAAGTTTTCTTTTGCAGATATCTCTTTAGCTTCAGCTTCAGAGAGACCAACTGAACTTATCTCAGGATGAGTAAAGGTTGCTGCAGGGATACTTTTATAATTAATTTCGACATTACCACCGCAAATATTATCGACAGCAATAGTACCCTGCGCTGCAGCTGTATGGGCAAGCATGAGTTTTCCTGTTACATCTCCAACAGCCCAAATATTAGGTATTATTTCATCACCATTCTTTACTCTCATTTGATCATCTACAGGAATGAAACCTTTTACTGTTTCGATACCAACCGACTCAAGATTTAAGTTATTACTATTAGGACTTCTGCCAGTTGCGACTAGTACAGCGTCAACTTGTAAAGTTTCTACAACTTCCTTAGATTTTGCATCAGTCAGTTCTATTTTTACAGGGCAACCAGGTGTTATTTTTGTCGCAAAGACATTTGATTTTGTGTCTATATCTCTTGCTTGAATAAGACTCTTTTTAGCAATTTTTGTGATGTCTGGATCAAATGTTGGCATAATATTTTCTAAAGCCTCGATCATGGTAACTTCACAACCAAGCGCGGTATAAACATCAGCAAATTCTAGACCTATATATCCGCTTCCGATAATTGCTATCCATCTTGGAAGCCACTCAAGTTTAACGGCATCATCACTAGTAAATACAGTCCTTTTATCCACAGTTATTCCAAGGGGCACAAAAGGAGAAGAGCCTGTTGCTATAACAATATTCTTACATGTGAAAATTTTATCAATTCCGTTTTTATCTCTCACACCTACTTTTTGATTTCCTTCAATTCTGCCAATGCCCAAAATAATTTCAACTCCACTTCTTTTGAGAGTTTTTGTTAAATTTTCTCTAACATTTAAAACTAAATTATTTGCGTGATCTGCAATTTTTGATCTCTCGAACCTTACTGGTGAAGCATGTATACCAAATTTAGCTAAATGTTCATAATCAGCTATTTCTCTGACTTTTCCACTTGCAGCCAAAAGAGCTTTAGATGGAACACAACCCTTATTTACACAAGTACCTCCCATATCAGAAGATTCAACAATTGCGACTTTCAGTCCCTTACCAGCAGCATGCTTAGCGGCATCAAAACCTCCATATCCTGCTCCTATTACGATTAAATCAAAATCAAAATTTGAATCAGTCACTTTTTATTTATTTATTTAGAGGTGTATGCGACTCTTTTTCGTTCTAGTAATAAAGGAACTGCAACACAAGCCACATTTAATGATTCTACAATCTCGCTATGCGGAATTGTAATTGTTTCATTAAAAGCTTCTTGAATTTTTTTATGAATACCTTGGCCTTCATTACCCAAAATTAATGCTGTACGTCTAGACCAATCAACTTCCCAGTAGGGTTTTGAAGGTTTTTTTGAACTCTCATTATGGCTACTAGTAGAGAAAATCTTAAATCCTACATTTGATAATTCAGACAAAGACTTAAGTAAAGAATTTAATATTTCTTCTTCAATGCCATCAAATCTTAAAAATGGCAGATGAAAAACTGCACCTGAAGATGATCTTAATACCTTTTGACCTAGTGGGTGCGCACCTCCAGCTAAAAAAATTGCATTAACACCCGCAGCTAAAGCGGTTCTAAATAGATTACCCATATTCCCAGGATCTTGAATTCTGTCGAGAACAAGAACAAAATCATCTTTTCTATTAAATTGATAATTAGGTATTGATGAAATCTCTACTAAAGCCGCTATCCCATCTGGATTAATTGTTGAAATCGCAGATGCCAAGACTTCCTCTGAGACAATATTTATTAATGACTTATCAAATTTTTTGCTTAGATTTTGATTCTTTCTTAGCCATTTTTCGGTAACTAAAATCTTAGAGGGATTTTTTCCAGACTTCAGCAATTCTTCAATGAGATGTGTACCCTCTATGCAAAAAAAATCTTGATCTTTTGGAGATGATCCTCTTTTAAATGATCTAAATCTTTTAACTAGATTATTGTTTTTACTAGTTATTTTTAAAAAAGTATTTTCTATGAGTATTTTGAAAAATTTGTTATCAACTATATTTTAATTACATAAATATTTTGATCAATTATTTATTAAATTTTTATTTCCCAAGCAAGCAAAAAATACATTTTCACTTTTAATTAATATTCATGACGTTACATAGGGTGGACTTAATATTATTAGTTTGTCATGATGAATCTAATAAATTAAGTCTTAATGATTTGCGGAAGCAAAACGAAGTCATATCTTAAATCGCAAAATTTAAAGATTCTTGGCCAAGGCAAGTTAAATGGAATAGTTGAAATAAGTGGTGCGAAGAATTCCGCCTTAGTTTTATTGGCCTCATCATTGCTAACTAATGAAAAAATAATTCTTGAAAATGTACCTTTTCTAACTGATATTGAAAAGATGGGGAATATCTTAAAGAATTTAGGAGTGAATTTACTTCGTAAAAACAACCAACTAGAAATAGATCCAACAACTATTTCGATTAAAGAACTTCCATATGAACTTGTTAAAGGATTAAGAGCTAGTTTCTTTTGTATAGGTGCACTTTTAACTAAATTTGGAGAAGCTCAAGTACCGTTACCAGGTGGATGCAATATTGGTTCAAGGCCAATAGACGAGCACATTAATGGATTAATCGCACTGGGAGCAGATATTATTATTGAAGAGGGTATTGTAAAGGCAAAAACAAGGGGGAACAAAAATAGACTTCAGGGCACTCATATTAAATTAAATTGTCCAAGTGTAGGTGCGACAGAAACTTTAATAATGGCAGCATCTTTAGCCAAAGGAAGAACTACTATTGAAAATGCTGCTAGAGAGCCTGAAGTTCAAGATTTATGCCAAATGCTTAATAAAATGGGGGCAAAAATTTATGACTCTGGTAAAGAAACAATTATTATTGATGGTGTTAATAAGCTTGGCGGATGTATCCATAAAGTAATTCCAGACCGAATAGAAGCTGGAACTTTTCTAATAGCTGCTGCTGCAACTTCCTCTTCAATAACAATTTCTCCAGTAATCCCTCATCATCTTGAGGCTGTCACTAATAAGCTTCAAGAGAGTGGGAGTAAAATTACGATTAAAGGTAATTCGATTTCTATCAAGAGTAAAGAGATTAAAGGAGTAGATATTGAAACATCTCCTTTCCCAGGCTTTCCTACTGATTTGCAGGCACCATTTACAACTCTAATGACAATCGCAAATGGGGAATCAAAGATAACTGAAACAATTTTCGAAAACAGAATGAATCATATTTATTTACTTAATGAAATGGGCGCCAGTATTAAACTAAACAAAAACGTTGCTCACATCAAAGGTGTTAAAACAATTAATGGGATGAATCTAGTTGGCTCAGATTTAAGGTCATCAGCTGCATTAATAATTGCAGGAATCATCGCAAAAGGTAGTAGTAATTTCTATGGATTGGAACATCTAGATAGAGGTTATGAAAATTTTGAATTAAAACTAAAAAATTTAGGTGTAAAAATAATTAGAGAGATCAGTAAAAATACTTTTGAGGAAAATGAATATAAAATTGAACCAAAATCTGAGAATTTTCCAAAACTCGAGGCAGCTTAGTCTTTTCCAAAAATATTTTTAAAAATAAAAAAGTTAATTCAAACGTAAGCAATATTGATTAGTGAAATACAACCCAAAAATAGTATAAACAAGACTAGAAAGCGATTAGACCAAATTTGATTTAAACCGTTAAATTTGAATTCATTCATGCCCAAGTTCCGCTATTAGATCCGAATGTTGTCAGTATAGTAACTGCAATAAAAAGATAAGGGACAAATTTAAAAGATAATTTTTTAGCTTGAGTTTTAGACATTTGTTTTTTATAAGAATATAACACAATATTACTAAACATGAAGCTATCCCATACATAAAAAGACGTTTAAGCATATTAAATCACAAAAATGTATCATAAATGTTTAAATTTTCTTTTTTACCTTATTTCTTGTCAGCAAATGCAATAAATAATTCTATGTTTTTATCGAAAAGATTAACTATTAACGAAAGTTATCTTGATAACTGTTCCTTGACCAAGACAATAGTCAATAAGTTGATTTTTGTTATAATAAAAAAGTTCATTTTTTCAAAAGCCTTGGGAGCGTGGTGGAATTGGTAGACGCACCGCACTCAAAATGCGGCACCTTCGGGTATGTCGGTTCAAGTCCGACCGCTCCCACTTTGATGAATACCTATAGTCGATTCGATATATCTTTCAAAAAAGGAAAAGGTTGTTGGCTATGGGACAAAACAGGTAAAAAGTATCTTGATGCAGTCGCTGGTATAGCGACTTGCAGTCTTGGACATAGCGACAGAGTTCTAAGAAGAAGGTTAACAACTCAACTAAAAAAGATTCAGCACATTTCTAATCTCTACAACATTGAAGAACAAGAACAATTAAGCAGAACTTTAACGAATATGAGTTGTGCTAAAGGCGTCTTCTTCTGCAATAGTGGTGCGGAAGCAAATGAATCAGCAATTAAATTAATTAAAAAATATGGTAATACAACAAATAAAGGTAAAGAATCAATTATTCTCGCAGCAGAATCCAGCTTTCATGGAAGGACGCTTGCAGCCTTAAGTGCCACTGGACAGCCTAAATATCAAAAAGGTTTCGAACCAATGATACAAGGTTTCAAATTTTTTAAATTTAACAATTTTGATTCGGTAAAAAAATTATTTGAAGAGTGTGAAAATAATGATCAAAAAATTTCCGGCGTTTTAGTTGAACCAATACAAGGAGAAGGCGGCGTAATTCCTGGAAGTAAAATATTTTTTAAAAGCCTGAGAGAAATATGTGATAAATATAATTCTCTTCTCATTTTAGATGAGGTCCAAAGTGGAGTAGGTCGAACTGGAAAAATGTGGGGTTATGAGAATTTAGGAATTGAACCTGATGGATTCACCCTTGCTAAAGGATTAGGAGGAGGTCATGCAATTGGTGCATTATTGGTAAAAGAAAAAGCCAACATTTTTTCTCCAGGAGATCATGCAAGCACTTTTGGAGGTAACCCATTCGCCTGTAAAGCTGCCCTAACTGTATTAGAAGAAATTAATAGAAGAAATATTATCAATAATGTTTATCTAAGAGGGGAACAATTAAGTGCTGGATTTGAAGAATTGTCAAAAAAATTTCCAAATATTATTAGCGGGAAAAGAGGTTTAGGTTTAATACAAGGTCTTGTGATAAATGATGATTATGCTGATGCAAAAACAATTACATTAAAAGCTTTTGATAAGGGATTACTGGTGGTTCCTGCAGGAGGAAATGTTGTGAGGATTGTTCCGCCATTAGTTATATCTCGAAGAGAAATTAATATTCTTTTGAATAAGCTAAATTCAATTTTGGAAGAGTTATAGCAATTTAAATTTTGAAAAATGCAAATTTAAAAATTTTTGAATTATTATCTCCCAAATATGAAAGGGATAATATCAAATTAGGTTTATCAAGAATTAAAAAAGCACTTCAAAAACTTGGTAATCCTTGCAAGAATATCCCTGCGATACAGATTATTGGAACCAATGGAAAAGGATCAATCGCGGCATATTTAGAAAGCATTCTTTTTGAAGCTAAAAGGAATTTCGGTGTAACGACATCTCCTCATCTTTTGGATGTATGCGAGAGGATTAGAGTTAATAAAAAAAATATTAATAAAACTGATTTTGAAAAAATCTATAGATTAATAGAAAAAAATTTTTCAACATTTGAATTAACTCCTTTTGAAAAAATTATTTGCTGCGCACTAAATTTTTTTGATCATAAAAAAGTTGAATTACTCATTCTTGAAGCTGGCTTAGGGGGACGATTGGACGCGACAACAGCCCATAGATCTAGACCAATCATTGCTATTGGGAATATTGGCTTAGACCACAAAGAATTTCTTGGAGATACGATTGAAAAAATTGCCGAAGAAAAATTAGCAGTTATTGAAAAAAACTCAATTGTCATCTCATGCAATCAAAATAGTAAAGTTGAAAATTTAATAACCAAAAAAGTTAAAGAGGTAGGAGCAGAAATTATCTGGAAAGATTCAATTTCAAACAGCTATGAGCTTGGATTAAAAGGAATTTTTCAAAAGCAAAATGCTTCAGTAGCTGTTGGAGCAATTGAAGCGCTGAATAATTTGGGATTTAACATAAAAGAAAAACAAATATCTGAAGGTCTTAAAAAGACGTCTTGGAAGGGAAGGCTAGAAATAATAAATTTTTTGAACAAAGAAATTCTTGTGGATTGTGCACATAATTATTCTGCTGCAAAAGCGCTCTCTAATGAGCGAAGCAACTGGGAGAATGAAGATAAAGGAATTTATTGGATTTTAGGTGTCCAAAGACAAAAAGATTTTTACGCAATATTAAAAACGCTTCTCAAGAAAAATGATCACTTATTACTTGTGCCAGTACCAAACCAACCTAGTTGGCAATTAAAAGATCTTTCTCAGATTAAAGAAATTGACCTTCAAAAAATAATTGAATTTAAAACATTTGAACTTGCCATTGATTATTTATTTTCCCTAGAAAAATGGCCACCTAATCATCCTGTCCTAACGGGTTCTATTTTTTTAGTTGCTGAATTTATTAAATTTACAAATAAACAGAAATGTTAAATATTAAATTGTTCCTTTACTTCCCAACCTTCCAATTTTCCAGGATTTAATAGCCCCTTAGGATCAAATTTTAATTTCGCTTTTACTTGATCTGCGTCAACCACTCCTAGGCCTCCACCTTCTACAGTTAAAACATGGGGATTAAAAATAAAAGCCCCAAGTTTCTTACAATCTTCCATTATTTCATTTAATTCATCTATCCCATTCCACCTTAATACAGGTAAAGCGGCTAATCGCGGTGATCCTTGTTGAGAAACTGCCTCTAAATGCCAAAGAATTTTTCTACCCCATTTTTTTTTCAAAAAATTAATCAACTCTAGTTCATCATTAAGTGGCAAAAGCATCTGTAAATAAGTCCAATTTTTATCCTTAGATCTCATATGAAGAGTTGTATGATTCCATACGACTTCAGAAATTCCATTGACGAGTTTTTCTTCTTCCCCAAGGAGGGTAGATTCAACTTTGAATTTTTTACAAATTAGCTCGATGGTTTTTATTCCTCCAAGAGTAGATTGAATTAATATTTTGTGACTTCTAGAGTTAGTTTTAAACCATTTTGGCATTTGATCTACAATTTCTTCTTCAAGAATTGCTCCTAGTTTCAGATCAATTGCTGCGCTGGTGAGAGTTTTTAATATTTCTATTGTTTTTTCAAATTCAATACAGTCAATAACTATTGAATACCACTTACGTTTGATATCAGTAGCAAGTAGTAAAGAAGTAATTATTCCATTAGTCCCATAAGCATGATTCAGAGGTTCGGATTCTTCAGCATCAAATTTTAAGAATTCAGGTTTTTCATTCATCGTTACTGCCTCTAGACCAATAAGATTTCCTGGATCTCTTAAAAATCCCCACCTAATTGAACCAATACCTCCTGATCCACCTGCAATAAAACCTCCAATTGTTGCAGTTTTCCAAGTACTAGGAAGCAACCTCAATTCCCTCCCATATTTCTCTAATTGTTTATTCAAATCTCCCATAACACAGCCAGATTGTACTTTTACAAAACCTGTATCTGGATCAAATTCTTCTAGCTTATTAAAGTGACTCATCTGCATTACAACTCCTTTAAACAATGGGACAGCTTGTCCATAATTACCTGTACCTGCACCCCTTAAAGTAAGTGGGATAGAAAATTCCCAACAAATTTCTGCTACTTCCTTTACTGCTTTGTGATCACTAGGTCTTACAACCAAATCAGCAATACATTCGTCTAATTTTTCAGTAAGGATTGGAGAGTAGTTATAAAAATCTTTTGAAAGTCTTTTTATGTCAGATTGACTTTCAATAATCTCTAAGTTTTTAACTTCCCTAAATTTGTCTATAAATTTAAGAGTATTTGATGTCATTAATTAAATCCATATTGTTTTGTATATAAATTAGCCGATTAGCAATATAAATCGCCTTTTATAAAAACTTTTCTCTTTAAGGAACTCGAAAAAACATCTGCCCATTTTTGTGCATCTAAAATCACGAAATCAGCAGGGCAACCCTTTTTAATTAAACCATCCCACTTTAAGTTTAATAATCTGCTTGGAGCTAAAAAAATAGAAGATAGAGTCATTCTCTCCCAGGGATTTAGTTGAAGCATAGGTATCGAGCAAGACAACATATAAAAAGGATCAAAATTACCAAATGGGTACCAGGGATCTTGAACGTTATCACTACCAAGAGATACATCCACGTGCGATTTTTGTAATTGCTTTATTGGAGCAACTGGTCTTTTTAATGAGGTGGTTTCATGACTTCGATTGAGCAGCCAAAAATTTGTTAGAGGTAAAGCGATAACTTTAATATTTTTATCAGCCATTTTTTCTCCTAAATTTAAAATCTCTCTATGACTTAGAGAAATAAGACTACTCATATGACTACAAGTAATTGGAATACTATTAATTTTTAAATTTTCGATTGTTTCTAATAAAACTTTTATTCCCGCTCCAGGCTCAATGATAGATTCGTCTATATGCAAATCAATTTCTAATTTATATTTACTAGCTAAAACAAGCATCTTTGCGAGAAATTTGCTTGTATCTTTTTTATTGATAGGAGGAACAATTACACCTCCTAAAATACCTCCATTAGATGAAAATATTTTTGCCAAATCTTCTCCATTAGTTGTATCCCAGAATTCCAATGGAGCTAGAGCAACAAATTGTAAAGTCAACTCAGATGAAAATTTTTTTTGTAATTTAAAAAGTTCAATCCAAATATCAATCGATTGACTTTTATAAGTATCAATATGACTTCTAATAGCTCGGTATCCATTTTGTATGGCAAGTTTTAATGATTTCTCAACTCTTTCAAGAACCTTATCTGTAGTTCTAGTTTTATGTTCTTCAAGATTTACTGATAATGCTCCTCCATAGTTTGATTCCAGATTAGGAAAGTCTGACCATGTAAAAGATTTATCAAAATGCGAATGAGTTTCAACAAATCTTGGGAATAAAATATTTTTTGGTTTTGTAACTTTATTTTTCAAAGGCTTTAACTCAGAAACAAATCCATCCTCCCAACTAATTGAAACTGAACATAAATCCTCTATATCAATAATGAGGTTATCTATATCTTCTATTAAACAAAGGCTTCTGGGAATAAGAACCTCAGCTGTGCCGGAATTACTCAAATTTTTAAATTTTCTTATATTTTAAATCATAAGAAAACTTTATTGAATTAGAAAATAATTCAAATTTCGCTAAAAGATAAAAATAACTATGAAAAATTCCCCTTGAGTTGTTAAATTTATAAATGTGAGGCGGGCGTCGCCAAGTGGTTAAGGCAGCGGCTTGTGGCGCCGCTATTCGGGGGTTCGAATCCCCTCGCTCGCCCTCAAAAATATTGCAGCAAAATTATTTAACTTGTAATTTTGAATTAAAGAATCATAAAAAATTCCTAGCAAAGTGCTAACAAAAACAAAATCAGACGAAAAACAATCTAAAAAGAATTCAACTACTGGCAGTTATTGGATAACCACATTTGGATGCCAAATGAACAAAGCTGATTCTGAGAGAATGGCTGGGACATTAGAGAAGATGGGATATACCAGAGCAGATAATGAATTAAATGCCGATTTAGTCTTGTACAATACATGTACGATCAGAGACAATGCGGAGCAAAAAGTTTATAGCTTTCTAGGAAGACAAGCAAAAAGAAAGCACAAAACACCTAACTTAAAACTTGTTGTTGCAGGTTGTCTTGCGCAGCAAGAGGGAGAGTCCTTATTAAGAAGAGTCCCAGAACTTGATCTTGTTATGGGGCCTCAACACGTAAATAATCTTGAGAATCTTCTGGGGAAAGTTGATTTAGGAAATCAAGTTGCTGCCACAGAAGAAACCTTCATTTCTGAAGACATAACAAGTGCCAGAAGAGAAAGCTCTGTTTGTGGCTGGGTTAATATCATTTATGGATGTAATGAAAGATGTTCATATTGTGTAGTCCCCTCTGTAAGGGGAAAAGAGCAATCAAGATATCCGCATGCGATAAAAAGTGAGATCCAAAAATTAGCAGATGATGATTTTAAAGAAATTACTCTTTTGGGTCAGAATATTGATGCATATGGTAGAGACCTCCCAGGAACTACAAAAGAGGGGAGAAAAGAGAATACTCTAACTGATCTTTTATATTATATTCATGATGTTAAAGGAATTCGCAGAATAAGATTTGCTACTAGTCATCCAAGATATTTTTCAAAAAGATTGATTCAAGCTTGTTATGAACTTGATAAAGTCTGTGAACATTTCCATATTCCCTTCCAAAGTGGAAATGATGAAATCTTAAAACAAATGTCAAGAGGATATTCTATTAAAAAGTATAAAAATATTATCGAGAATATAAGGTCATTAATGCCAGATGCATCAATCACTGCTGACGCAATAGTTGCTTTCCCAGGAGAAACCGAGAAACAATATCAAGATACATTAAAACTAATATCAGATATTGGTTTTGATCAAGTAAATACGGCAGCATATTCACCAAGACCAAATACTCCTGCAGCAGTTTGGTCGAATCAAATTTCTGAAGTGGTAAAAAAAGCTAGATTACAAGAAATTAATGATTTAGTCGAAAAAACTGCTAAGACCAGAAATCAAAGATACATCAACAATATTGAAAGCGTTTTAATTGAGGGTTTAAATCCAAAAAATTCCTCGCAAATTATGGGTAGAACTAGAACAAATAGATTAACTTTCGTGGAGATTCCCAAAAACATTAATTTTAATTTTTCATTGGGAGATGAGATAGATGTCAAAATAAATGAAGCAAGACCTTTTTCTTTAACAGGCGAACTTTATTTGTAATCTTTTTAAATGATAGGGGGGCAAAAAAAATGTATTGGTTTAATATTTGGCGGTAATTCCAATGAGCATGAAATATCTATATCCTCTGCAAAAACAGTTTTTCAAGCATTTAATTCAGAAATAAACAAAGAACGCTATATAGTTAAAACCTTTTACATAAACAAATATGGAGATTGGCTTGATAGTCATCTCTCAGAAAAGATACTAATTGGTGGAATTGAAAACAATAAAACAAATAAACAAGAAATTTTTAATCAGAAAAAAATTAACTTCCTTGACGGAATTGAATTTCAAAATGTTGATGTGTGGTTTCCTCTTTTACATGGATTTAATGGTGAAGACGGATCAATTCATGGCTTACTTAAATTTACAAAGAAACCTTTAGTCGGATGTGGAATTATTGGCTCTGCACTTGGAATGGATAAAATATTGATGAAAACAGTTTTCGCAAACCTTAAACTTCCGCAAGTTAATTATCTAGTTTTTCAAAATGAAAATCTCAACGATAAGGAAGTAAAAAACAAAATAATTAATGAAATTTTAAAAAAATTAAAATTTCCTGTTTTTGTTAAACCATCGAACTCAGGATCATCTCTTGGCATCTCCAAAGTCAAAAATGAATCAGAAATATTACAAGCTTTAGAAAAGGCTCGGGAAATAGATTCAAGAATCTTAATAGAAGAAGGTTTAGAGGTAAGGGAGATTGAATGCGGAATAATTGGGAATTCAAAACTCTTAAGCTCTGAGATAGGCGAGGTAAATTACGAAAGTGATTGGTATGATTACGATTCAAAATATCACTCTAATAATAAAATAATTATCCCAGCCGAAATAGATTCTAAAATCACAAAAGAAATTAAAGAAATTGCTATTAAAAGTTGTAGAGCACTAAATATTTTCGGTTTTGCAAGAGTAGATTTCTTTTTAGAAAAATCTTCAAATAAAATTTTGCTGAATGAAATAAATACAATTCCTGGTTTTACAAAAAACAGTATGTTTCCAATGCTTTGGGAAGCTTCAGGTTTAAAAATTGAACACCTTGTGGCTAAACTAGTAGATATATCTTTAGATTTGTAATTTAAATCAAATGTTGCATGGACTACTTTGGTTGCCATTACTTTTAATCTTCATTTTATTAACTGCACTTGGATGGTTAGAAAGAAGAAGGCAAAATCTTTTTAGAAGTTGGGCGAGTGATTCTGAACTGTGCAAGTTAGATAGTTCAGGTGCAGCGTACTTAAAAAATGGAGAGTTAAAGTGGAGCGCATTTGAAGCTGGTAAATTTGAAGAAAAAGATTGTTTTACAATCAAGAAATTGGAATTAGTTGAATTAATGGCACTAACCTCAGGAGAAGCTCCTCTAACAAGTGAATCTCAAGGTAAGTGCCGGTTGAGATTAGTTGGGGATGGGAAAGAGATGGATGTACCATTTTCAGATGCAGAGCAAGCGAGAGAATGGATGGACCAACTGATGGAAAAAGCTCGATGTGATTTGTGAAAAACCAAAAAGTTATCAAAAATAGAACCTTTTTTTTTCTAATTTCATTTTTATTTTTAACAAGCTTATTAAGCATAAAAACTCTCAAAAAAGTTGAGACTCAGGACATTAGGATTTCTGGAAGTGAATTATTTACGCAGAATGATGTAGTAAAAAATTCATCTTTAAGTCTTCCAATCCGATTAATTTTTGTTGAAACTAATTTGTTAGAAAAAGAGTTAAAACAAAATTTATCTCTCAAGAATGTTTCGGTAAATAGAGAATTATTTCCTTTTGGTTTGAAAGTGCACATTAATACAAGAACTCCAGTAGCTTTCGGGGAGAGAATATTAAACGACGAAAAAATATTAGGTTTTATTGATAAAGAAGGTATTTTTATTAATAAACAACATGTTGATAAAAAAAATTTAAACAAGTTAAACATACAAGTTATTGGATGGGAAAAAAAATTTAAAAAAATATTATCTGAAATTTTTTTCACTCTAGAGAATTATGAATTAGAGATAGTTAAAATATCTTTTTCATCCGATGGATTTCTAACTGTTGAGGAAAAAGATTTAAAAACAATATTCTTAGGATTTAAGCCAAAATTAATCAACTATCAATTACAAATAATCAATAATCTTAAAAATGAATTTAAGAAAAATAGCTTTTCAATAAAAATAGATAATATTGATCTTACTAATCCAAATAAACCAAAAATAAAAGTGTTCAAACCCTAATATTCAAAAAAGGATTTTGAGTAATTTTTTTTAATTATTGTAGTGTTAATGTGGGTTTTGCATTCAAAACAAAATATTTAATAAATAAATATTTTTAGGATTTTCCTCAACAAATTCCTACAGATGAGCTCAGTAAGTTCATAATGCACCCAATACTAGTATTAGATTCCTATTAAGAGATGAGCTTCGGTAACAATCCAAACTTTGATCAATCGAGAGAAATCCTTCCAAGCCAAAACGCCAAAATTGAAGTTATTGGTGTAGGAGGTGGTGGTAGTAATGCAGTCAACAGAATGATAAATAGTGATTTAGAAGGTGTTTCATTTCGAGTCCTCAATACCGATGCACAAGCCCTACTACAGTCTTCTGCAGAGCGTAGAGTTCAACTTGGACAAAACCTCACTAGAGGTTTAGGCGCAGGTGGGAATCCAAGTATTGGGCAAAAAGCAGCCGAAGAATCCAAAGAAGAGCTTCAACAAGCGTTAGAGGGATCTGATCTAGTTTTTATAGCTGCTGGTATGGGTGGCGGAACGGGTACAGGAGCAGCTCCAGTAGTTGCAGAAGTAGCTAAACAAAGTGGTGCTTTAACAGTTGGTATAGTTACTAAACCATTTTCCTTTGAAGGAAAAAGAAGAATGCGTCAAGCAGAAGAGGGAATCGCAAGATTAGCTGAAAATGTTGATACTCTTATAGTTATTCCAAATGACCGATTAAAAGACGTTATTGCAGGAGCTCCACTTCAAGAAGCATTTAGGAACGCTGATGATGTTTTAAGGATGGGTGTCAAAGGTATCAGTGACATAATTACTTGCCCAGGATTAGTTAACGTTGATTTTGCAGATATAAGATCTGTTATGACGGAAGCAGGCACTGCTCTTCTCGGAATAGGTATAGGTTCAGGAAGATCGAGAGCTATAGAGGCTGCACAGGCAGCGATGAATAGTCCGCTATTAGAAGCAGCTAGAATTGATGGAGCTAAAGGCTGCGTTATAAATATTACTGGTGGCAAAGACATGACTTTAGAAGATATGACCTCTGCATCTGAAATTATTTATGATGTTGTCGATCAAGAAGCAAATATTATTGTTGGTGCAGTGGTCGATGAGGCAATGGAAGGGGAGATACAAGTTACTGTAATTGCTACAGGATTTGAAACGACCCAACCACTAAACCAACAAAGAATTAAAAACAGATTATCTAATCAACCTTTATATAATTTTTCAGAAAATAGAGAATCAGGAGCTAGTATTCCTGAATTTTTGAGATTGAGGCAAAATAAAAAAGATATAGGTTAAAAGGTAAAATAGAGTGACTCGGTTATCTCGCCTGCCTCAAGCATCCCTTGTGGCTGCTACCTTCCGGTCCTGACCAGGTTTAGGCGTTAAAACCGCGAAAGGCCGAGTCAAAATTATACTAGCAATTATTAATTAAAAAAGATACATAAATTTATTATGTTACCTTCAGACCTAGTTAATTATAAAAAAAATTCTCGCAAAATCATTGCACTAACTGCATGGGACTCTATATCAGGATCTATTGCAGAACAAGCAAATGTTGATCTCGTACTAGTAGGAGATTCATTAGCAATGGTCTGCTTAGGATATAAATCGACATTACCATTAACTTTAGAAAACATAATTTATCACACTAATGCTGTTTCAAGAGGATTTAAGAAGAAAATTCAGGAACAACCTTTAGTCGTTTCAGATATGCCTTTTCTGACTTACCAATGTGGTGAGGATAAAGCTGTTGAGTATGCAGGGAAAATCATTCAGAGCACTTATGCAAAAGCTGTAAAAGTGGAAGGAGCTGAACCAGAAATACAAAAAGTTATTTCTAGATTAATAAGAATGGGAATCCCTGTTATGGGTCATATAGGTCTTACACCCCAAAGCTATCTAAATATTGGATTAAGAAAACAAGGAGAAAGCTTAGCAAGCCAAGAAAAAATTAAGAAAGAGGCTTCAATTCTGCAAGAATTAGGATGTTTTTCAATAGTTCTTGAACATATTCCTGATTTGCTTGCCAAAGAAATACAAAATTCTTTAACAATTCCCATAATAGGTATCGGTGCGGGTAATTATTGCGATGGGCAAGTAAGAGTTACGGCAGATTTATTAGGCCTCACTGAGGATCAACCACCATTTTGCCAACCAATTATCCAAGGAAAGAAATTATTTAAGGATAAATTAAAAGAATGGGTAGACTCTGAAAGACTTAATTAATCTTATCCCACCACTTAAACATAGAAACAATAACTTGATTGCTTAGCTCCATGCCATCAGGCTCACTTAAAAAGAATCTATTACCCTTTCTTACTAATAGTCCACTTTCAAGAAATCTTTCCCATTCTTTAAGCAATTTCCTGAAGTTGATTTCAAATTTTTTGTTTTCCCAGTTTTGTTCTTTAAAAACTTCTTTGATATCTAAACCCTCTTTAAGTCTTAATCCCAACATTATTTTTTCATCAAGTTCTTGATAGACAAACTCCTTATTATTTAGGGATGAATCTAAATTAAATTCGTATTGTCTATTTACCCATTCTTTATATTCTCTGCTAACTCTTGGTCTAGTTAATTTTTCCCCCCAAGGTGAACTAGTGGAACCTTGACCAAAACTCCACCAGCCTAAACCACTCCAATAAACTCTATTATGTCTCGATTGATGTCGCGGAAGGCAATAGTTTGAGATTTCATATCTTGAATAACCTGAGTTTTTTAAAATTGAGTGCGTTGATTCACTATTTCTAAAAGCTTCTTCATCATCTGGGAGTTTTAGTTTGCCTAAAGTAACTAATTTTTTAAAAACAGTTCCATTTTCAATATTTAAATCGTAAATAGATAGATGCGGTGGTAAAAACGTTATTGCTTGTTTTAAGTCATCTTGCCATTCTTTAAATCCACTAAGTGGCAAGTTTTGAATTAAATCTAAACTCCAGCTTTTTATTGACCCAGAATCATATTCTCTCTTCAACCATAAACAAGATTTTTCTGCATCTTCTTTCAAATGACGCCTTCCCGAATTTTGAAGTATCTGATTATTAAAACTTTGTACTCCGAGACTAAATCTATTTATCCCAGCATTTATGAATCCAAAAAGATCATCTTGAGTAAAACTAGCTGGATCAACCTCCATAGTAATTTCAGCACCATAATCAATTCCATAATTTTTTTTAAAAAGATCAATTAATTCTTTGATTTGGGATGGATCTAAAATTGATGGTGTACCACCTCCTACATAAATTGTCGATAGAGGTGATTTATGCTCAATTGACAATATTTCTTTATATAAAAATTGCAAATACTCTTGAACAGTTTTACTTCCATAACCTTTTAAAGTTTCAACTTTGTTTCCTAATGGAACAATTGCAAAATCACAATAAAAACATCTTCTGTGGCAAAAAGGAATGTGCACATAAGCACTTCTTGGAAACTTATTCATAATTTAAATTCATTTTTAAGCTTCAAAAAAATATTAAGGATCGAAAAAAATAAAATCCTTATTTACTCAATTAATAAATCCTAGTAGATTATAGATATGACAGATATCCTAGTATTAATTTTATTTGTATTTTCTGGTGCTGCTTCAGGATGGCTTGGTGTTGATTTATTGCCAGTAGACATACTCAAACAGGTATCTAATGTAGAAGGTTTTAGGATAGTTTTATCAATAATTGGTTTTTTTGTAGGATTAGCAGCTGGTTTTGTATTTCTTCAACTTAGAAAGACGTTTCTTGATCAAATAAGAACAATGCCAACGGACTTACTAATAAGTAGGTCTGTTGGATTAATTTTAGGATTACTTGTTGCGAATCTCCTACTTGCTCCAATATTATTAATTCCCTTCCCTAGAGAGGTTTTTTTCGCAAAACCTTTAGCAGCTATACTAAGCAACATTTTCTTTGGTGTGCTTGGTTATAAGTTGGCAGATACCCATGGAAGGACATTATTGAGATTATTCAATCCAAATAATACTGATGCTTATCTAGTCAATGAAGGAATACTCCCTGCCGCAAGTCCAAAAATTCTTGATACCAGCGTAATTATTGATGGAAGAATCAATGGCCTATTAAGTTGCGGCTTATTAGAAGGTCAATTAATTGTTGCTCAAAGTGTGATTGACGAATTACAAACTTTAGCTGACTCAAGCAGTAATGAAAAAAGGTCCAAAGGTAGAAGAGGTCTCAAGTTATTAAAAGAATTAAGAGATTTATATGGGAGAAGACTTGTGATAAACCCAACAAAGTATGAAGGTAATGGGGTAGATGAAAAACTCTTGAAAATTACTGAAGATATGACAGGAACATTAATTACAGCTGATTATAATCTTTCTCAGATTGCTGAAGTTAAAGAATTAAAAGTCATGAATTTGAGTGATTTGGTTATTGCTTTAAGGCCAGAAGTACAACCAGGCGAATCACTTAATATAAAAATCGTGAGAGAAGGCAAAGAAAAAATGCAAGGTATTGGATATTTAGATGACGGCACAATGGTTGTTATTGATGAGGCAAAAAATTTTGTGGGAAGCAGATTAGATATTGTTATCACAGGAGCATTACAAACTCCCACGGGAAGAATGGTCTTTGGAAAACTAATAAATAATCCCGAGTCAAACAAATCTTTTAAATCACCAGCGACACAGGGCTAAATGTAGCTAGAATCAGTTCAATCTTAATTTCGTGATACAAATGACTGTATCTGCTCCTTATTACGGCGAAAACACCGTTATGAGGACCCCTCCCCCTGATCTCCCCTCTCTTTTATTAAAAGAGCGAATCGTTTATCTTGGTTTACCATTATTTTCAGATGATGATGCGAAAAGACAACTAGGAATGGATGTTACTGAGCTAATCATTGCTCAACTTCTTTATCTAGAATTTGAGGATCCAGAAAAACCAATCTATTTTTATATCAATTCAACAGGGACAAGTTGGTACACTGGTGACGCAGTTGGTTTTGAAACAGAAGCTTTCGCTATCTGCGATACAATAAGCTACATCAAGCCACCAGTTCACACAATATGTATCGGTCAAGCAATGGGGACTGCTGCAGTTATCCTTTCATCTGGCACTAAGGGACAAAGGGCAGCTCTTCCACATGCTTCTATTGTTTTACATCAACCTATAAGCGGAGCAAGAGGCCAAGCAACCGATATCCAAATAAGAGCTGAGGAAGTTTTGAAAAATAAAAAATCAATGCTGGAGATTCTATCTCGTAATACTGGGAAGACTATCGAAGAACTCTCAAAAGACTCTGACAGGATGAGTTATCTCAACCCCCAAGAAGCACTAGATTATGGAGTTATCGATAGAATACTCACAAGTCAAAAAGATTTACCAAATAAAATTTAACTTTCACAAAACTATTTTAAAATCATGCCAATAGGAACTCCAAGCGTGCCTTACAGACTTCCAGGAAGTCAATACGAAAGATGGGTTGATATATATACAAGACTAGGTGTTGAAAGAATTCTTTTTCTTGGACAGGAAGTGAATGATGGTATTGCTAATAGCCTTGTTGCACAAATGCTTTATCTAGATTCTGATGATAATTCCAAACCTATCTATCTATATATAAATAGCCCAGGAGGATCAGTTACTGCTGGTTTGGCTATTTATGACACTATCAAATACGTAAAAAGTGATGTAGTTACAATTTGCGTAGGTCTAGCAGCCTCAATGGGAGCGTTCCTATTGGCCGCTGGCACAAAAGGTAAAAGAGTTGCTTTGCCTCATAGCAGAATAATGATTCATCAACCTCTAGGAGGAACTTCTCAACGTCAAGCAAGTGATATTGAAATAGAAGCTAAGGAAATTTTAAGAATTAAAGATATGTTAAATATGTCTATGGCAGATATGACAGGCCAATCATTTGAGAAAATTGAAAAGGATACTGATAGAGATTATTTTCTAAGTGCCGAAGAAGCAAAAAACTATGGCTTAATTGATAGAGTAATCACACATCCAAGCGAAGCAAATCAATCTTAAATTTTCTAAAAAAATATTTTAATTTTAATTTTTAAATTAATAAATTTTTGATTTATTTACACCTTTAATGTCTAAAATACTAATTATCAAATGCAAAGAAGCTACAACTAATGACCCAACTCTTTTACGACACAGATGCAGATCTAAGTCTTTTAAATAATAAAACAATAGCGATTATTGGATATGGTTCACAAGGTCATGCACATGCCCTAAATCTTAAAGATAGCGGTATGGATGTAATTGTTGGATTATATAAAGGAAGTAAGTCTGAAAGTAAAGCTATTAGCGATGGTCTAAAAGTATTTAGTGTTTCTGAAGCTTGCGAAAAAGCAGACTGGATTATGATTCTCCTCCCAGATGAGTTTCAGAAAGATGTTTACCTTAAAGAAATAAAACCAAACCTAAAGGAAGGAAAGATATTAAGTTTTGCTCATGGCTTCAATATAAGATTCGAACTTATCAAACCTCCTAGTTTTGTGGATGTTGTAATGATTGCCCCAAAAGGACCTGGACACACTGTCCGTTGGGAATATCAGAATGGTCAAGGAGTTCCAGCATTGTTTGCAGTAGAGCAGGATTCTTCTGGGAATGCAAGATCATTGGCGATGGCTTACGCTAAAGGGATTGGCGGAACGAGAGCTGGGATTCTGGAAACAAACTTCAAAGAAGAAACAGAAACTGATTTATTTGGAGAACAAGCTGTTTTGTGCGGAGGATTATCAGAACTCGTCAAATCAGGCTTCGAAACTCTTGTAGAGGCAGGCTATCAGCCTGAACTTGCTTACTTCGAATGCTTACATGAAGTTAAACTTATTGTTGATTTAATGGTGAAGGGAGGCTTATCTCAAATGAGAGATTCCATTTCAAATACTGCAGAATATGGAGATTATGTAAGTGGTAAAAGACTTATAAATAGTGATACAAAGAAAGAAATGCAGAAAATTCTAAAGGATATTCAAGATGGAACTTTCGCTAAGAATTTTGTAGAAGAATGCGATAAAAACAAACCCTTAATGACAAAATTAAGAGAAGAAAACTCAAAACATGAAATTGAGAAAGTGGGTAAAGGTCTGCGCTCGATGTTCAGTTGGCTGAGATAAATTTATTTTTAATATTTCTTGGATCGATTGGTTTTGATTTATTGACCGGTGATCCAAGATTCTTAATCCACCCTGTTGAAGTAATTGGCTTTTACATAAAAAAATTATCTGATTACCTCATAAATAATTTTGGAGAAAATAAAAATATATTGTTTTGGGGAGGTTTCATCGTAGCTATATCCACCATTGGAATGAGTTTTGGTGTAGGAAAGTTGATAGAACTCAGTTATGTGCAATCAAGAAATCATTTTTTAGGTGGATTGTTAATTTTTTTTGGACTTTCAAGTTGTATTGCGACTAAGGGACTTATTTCAAGTGTGAAAGAGATTGCAGAACTAATAGAACGCAAGGAAATTAATAACCAAAATAGGAAAATAATCAAAGATAAGGTACAAAGAATAGTAAGTAGGGATGTAAGTTCATCTTCTATAAAACATCTCTTGAGATCAAGTACCGAGAGCCTTACCGAAAATTCTGTTGATGGAATATTTGGGCCATTATTTTGGATTTTTATTGGAATTATTTTTATGAAGTTTTCAATTTTTCTACCAGGACCTTTGTCACTTGGTTTTTCTTATAAAGCAATAAGTACTTTAGATTCAATGATAGGTTACAAATATGATTATTTTAGGTATTTGGGTTTTTTCAGTGCAAAAATCGAAGATATTTTTACGTTTGTTCCTTCAAGATTAGTTTTAATGACGTTACCTTTTGTTAGCTCCAAAGTTAATGAGTATGGATCAATCGTAAAAAAAAGCTATCTTGATGGTAAAAAATATGATTCGCCTAATGCTGGGATTTCGGAAGCTATATTTGCCTATATTTCAGATATTAAATTGGGAGGTAAAAGTAAATATAAGAATCAAATTATTGAAAAGCCAATAATCAATGCAACTGGAGATGATTGCACTGAAGAAAAAATCAAATTAATTTGTCAATTAATTTTGAGATTGCAATTTTTATGGATAACAATTTTTGCTTTAATTTTTTTTATAATCTCGAGTTTAATTTAATAATAAATTAGTTTAAAAATTATTAGAATAAGTTAAATGAAAAACGGCTCTCCAATGGAAAATCAAAATGATGGTTTTACTAACACATCATCAAGTGATAATGAATACTCAAAATGGGTAGACAATCAGGGGGATGAAGTAAAGAATGTTTTTGGATTTAATAGCAGCGCTGAGCTTGTGAATGGTAGAGCAGCTATGATTGGATTCTTAATGCTCATATTAACCGAGTTGGTTTTTAGTGGCAGGCCTGTGACTTCTTCAATTTTTGGTATCAATTAAAATGGAAGAAAAAAAATCTAATCAAATAAAAGCAATACTATACGTATCTGTATGGGTAATAATTTGGGGAACATTAGGCTCTTTAATTGATTATCCTCTTTATAAAAATAAAATTTACTTAGAAGGAAGCATATATCAGTATCTTACTTTCGCAATTACAGCGATAATATCAATCACAATTGCAAAGTTTTTTTATAAAAAATTTCAGTTATAAAAATTTGTACCTAAATTTCTTAATAATTTTAGATGGTTCTTTTTTGTCATTTGACTCGTAAAGTATCCACTGATGTGTCTCAGTATCATGATCACAACCATAATTTCCAGATATGTTATCGTAACTTGAAAGATATGAATGACAATTCTGGTCTGCCTCAAAAGCAGAGTCATAACCTGTCAGAAAATATATCAAAAACAGAAGGATTACTAACAAAAAAAATACTTGAAAAACTAAATTAACTACCTTCATAAGAATTTCTAAAATTTAAATATATCATTTAAAAAATTTTTTCGATCTAAAAATATTTAACGACCAACATTAAAAACAAAATCCTGGAATTCTTGATTCTTTAAATAAAGGATGACTAGGAATATTAAAATCAAATTTAATCCCAATACTATTGATCCAAAAATATTTATTTGTCTTTTACCTGGCAAAGTATAAGTAAATTTCTTGCCTTTAAGAAAAGCTGATAAGCCTTTTTTTTCTTTTTTTGATTCTTTTATTTCAGCATCATTTTTAACTTCATTATCAGAGAAACCTTTTACCATTAAAACTTAAAATCCAAATTTATAATATTCCAAAAAAATAAAATTTTTTAATAATTAACAATTTTTAATCACATATGGGATCGTAAATGAGATTCTTTCATTTGAGAAATTTTTTAAGAAATAAGCTTCAACAATTGCCGACTGCATCCCCAATAAACTTGATTGACATTTGAATCTATTTTGGTCAAATACAATTAATTGAAGTTTTTCTATTTCAGAAACTAACTGTTTACAAACTTGGGCTTGAGAATCTTTAATACAATAGCTTGCTTCTTTTAAAATCTTGGATTTTGTTGGTATTGTTTCTGCCATAACAAAATTAGATAACAACAAAAATTTTATTAATAAAAAAGTTAAATATTTCATTACTTCTTAAGACTTCAAAATTTGAGATGTCTTGTTAATAGTTTTGGTCATTTAGCTATTTTAATATTATTGAAATTTAAAAAAAAAGATGCTCTAAAAGAGCACCTTGGTATTAAAAGAAGAAATAGATTAAAAAGATTACCCTTGAACTCTATCCTTAAAAAGTTTACCTGCAGAAAATGTTGGAACTCTTTTAGCAGGTATTGCTATTTTTTCGCCTGTCTTAGGGTTTAATCCCTGTCTTGCAGAACGATCTCTTGGCTCGAAAGAACCAAATCCTAGTAAGGAGACTTTTTTGCCTTCCACTACTGAGTCAACAATAGTTTCAATAGCTGCATCAACAACTAAAGAAACATCAGTTTTTGTGAGCTCTGTACGAGCAGCAACAAGGTTTACTAAATCAGCTTTGTTCATTGAATTGTTTATAAAGCAGAGATTTAAAGACAAGTGTTTTAAGCAAGCCTAAAAACCTCGAACTTGCATATCATATGGAGCAAATACAAATACGGCAACCGAAAATGCCGGCGGCGCAAAGCTTTATACAAATCTTAGGGACATTTTTAGCTCCATTATTTATTTTTTATAGCCTCACTTTTTTCTTAAATAAAATAAGCCCCTTTAACTATAAAAAAGCTAAAACCATTGGTAGCACTTGATTTAGCATTAAAAAATTTAAATTAATTTATCAAAGAGAAAATGTCAAAGATAAATAAAGTTAAGAATTTGAGACATATGTTATATTTTATTAATTTTCAGATATATTTCCTTCTCATCACATGAAAAAGCATAATTTATATTTTGAAATCAAGAAAAATCTGGTTTTCTCACAATTAAGCTTTCTCTCTAATTCTTTTTATACATTAAGAAGATGGATAGACATATTGTAATTAATTTGGAAATTAATAATCTCAAAATCTAATAAAGTTGATCAGTTAAAACTTAAATTTAAGTTTTTTTCTTAATTTTGTATCTATTATTCTAATATCAGTAATTTGAATAAATCATCTCAATTTTTAATTAATCAATGAAAAAGAGAAAGTGACTGATATCAATAAAGGTAAACCATTTCCCTTAGGAAGTTCTCTAACTTCACAAGGGGTTAATTTTTCCTTAGTAGCCACAAATGCAGAATATGTAGAAATCTTATTATTTGAGAAAGAGGGTTCTATTTCCCCAAAAAGTATATTGAAACTAGATCAAAATCATAATACGGGTCCCTACTGGCATGCAGAGGTAAAAAATCTAAATGAAGGTTGTATTTATGCTTATAGAGTAAAACAAAAAAATAATGCAATCAACAATAACTATGAAAAAAAAGTACTACTTGATCCATGTTCAAGGGGTATAACTGGATGGAGAAGTTATAAAAGAGAAAATGCATTAAAAACGCATGAAAATACTAATTCTTGTCTTAAAAGCGTTGTTTGCGATAGAAAATTATTTAATTTTAAGGATTTTCCAAGACCGAAACATTCTTGGGAAGAAACAATTATTTATGAACTCCATATCAAATCTTTCACTGAATCAACTGATAAAACTGAAAGTTGTTTCAAGAAATTTTTAAAAAAAATTCCATATCTCAAACAACTAGGAATTACCTCAATCGAATTACTTCCAATTTTTTGTTTTGATCCAACTGATGCACCAAATGGTTTAGAGAATTTTTGGGGTTATAGTCCAATTAATTGGTTTACTCCGCATTTTGAATACCTTTCTAATCAATCAGCCAAAAAGAATAGAGAGGAATTTAGAAAATTAGTAGAGGAGTGTCATAAGGCAGACATTGAAGTTATTTTAGATGTCGTATACAATCACACTTCTGAAGGGGATTGCAAAGGACCTGCGATATGTTGGAAAGGTATAGATGAAAACCTTTATTACTTTATTGGGAAAGATAAAAATTATCAGGACGTATCTGGTTGTGGGAATACTATTGCAGCAAACAGAGGATTAGTTAGAAAACTAATAATTGAATCATTAAAGTGTTGGGCGAATGAATTTGGAGTAGATGGTTTTAGATTTGATTTAGGTATTGCATTATCAAGAGGAGAAAATCTTTCGCCACTCGATAATCCTCCAATTTTTGAAGATATAGAATGTGAACCAGAACTTGTTGATATAAAGTTTATAAGTGAGCCATGGGATTGTGGTGGTTTATATAAATTAGGTGATTTCCCATCTAAGAATACTTTCACTTGGAATGGTCATTTTAGAGATGACTTGCGGAGATTTTGGAAGGGGGATAAAGATACAGCTTGGAATATGAGCGATAAAATCAAAGGCACTCCATCGATTTATAAAGATGATACTATTTTCCCAAAATCAATAAACTTTATTACTTCACATGATGGATTCACTCTAAAAGATTTAGTCACTTTCAATAGAAAACATAATTTTGCCAATAGAGAGCAAAATAGAGATGGTGATAACCATAACAATTCTTGGAATCATGGTATAGAGGGACCAACTACAAACTTATTAATTAATGATTTAAGAAAAAGACAACAAAAAAATCTTATTCTTAGTTTACTTATCTCTAAAGGTATTCCAATGATACTTATGGGTGATGAGATAGGAAGATCACAAGGCGGTAACAATAATTCTTGGTGCCAAAATAATTTATTGGGCTGGATGAATTGGGAACATGGTCAACAAGATTTGGAATTATTAGAGTATTTTAAATACGTTATAAAAATCAGAAAAAAACTAATAAACATTTTTAATCCATCATTCTTCCCTAATAATCAAACCAATGAAAATATTCCAACATATCATTGGCATGGAACAAAGTTAGATAATCCCGACTGGAGTAGTTGGTCTCACACAGTTGCTTTTAGCATTAATAAAGGCATTACTAATCCGCTTGTCTGGATAGGTTTAAATGCATATTCAAAAAGCATCGATTTCCCCTTGCCAAAATGTAAATATAATTGGTTGAAAGTTATTGACACTAGCATGTCTGAGATTTCTGAACCCTTAACTATTAATGAAAAATCTGTTTTAATAAAGAGTAGAAGCTCTTTATTAATCATTTCAGAAGAAGTATTTGGGGCGAAAAATATATTATTCTAAAGCGGGCGGCGGGAATCGAACCCGCATCTTCAGCTTGGAAGGCTGAGGTTTTACCACTAAACCACGCCCGCATTAAGTAATAGAATTACCATTGCAATAATACATTATCAAACAATCAACATCCCAAAAAGATTGGAAAATTCACACTCGAAAAAAAATATTACCAGATCAACAACAAGATTAATGTTCTCTTATGGGCTAGGAGATGCAGGCACAGGTTTAGTCGCGACGCAATTTGGTTTTTTTCTGTTCAAATTCTTTATTTCTGCTGGTTTACCAGTAATAATTGCAGGTTCATTATTAATGTTAATAAAGATATGGGATGCAGTAAATGATCCGTTAATTGGATGGTTAAGTGATCGTACCAAATCACGATGGGGGCCTAGAATCCCTTGGATGGTAGCAGCATCTGTTCCTCTTGGTTTCTCTTTAGCTGCGATATGGTGGACACCCACTGGCTCAGTGCTATCCAAGACTATTTACTATGCCATAATTTCTATAATCGTAATGACTGCTTATACAAGTATTAATCTTCCTTTTGCAGCTCTATCTACTGAAATTTCTGAAAAAACAGCAATAAGAACCAGACTAAACGCATCTAGATTTACTGGCTCAATAATTGCAGGACTAACTGGTTTAATAATTGCTGGAGTTGTATTGGGTTCTGAAGAATCAGCAAATAGTGAATATTTTTTAATGGGTAAAATAAGCGGATGTATTGCAGTTGCTGCAACATTAATTTCTTGTTGGGGATTAGCTCCATTCGCAAAAAAAGCAAGAAGGCCTTCAGGAAAAGTTGAATCCATAACAATGCAATTCAAAAGAATCTTTAGAAATAAAAAATTTCTAAAAGTTATCACGCTTTATATTCTTCTCTGGTGCGCCTTACAATTGATGCAAACAGTAGCCTTAATCTATGTAGAGGATGTACTGAATGTACCAACTTATATAGCGAAGTGGATCCCTATTCCATTCCAAATTAGCGCTTTAGTGGGTTTACAAATATGGACCAGAATATCAAATAAATTAAACAGGATTTCAGCTTTAAACTATGGAGGGATTATGTGGATCATTTCATGTACAGCAGCATTATTTTTACCTTCAATATCAAAAATTTCAGCCCTTGGAGATAGTTTATTCCTAAATGCCGGCAACATATTTCTATTCATTCTTTTAATTTTCATAATCTGTCTTATTGGCATTGGAGCTTCAACCGCTTTTCTTATCCCTTGGTCACTACTTCCTGATGCAATAGACGAAGACCCAGAGAAACCGGCAGGACTATATACTGCTTGGATGGTACTTATTCAGAAGATTGGTATAGCGTTTAGTGTTCAATTATTAGGATTTTTATTGTATTTATCAGGTTATCAATCATGCTTTGTTGATAAAGATGGTCTAAATATTATTGAACAATGCTACTCAGCACAATTAACTATTAGATTATGTATTGGTTTTATACCCTCAATATTGGTAATAATTGGCCTTTTAATTATGAGAAAATGGGATCGAAAATTAATTACAAACTAATATAAAAATATGTATTACCTTAATTTCTTCAAAAGACTTCTAAGCAGCTTAATCATTGGCGGGCAAGCAATTAATTTTATTTTTAAAGGTAAAATTTCCAAAAATGATCTCTTTGACCAACTTATGGAGTCAGGTCCTGGCAGTTTATTGATTGTATTAATTACAGGAATTGCCGCAGGTACAGTTTTTAATATTCAAGTTGCATCACAACTTACAAGTATGGGGGTTTCAAGTGAAATTGGAGGCTTATTAGCAGTAGGCATGGCGAGAGAAATGGCTCCTCTTCTTACTGCTACTTTAATGACTGGAAAGGTTGCCACTGCCTATGCTGCTCAACTGGGTACTATGAAAGTCACAGAACAAATTGAGGCGATAACCATGTTAAGGACCGAACCAGTCCAATATTTGGTAGTCCCAAGGTTACTATCGATGGTAATCATGTCTCCAATACAGTGTCTTTTGTTTTTATCTGTAGCTTTATGGAGTGGACAAATTTGGAGCACAATTTTTTATAAAGTTCCTCCAATAGTTTTTTGGACATCTGTAAGATCAGGTAATGTGAGTTTAACTAGTACAGACTTAAGCTCAATGTTAATAAAATCTGTAGTGTTCGGATTACTTATTTCAATCATTGCTTGTGGATATGGACTTACAACCAAAGGAGGTCCAAAAGAAGTTGGAACAAGTACAACAGGTGCAGTTGTAATGACTCTCGTTACTGTATCTTTAATGGATGTATTACTAACACAAATTTTATTTGGATGATCCTATGTTTAATACTAAATCAAAAAAAGAGGAGCCAGTAATAATATCTCCTTCATTTCAGTTGCCAATCATTCTAATAGTTTTAAGTTTTATGCTTTTGTTTTTGAATATTGGTTCTTTGCCAACAATAGTTTTTGCTTCCTTTAGCTTTTTTTTATTACTTCAGTCATTCACCTTAAGAATAAAAATAACAAATGATGATTTTATCGTTTTACAATTAGGAAAAGAGATTAGAACTTTTCCATTCAAGAACTGGATATCATGGAAATTCTTTTTCCCTATAATCCCAGGTATTTTTTATTTTAGAGAAAAGTCCAGTCCTCATTTATTACCAATTTTATTTAATCCAAAGCAATTAAAAGATGAGCTCATAAAAAAAGTTGACTCCCTGGAAATTAAAAATTCTTAAAATTCAGACTTTGCCTAATCATCAAAATTATTTAAATGACCACTACAGAAATTTCCGACAATAATCCTGAAAAGGAATTAAAAATAGATAAGTCAATTTCAGATGATAAAACAAAACAAATTAGTAAGAAAAATACAACTCAAAATAAAAAAACTACACCGAAAAGCGATAAATCAACTAAATCTTTTGATGAAATTTCTAATGAAATTTTTAGAGATCTCTTTTCAAAAAAAGATTCTTTAGTTAAAGAAATAAAAGAGTTAGAAACAAAAAAAAATGAAATAGAGAAAGATATTGAGTCTAATTTTAAAGGACAGTCAGATAATATTGCTAAAAGAGTTAAAGGCTTTCAAGAGTACTTAACTGGAGCTTTGCAGAATCTTTCACAAAACGTAGAGAAACTTGAATTAGTTTCTCAACCAATAATCGTAAAGCCTTCTCCACTGGATGAGAAAAAGCAAGACAATAGCACAAATAATGTAGTTAATGTTCCTGCTCTTTCCGAGACATTTAAGCCAGATGAAAAGATTATAAAAAGTTGCTTTTCAAGTTTCAAAGAACAACCCGACTTTTATGCAGAACCTTGGAAATTAAGGAGGAGTCTTGATTCCTCAGATATAGAAATTATGGATGATTGGTTCTTTAATATGGGCGGAAGAGGTTCTCTTGAAAGTAGAGGATCTCGACAAAAAAATGCCTTGTTATCAGCTGGCCTAATATCTATTCTTGGCGAATTATATGGAGATCAATTTCAGACTCTTATTTTAGCTTCACAGCCTGAACGATTAGGTGAATGGAGAAGAATTCTTCAAGATTCACTTGGTCTAACAAGGGATGACTTTGGACCTAATAGTGGGATTGTTCTTTTTGAAAGGCCTGAAGGTGTTATCGAGAGAGCTGATAGATTAGAAGCGAATGAAGAATTGCCATTTATTATCATTGATGCAGCAGAAACCTCTGTTGAAATTCCAATACTTCAATTCCCATTATGGGTTGCATTTGCTGGTTCAGATAATGAAATTTACGATGATCTTGAACTAAACTAATCTTTATGAATATCTTAATAATTTTTGTAAGTTATCTTTTAGGATCACTTCCGACAGGTTTTTTAATTGGAAAATATCTCAAAAATATAGATCTAAGAACTATAGGTTCTGGATCTACAGGTGCCACAAATGTCTTAAGAAATGTTGGGAAATGGCCAGCACTTTTTGTATTTATCATTGACGTTGGGAAAGGCCTTATTGCAGTAAAAATTGCTCAATATTACGCAGATCAAGGATTAATAGAAGTTATAGCAGGGATAGCCGCTATCTCAGGACATATTTGGCCAATATGGCTTAGAGGTAAAGGAGGGAAAGCTGTTGCAACAGGCTTAGGTATGTTTTTAGCTCTTTCTTGGAAAGTTGGACTCGCATCTCTTGGCATTTTTTTAATAGTCCTAACAAAAACTAAATTTGTTTCTTTATCAAGTATTTCAGCTGCAATCTTACTTCCTATTTTTATGTTTTTTTACCTAGGTAAATTTATGCACTCATACTTTTTTATAAGTTTAATTGTTGCATTATTAGTAATCTGGAAACATAGAACAAACATAACAAGATTGCTTAAGGGAGAAGAATCCAAAATTAATCAGAATCAATAGATTTAAATATTTCTATTAGAGCTTTATTAGGATCTATAGCTTTTGAAATTGATCTACCAATGACCAACTTAGAAGCGCCATTATCTATAGCTTCATAGGGAGTCATAATTCTATTTTGATCATCTTTATTGTCAATATTTAATCTGATACCTGGTGTAATAAGTTCAAAATTATCCTTATAAATAGATCTCAACATTTTTACCTCCCAAGGGGAACAAACACATCCATCTAATCCGGCATCAAAAGACAACTTTGCAAGTCTCAATACATTTTCTTCAATTGAATTATTTCTATCAAGATCAGTTTGAAAATCTTTAAGAGAAAAGCTTGTTAAAACAGTTATTCCTACAACCAATGGAGGTTTTACACTGACTGAGGTGGCTCCTTCTAAAGATGCTTTTTTCGAATCCTTAAGAGCTTTTAAACCTGCTGAAGCATGAATAGAAATTATATCAACCCCTAATTTTGAAACTTGGAAACATGCTGCACGCATGGTATTTGGAATATCGTGAAATTTTAAGTCTAAAAAAATTTTTTTATTTAAACCTTTTAATATTTCAATAATTCTTGGACCTTCCCTAACAAAAAGTTCTAAGCCAACTTTAACCCACTTAATATTAGGACATTTTTCCAAAAGTAATTTTGCTTGACTTAAATCTAATCCATCAATTGCCAATATTATTTTATCTTCTGAATTAAATCTGTTATTCATCAATTTTCAGTTTTCAAACCTTTTAATTATTTTTTTTCCAATTTGCAAAATTTTTCCTTCCAAATCATTTTTTGAATTAAAAACTAAATCAGGATTTATTACTTTTTGACTATCAATTTTTACACCCCCACCTTTAATAGATCTTTTGGATTCGCTGCTAGATTTAAAAAGTTTTAGAGCACTTAATAAGTAGAAAAACTTTACTGGAAAAACTACTTCTTTTAAAGAAATCTCTGGAATTTCTCCAACTTTTTCATTGTGTCCAAGGAATAATTTTTCGCAGTTTGATTGCGCCTTTAATGCTTCTTCGGTCCCATGGAATAAAGTAGTAACTTCTAAAGCCATTCTTCTCTGTAATTCACGAGGATTTGAGTTTTCCAGAAAACTCAAATCTAATTCAGTAAGTAATTCAAAATAGGTGGGTATTACATTATCGGGTACTTTTTCTAATTTTGAATACATTGAAAGAGGATCTTCAGTTAAACCGACGGTGTTAAATTCAGATTTACTCATCTTCTTAACTCCATCTAAACCTGTCAAAATTGGCATCAGAACACCAAATTGAGGGTCTTGTTTAAAATGCCTTTGAAGGTCTCTTCCTATTGCAATATTAAATTTTTGATCTGTGCCTCCAAGCTCAATATCTGATTGAACAACTACCGAATCGTAACCTTGTAATAGTGGATATAAGAATTCATGCAAAGAAATTGGAACTTGCTCAGTGTACCTTTTATTAAATTCTTCCTTAGCGAGCATTTGACTAACTGTTGCACTCCCCATTAAGTCAATTATGGAATTAAGATTTAATCCTTTTAACCATTCACTGTTGTATCTAATTTCTATTCTATCTTTTGCTTCAAAATCTAAAATAGATTCATTGGCTGGCTTTCCCATCCCTAGTTGGGTTAAGTATGTTTTTGCATTATCCTTAACTTGTTTTTCCGATAACTGAACTCTTGTTTTATTTTTTCCGGTTGGATCTCCAATTTGAGCAGTAAAATCCCCAATAATTAAAACTGCAATATGTCCATTATCTTGGAATGCCCTAAGTTTTTTAAACAATATGCTGTGCCCAAGATGAATATCGGTTCCAGTTGGATCAATGCCGAGTTTAACCCTTAGTTTTTTATTATTTTTTTTCGCATGATCAATTATCTCCGAAAAGGTTTGATCTGTTCCCTTAAGTGGAAAATATTCTTCTATTCCTCTTGAAAGCCATGATGGCAATTTTAAATTATCTGTCATGAAGCTTTAACCGTTAACTTTAAGAAGTTTTATCAAGTTCATCCTTCATTCTTATTAAGGTTTTATTCATTTGATCGAACATTTGATCAGGAGTAATCCCAAATTGACTTAACTGTGTCTTTAATTGTTCTACTGTCATTTTTGCTTGAAAATCTTCAGACAATTCAAATCTCTTCATAAAAACCTTATAACGATCCATAAGAGATTCCATTTTTTTTATAAACATTTTTTTCCCTTCTCTGTCAAATTTTCCATAATCAGAGCCAAGTTTCATAAGTTCTTGGTAATCTGTAAAAAGCTTTTTAGCTTCTTCTTGAACGATGTCTGACTCAAAGAATCCCATTTCTATTTTTTACTTCGCAGATTAAGGCTCAATTACAAGATAACAAGAATCTTTTAAATTGATTAGAAGATTAATAAATTTTAGTTTATAAATAATTCTTTGATTTATATTTTTTCAGAATTAAATTTAGTAAACATGTTTTATAAATATTGGAAAAATTTAACGTAAATAATAGTTCAAACCAAAATAGACAATTTGAATTATTTGGTTCAAATGTAAATACATCAATAAATTTTCAATACTCAAATAATCTAAAAATCAAAGGTGAAATCATTACTGAATGGAGGGATAGAATATATGATCACCAATTCAAAATTTCAAAAGATACTCAAAATAAAACTTTGCACCAAACAAGTCTTCCTATAAATACAACTTCCGATGAAAGAAAAATTGATCCGTTTTCCCTGCAGCCATTATCATTGAACTTTTGGAGAACTAATCAATATATACATAATGGGCCAGCAATGTATTTTGTAATTGACTCGATGGAGAGTTCTAAAATAATCCTTTATATAGGAGAAACAAATTCAGCAAATAAAAGATGGAAGGGAGAACATGACTGTAAAAATTACCTCATGAACTATAAAGAAGCCCTAGCTCATAACAAACTCTCAAGTCACCAAGATATTCGTTTCTTCTTAGATGTACCTAAAGAAGTAAAATTAAGACGTAAATTAGAACAGCAACTGATATATTTATGGTTACCACCTTTTAATAAAGAAACTCGAGATAGGTGGGCAACTACTTTCACAAACAATTAAAAGTTAATTAAAACTATTTTACAAATGCAATTTTCCACATTCCAAGAAAATCTAGATAACTGGCAAGGTGCTTCATTAATTTTTGGAGTTTTAGAGGAAGAAATTGCAAGCCAACTTGAAAAGATAAAATTTGTTATTGACCCAAAATTATTACTAAAAAAAGTTACTCAAAAAAAATTTAAAGGAGAAAAAGGAAAAACTTTAAGCTTTGAATTTTTAGATCAAAAATTAGAAACTTTATTCATAGTTGGTCTTGGCAAATCAAAAGACTTAAATAAAAGTGATATAGAAAACTCTATAGGAAATCTAGTTAGGAAAACTGTTGATAAAAATGAAAAAATGAGCATCTTGCTACCTTGGGAATTTATAAATTCACAACTAGAAATAAATCAATTAGCAGAGTCAGTCAGATTATCTGCCTATAAGGACAATAGATTCAATAAGAAAAAAGATGAAAAGAAAGTTCTTAAAGAAATAGAGTTTTTGAATTTGAAAAAATCTGAGAATATTAGCTTTGAAGAGACAGCACAGATATGTGAAGGTGTAGAACTAGCAAGAAGACTTGTAGCCGCCCCTCCAAATAGCCTTACTCCTCAGGAAATGTCTATACAAGCTTCTCAAATAGCTAAAGATCATGGTTTGGGAATAAAAATTTTAGAGGCAAAAGATTGTGAAGATTTAGGGATGGGCGCATATTTAGCTGTAGCAAAAGGATCTGATCTAGATCCTAAATTTATACATCTTATTTTAAAGTCAGAGGGGCCTATAAAAGAAAAGATTGCGCTTGTTGGGAAGGGTTTAACCTTTGATTCTGGAGGATACAATCTGAAAGTGGGAGCCTCTCAAATTGAAATGATGAAATATGATATGGGCGGAAGCGCTGCAGTTTTAGGAGCTGCAAAAGCACTTGGGGCAATAAAACCAAAGGGATTAGAAATTCATTTTATTGTGGCATCTTGCGAAAACATGATAAATGGATCTGCAGTACATCCTGGAGATGTAGTTAAAGCATCTAATGGTAAGACAATTGAAATAAATAACACTGATGCAGAGGGTAGACTTACATTAGCTGATGCTTTAACTTACGCATCAAATTTAAAACCTGATTCAATAATAGATCTTGCCACTTTAACAGGAGCTATTGTTGTCGCATTAGGTAATGATGTAGCTGGATTCTGGAGCAATAATGATGATCTAGCAAATGACCTAAAAGCTGCATCAGACCAGTCTGGAGAAGAATTATGGCAAATGCCTTTACAAAAATCTTATAAAGAAGGGTTAAAGTCTCATATAGCTGACATGAAAAATACAGGCCCTAGAGCAGGTGGGTCAATAACTGCTGCTTTATTTTTAGAGGAGTTCTTTGATAAAGAGATTAAATGGGCTCATATTGATATTGCTGGGACTTGTTGGACTGATAAGAATAAGGGAATAAACCCATCAGGTGCAACTGGTTTTGGAGTTAAAACTCTTGTTCAATGGATTAAAAATAAATAACTATATTTAAAATCATTCAGTCCAAAGATTTGTCGATCTAGCGTTGTCGCCCCATAATTTATCCAATCTCTGATCTCTTCCACATGAGAATCTATAGAACTTATATTTTAATTCATTTCTCTCAGCAAAATCCTGATGATATTCTTCAGCCAACCAAAATTTACTTTTTGATTTTAGTTCTACAGATATTTTTTCTAATGGCACTCGCAATTCATTAGAGGCCGAAAGAATTGCATTTTTTGCATCACTTTCCTCCGTTTCATCTTTGAAAAAGATCACTGGCCTATAAGAATCTCCACGATCACAAAATTGACCCTTGCCGTCCAGAGGATCAATATTTCTAAAATAGAGCCTAAGAATCTCGGGTAAAGTTAACAATTGGGAATCATAGTCCACCAAAACCACTTCCTGATGTCCTTCATGATTTTCGTAGTTAGGATTAAGTAAATCTCCACCTGAATAGCCACTTTGTACAAAATTTATCCCACTTAATGACTCTAAATCATGTTCTAAACACCAAAAACAACCTCCTGCAAGAATCAATTCCTCTGCAAAAGCGTTTACAGGGTTGATAAACATTGAAAGAGCAATTATTAAAGGTAACAAATATTTCATTTTTTTATTATATAGTTCAAATAATAGAATTAATAATCTCTTTAGCAGCTCTCTGGACTACGCCCTCTTCTCCTAATTCTTTTTTTAAAAAAGCATAACCTTTTTTAATTTTTATTTTTTCTAACTTTCCATCAAGAATCCTACAAGATTTATAGAAAATTTTCTTTTCATCAAACTCCTTTTGTACAAACTCAGGGATTATTAATTTATTAACTAACAAATTTACAGGGGAAATAAATTTTACTTTAAAATTGAGAATTTTTTTAGCAATAAAAGCAGTTACCCTACTTACTCTATAACCAACAATCTGAGGGATACCATATAAAGCTAATTCCATATTAACTGTCCCAGATTTACAAAGAGCAATTTTAGTGAGGGAATAAATATAAGGCTTTAATTTTGCACTATCTTTTTGCGAAATCACAAGTCCTTTAACTTGATATTTTCTAAAGGCTTTTTTGAATTTTTCATCAAAAGCATCCCGACAGGAGGGAATATAGACCACCAAACTTGGATATTTTTGTTGTAGTTTTTTAGCCGATTTCATAAAAGTAGGTAATATATACCGCAATTCTTGAGGTCTTGATGCGGGCATTAAAAGTATGATGCTTTGATCTTGGCGAAGGTTTAAAATCGTTCTAGCATCTTTCTTTAGAGGTAGTTTTTTTGTTAAATCAATCATTGGATGTCCAACCCAAAAAACATTTCCACCCCTCTTTTTATAAAATGCTGCTTCTTTCTTGAAAATTGCAAAAATCTTATCAGAAAACTTTATTAGATTTGTTGTAGTATTATTGCCAACTCTCCAAGCCCACTCTTGAGGAGCAATATAGTAAAAAATTGGGATTTTAGTCTTCGATCTTTTTAATTTAGTACCAATTTTTATATTGGGTCCCATATAGTCGATCAAAATTAAGCAATCAGGAGGATATTTTTTTAGTAATCTGTAGAACTTTTTTTGAATTCTTATTGTTGGAATAATAAGAGGTAAAGCCTCCCAAATTCCTATTGCACTAATTGATGTAGTATCTTGAAGAATTTTTACACCTTCTTTCTTCATCCTTTCCCCGCCTAATCCGCAAATTTCTAAATCTATAGATTTTTTTTTAGCTTCATCTAATAATGCTTTTGATAACAAACTTCCATGCAAATCTCCAGAGACTTCTCCAGTACTTATAAATATCTTTTTATTCATATATTCACTACAGGCATTGGTCCTCTTCTTTCTTTAGATATTGACTCTTTTAAAAAACTACATAATCTTGAAGATGAAATATCTAAATCTCCTTTCATTACCTTTTCTAATGAATTTGAAATAGCCTCATTAGATTTAAAAAGTAGATTCCAATTGCTTTGAAGTAATTTTAAGTCAAAATCATTATTTTCCATTAAACCACTTCTCTTAATTCCAATCCTATTTAAACCTCTCAATCTTCCCGGGTGTCCTTCGGCCAAACAAAAAGGAGGTACATCTCTATCTACTCTAGTCATCCCTCCAATCATTGCTAAATATCCAATATGTACAAATTGATGAATACCTAAACAACCGCCAATAATAGCTTTATCTTCAATCTTCACATGGCCCGCAACTTGAACACTATTTGATAAAACTATCCTGTTACCGATTTCGCAATTATGTCCGATGTGAGTATAAGCCATCAACAAATTATTATTGCCAATAATAGTTTTTTCTCCTTCATCAGTTGCTTTATTAATAGTTACACATTCTCTGAAAGTATTATTATCTCCAATAATTACTTCAGTAGGGGCCCCTTTATATTTGAGGTCCTGGGGATCAAGACCTATAAAAACATTTGGGAAAACTTTATTGTTTATACCAATTTGAGTTCTTCCTGAAATAACAGCATTAGGGCCTATTTCGGTTCCTTTCCCGATAGTCACATTAGGACCTATAACTGCTCCTTGAGAGACAATAACCCCATCATGTAATTCGGCACTTGGATCAACATAAGCATTTGGGTGGACTTTTACACCACTAAAGCTTGCATTTAATTCAGTATTTTTATTATCCATATCCCTAATCAACTAATGAAAACATTAACTCTCCAGCACAAACCAACTTCCCATCAACATGCGCCTCACCTTTAACCTTCCCAAATCTTTGTCTTTTAATAGACAATAACTCACAAGAAATTATCAATTGATCTCCAGGCACAACTGGTTTTCTGAATTTAACATTATTAATTCCAGCAAAGACGAAAAGTCCTTTAGGGAGATCGGGCATTTGCGTTACAATTATTCCACCAACTTGAGCCATTGATTCAACAATAAGAACACCAGGCATCAAGGGTCTCTCCGGAAAGTGTCCCTGAAATTGAGGTTCATTTATAGTTACATTTTTTATTGCAACCGCTCTCTCCCCAGGTATATGCTCTACAACTTTGTCCACAAGAGCGAAAGGATATCTGTGAGGTAACAAACCTAATATGTGCTCAGAAGAAAGTTGATTATTTTCACTGGATAATTTCTTTTCCAAAACAATTAAAGATAGAGTTAATTTTTTAGCGATGAGGCCAATAAAGCATTTAAAGAATGTGATCCTTTATAAACTAAAATTTGAGCCTTAGGTAACCCTACCAAAGCCAAGTCCCCAATTAGGTCTAAAATTTTATGTCTTATTGGTTCATTATCAAATCTTAATGGTGGATTAACCCATTTATCTCCGTCACAAACAAGGGCATTGTCCAAACTTCCGCCTTTTATTAATCCAAGTTCACTTAACTCCTGAAATTGATCTTTAAAACCAAAAGTTCTTGCTGGAGCAATCATTTCAACAAAACTTTTGGGATTTAAATCAATAACAAAAGTTTGATTTCCAATCGCTTTATAGGGAAAACTTATAGTTGATATAATTGTAGTTTTTTTAGAAGGAGTTGCAGCTATAACTGAGCCTTCTTTATTTAAGATTATTGATTTATTAATCTCTCGAAAGAAATTATCTGGTCTAGGGGCCTTTTTTATCCCTACTTCTTCAAAATCTCTAACCCACTGGATTGCTGATCCATCTAAAAGAGGAATCTCTTTCCCATCAACCTCAATATGTATAAAACTCAAGCCACACCCTGCCATTGAAGATAATAGATGTTCGATCGTATACAAATTTCTCCCCCCTAATTTAACCGCCGTGCAAAGCATCGTACTTCCAATTAAATCCTGAGTTAACTTAAAAATCTCGTTAGGTTTATCTCTGAAAGAAACATAATATCCTTCTTTTTCGAAAGAAGAAATAGTAACCCTTGTTTTTTCTCCACTGTGCAGGCCTATACCTTCTCTGGAGATAACTCCAGCTAAGGTATAACAAGAATCATAATTAGTAGGCCAAGAAAACACTTAAAACTTCCATCCAACTCCAAGTGTATATCTCCAATCTCCACTTAGCTCCTTACTGGCAACGTCTAATCTTAACGGACCAATTGGTGTTTTCACTCCAAGTCCTCCTCCAAGAGAATAACCAGAACCTGATTTCTGCAACAATTTACCAGGTTTTCCTGGAACATCTTTTTGAGAGCCTAAATCACTTCCTGCATCAAAAAACAAAGCTCCTGATATCATTCTCCAAACAGGAAATCTATATTCTGCTGAGCCCTCAACAAAACTTTTACTTACTGCCAAATCGCAAGAACTCCACCCTCTAACAGATGATGTTCCTCCCATACAAAAAGCTTCATAAGGAGGCAATTCCCCAATAATTGTTCCAGCCTTAAATTGAAAACCAATAGTTTGAGGACAGTCTTCACTTGTAGCTTTACTAGACTTACATTCTTTGGTTAAATTTATCAATCTTGTAGGTATGAAAAATGAATATGAGGCTCGCATTCTATTAAAAGTTGGAGATTTTTCCCCAATCGAAACAAACTGTTCAGTCCCAAAGCTTAATTTATCTCCTGAGGTTGGGTTGATCGAATTGTTCAAATTATTTCTAGATGTACTTGCAATAAAACTTACCAAAGTATTTTCTTGAGGGCATGAACCATCATTTGGGGTAAATCCAATACATATAATATCGCTTATATTCCCTGTAGTTGGTGTCATGTCACCATAAGGTTTTATGTTGCCATCGCCATCAATCATCTTTACTTTCTTAAAGTTCATACCTGCAAGAACTCTCCATTTAGCAAGCTTAAATGGATCTCCTCCATTGAGAGGTCTTGAAAAAGAAAATCCGCCTCCTGTTTTTTCTAAAACTATTGATGAAAAAGTATCAGAATTTGAAGTATTTGTATCATCTACAGCGTAAATACGTCCATTATTTTCACTTCTAAATTCTTGCGGATAATCTCTACTTAGAAAAACATTTGTTCTAAAAGAAGTTTTATGTTTGTCTCCTTTAATCCATGGATCCAATAATGAAAAATTATAGGTTGTTGAATATTCTCCAAAATTTAGATTGATATTTGTGGACCATGCTCTACCAAGTGCATTTGTTTCCTGCAAACCCATTGTGGCAAAGATACCTGAGCTATTGCTATAACCTAGGCCACCAGTTAGGGAGCCTGTTCTTTGCTCACTCAAATCTAAAAAAATTATGACTTGCCCAGGGTTTGAATTGTCAGGGCCAAGAGAAACCTTTACATCATCAAATAATGATGTGGCGTAGAGTCTACCTATATCATCTTCTAAGATTTTTCTATTGAATATGGTACCAGGTTGAGTTTTTAACTCTCTTTTTATCACCCAATCTTTTGTTTTCCCTTTTCTGGGTTTTCCATTAATAACAAATTCACCATCATTTCCAGGGAATCTAAACTTTATATCAGATATTATGCCCTCAGAAACTCTTAATTTTACTATTCCGTTCTCAGAAATTCTATCGGGCCCACTAATTCTAGCTAAAGAATAACCCTCTTTTTCATAACGTTCTTTTAAAATTTCTATCTTATTTTGCAATTCATTTAAGTTAATAGTTGTCCCATAATAATTCTTAAAAATACCATCTACATATTCATTAGAGATTACAGAGTTTTTGGGAGTAAGTTCAACTTTCTTCAAAATTGGATTAGGCACAACATTTACGATTAACCTCACTCCTAGTGGCCCATCTTGAGCCTTTATTTTAACTCCTGAAAACCAACCACTTGCATATATTGCATTGAGGTCTTGATTTAAAATTCGATTATCAACAATACTTCCAGGCTTTATGCTCATAGAATCATATGCAGCTAATTCAAGTTTTCTTCCTTCAGGATGATTTTCCCAACCTTCTATAATTATTTCTGAGATAAGAACACTTTCATCTTTTATGCCATTATTTTCCGCAAGAAGAAATTTCTTCTCTCTTTTAATATCAATCCCTGGGAATAAATCATTATTTTTATTTTGTATTTCTGAGGTTTTTATTGACTGATTAACTTCATTTGGCAAATACCTAGCAGCTAGTTCTGAATTATTTGATATCAAAATTAAGGGAAAGCAGGCAACATTTGTGAAAACCTTTCCAAATTTTAAAAAATGTTTTTGCATAGTACTTTTGATTAAGATAGATAAGTCATTTTTTAGTCAATTAAGTAAAATAAAATCGTTTATTCTTCGGTGAATTTCACTATAAGCTTCAATTAAACCACCTAAATCATTCCTAAATCTATCTTTATCTAGACTTACGATTTTATCATTTTTTTGGTTTAGATCCCACAATCTACAATTATCAGGACTTATTTCATCCCCTAGAAGAATGTTATTTCTAAAATCATAACCAAATTCCAACTTGAAATCCACAAGTTGAAGTTGAATATTTTTAAAAAATTTTTTCAAGATTAAATTAATTTTTAAAGTTAAATCAATTATTAACTCTAAATCATCCGAGCTTAATATGTTCATTAATTCAATTCTATCTTTTGTGATAAGAGGATCATTAAGTTCATCATTTTTAAGATAGATATCAATTAATGGTTTTGAAAGGAAAGTTCCAGGTTTAATAGTCGTTTGTTTGCACAAAGAACCATAAGCAGTATTTCTTAAGACGATTTCCAATGGAATTACTTTGATCTTTTTTGCAATCATTGTATTTTCATTTTCAAGTTCAATAAAATGAGTTGGAATATTCTTCTTGATGAGAGTCTCAAAAATTCTTGCACTTATTAAACAATTAAGTCTGCCTTTACCTTCAAATTTTTCTTTCTTCAACGCATTAAAAGCTGTCGCATCATCTTTAAATACAATTTTTACTTTATCTAAATCATCATGAGTAAATACCTTTTTTGCTTTGCCTTCATATATCAACTCATATTTATTATTCATTAATTTAGGACCTCATTATGATTACTAAAGTACTTTTTGTAATTAACATAATTATAAGAGATCAACTTAAATGACTTTAATGCATTTTAACTGATTATTCATCGAAACCTAATAACCTTAAAAAAACAAATATATGGGAATTCATTCACCAAGTTCTAAGAGCTTTATTAGATTAGAAAATATTTTAATAATTGGAAATGGCGGGAGAGAAAACTCTTTGGCTTGGGCAATTCAAAAAAATGAATTAGTTAAAAAAGTTTATTTAATACCTGGAAACGCTGGTTCAGAAAGAATAAAAAAATGTGAAAGAATAAAAATTGACATAAATAATAAAGATAATCTTGTAGAAAAGCTTTATTTTCTTAAGATAGATTTAGTTGTAATCGGACCAGAAATACCTCTGGCAAATGGATTAGCTGATTTTCTTCGCAAGAGAGATTTTAAAGTATTTGGTCCAAATCAAGATGGAGCAAGATTAGAATTTAGCAAATCTTGGGCGAAGGAATTTATGCAAGAAGCAAATATTCCAACTGCAAACTTTTGGAAGGTCAATTCTCCGAGAGAAGCCAAAAATATTATCAATTCATCGTCGATTCCACTAGTAGTAAAAGCTGATGGTCTAGCTTCAGGTAAAGGTGTATTTATTCCTAATTCAAAAGATGAATGCTTGAAAGCAGCAGAATCAATTTTTAATGGTAAATTTGGTAACTCTGGGAATGTAGTTGTTCTAGAAGAAAAAATCGAAGGCCCAGAAGTTTCAGTTTTTGCTTTATGCGATGGAAAGAGATATACATTACTTCCAACCGCCCAAGATCACAAACGACTGAACGAGAAAGATAAAGGCCCAAATACAGGAGGTATGGGAGCTTATTCCCCTGCTCCATTATTAACAGAAGATTATCTTAATAGAATCATCAAAGAAATAATTGAACCTACAATCAATGAACTAAATAAAAGGAATATTGACTATAAAGGCGTAATTTATTTTGGGTTAATGATCACAAAATCTGGCCCCAAAGTTATAGAATATAATTGCAGATTTGGCGATCCAGAATGCCAAACAATAATGCCTTTGATGGATCAAAATTTTGTATTTCTTTTAGAAAAGTGTTCAATGGGAAATTTAACCGGAGATGAAAAAATTGATACTTCTGATAAATGCAGTGGTTGCGTAATAGCGACCTCTAATGGTTATCCTAACTCATATAAAACTGGCTTCCCAATAAAAATAGGTAAGATTGACTCAAAGGATTGTCAAATTTTCGACTCAGGTACTTCTTTAAGCGCAAATGGCAAATTATTAACTGATGGAGGAAGAGTCTTAAGTATTGTCTGTCAAGATAAAGATTTCGATATGGTTTTTCAAAAAGCATACAAAAATTTAAAAGAAATTCATTTTGAAGGTATTTTTTTTAGAAATGACATAGGTCATCAAGTCAGAAAAAACTTTTCTAAGGAGAATTAAGCTTATGGTGGATAGCAATAATCGAGAAAGTAGAAAATATAAAATCACTGATAATGAAGATATAAATAAAAACTATTGGATTAATGGACTCCTTGCTTGGTGGAGCGGGTTTAGTTTAAGAACAAAGTTGTTAGCTATTGCAACTCTTGTCGTAAGTCTCCTAATGACAGGAATAACTTTTTTTGCATTAAATAGTATTCAAAGAGATGCAGGAATGAATGATACTAGATATGCTCGAGATCTTGGGTTATTATTATCTGGGAATGTTACAGAATTAGTCGCTAATAACCAAAAAAAAGAAATTTCAAACGTAGCTGAAAAATTCTGGAGATCTAGTCGAAACCTGCGTTATATATTCTTTACTGATGCTGAAGATATTGTTCAACTTGGTATACCGATCAGTGCAACACCAACAAGCTCAGACAGTCAATTTCAGCTCACTAGAAGATTAAAATTGCCCTCAGAATTAAAGAAAAGACCTCAATTCCCTTTAGTTAGGCAGCATGCAACACCTCAAGGTCAAGTAACTGATGTATTTGTACCAATGTTGTGGAAAGGCAAATATCTTGGAACTTTAGCTTTGGGAGTAACCCCTAATAAAAAAGCACTAGCCAGTGCTGCCTTAACTAGAGAAGTAACCATTGCAGTTTTTATTTCTATTTGGGTTTTAGTAATTCTTGGAGCTGTGTTTAATGCACTAACAATTACAAGACCCGTCAGAGAGTTAGTAAGAGGTGTTAGAGAAATTTCAAGAGGAAATTTTAAGTCCAGAATTTCTTTACCTATGACAGGTGATCTAGGAGAACTTTTAAATGGATTTAACCGAATGGCCACCCAGTTAGAAAATTATGACGAAGCTAATATAGAAGAACTAAAAGCGGAACAAATCAAACAGCAATCCCTCATAGCAACAATGGCTGATGGTGCCATACTATTGGACTCACAAGGTAAGATTGTACTTACTAATCCAACAGCAAAGAGATTATTTCGTTGGGAAGGAAGATTTTTAGAGGGTAAACATTTTTTAAATGAAATCCCCGAGATTTTATCTAACGACTTACATTCGAATATAGAATCTATTTTAAACAGAGAAAAAGAAAAGGATGATCTAAGGTTTAGTTTAGGGGAACCAGCAAGAACATTAAGAATTGTCTTGCAATCAGTTTTAGATACAAATAAAGTTGAATTAAAAGGAATTGCCGTAACAATCCAAGATTTAACTAGAGAAGTTGAACTTAACGCAGCACAAAATAGATTTATTAGTAATGTTTCACACGAATTAAGGACACCACTTTTTAATATCAAAAGTTATGTAGAGACCTTACATGATTTAAAAGATCAGCTTTCAGATGAAGAACAAATAGAATTTTTGGGCATTGCAAACTCAGAAACTGACAGGTTAACAAGACTTGTAAATGATGTATTAGATTTATCAAGATTGGAGTCTGGGAAAATTGTTCAGCTAGAGCAAATGGACATAAAACCAGCCATTGAACAGACTCTTAGAAATTATAGACTTAATGCTACAGAAAAAAATGTTTCATTAGCTCATGATATAGAAGAAACTATACCTCCAATTCTTGGAAATTTTGATTTACTTTTACAGGTTTTTGATAATTTGCTGGGTAATGGATTGAAATTTAGTCCAAAAAACAGCTCCTTAATTATAAGAGCTTATACTTGGCCAGATTCCTGTCCTGCTTTCCCTCCAAGTATTAAAAATGATGCAGCCCCTCAATGTGAATTAGTTTCACCACTACCAAAAGTAAGAATTGAGATTGCTGATACGGGATCAGGAATATCTCAGGCTGATCAAGAAAAGATATTTGATCGTTTTTATCGAGTAGAGAATTCTGTTCATACTGAGCAAGGTACCGGTTTAGGTTTATCTATAGTGCGGGGAATAATTGAAAAACATGGTGGGGAGATTCGTATGGCTAGTGAATTAGGAGTAGGAACAACTTTCTGGTTTGATTTATCCTTAGCACAATCTGATAAAGATGAATTATTGACAAAAGCTATTAATAATTCAGATTCTTTTTCAAGTAATGAAGTTAAAGAAATTATCTAATTATTATCTAATCCTTTAAAAACATTTTGGACATTTTGATCAGGCACAACTCTGTGAGGGGCACCACTAAATATTTGTTCAAAATTAGAAAACGAATCTTTTATTTCTGGGCCACTATTTGTAATAATAAATTCTCTTATTCTCTTATCATGCCAGGATCCACGCATTTTAAAAACATTTAAAGCTCGTGCCATCTCACCTTTTATTTCTACATATTGAAGTAACAATATAGTATCTGTAATTGTTGAGATATGAGAATCTGTTATGGAATGACTTCCCATAAATTCTTCTGCAGTATTAGTAAAAAAGCCTGCTATCTCCTCTTGTTTTGTATAGCCGGTAACAGCAATTACAAACTGTCTAAATGCATTCAAACTTACACCTCTGGCTAATGCAGAAAGAGAATCAATTGCCATTCTTTTTGGTTTAAATTGATTAATTTGTGTTTTTATAATTTGTAAGTGATCTTCTAAACCAGTTGATTCAGGATATGCGCAAATAATTTTTAATAACCCATCACTTTCCATTTTTTCAAAATCTATTCCCCAGCTAGTCGCATTCCTAAGCAATTGAGCTCTAGATTCTTCATATGCAAAAAGTATTGCTCTTTCGTTATTGTTATAAGCATCTTCAACAAATTTTGATACAAGCATTGTTTTGCCTGTACCAGTAGCCCCAGTGGCGAGAATGATAGAATCTTGAAAATATCCTCCACCACACATATCATCAAGATCTTTAACTCCCGAGCTAATCCTAATATTTGAGGATCTCTGCGTTAATCTCATAGCTCCTAAGGCAAACACACTTATTCCATCCATTCCCATAGTGAATGGATATTCGCCTTTCATATGTACGGTACCTCTTAACTTTAAGACTTCTAGAGTTCTTCTCCTCTTCTCTGACTCAAGAACATTTCTTAATAAGACAACATTATCAGATACAAATTCCTCTACCCCATATCTAGCAATTGGTCCGTAATCATCAACCCTTTCTGTAGTCATAACAGTTGTCACACCAATTTCTTTTAATCTTGCTATCAATCTAAATATTTCTCTTCTAACAACATAAATAGCATCGTACTGTTGAAAGACAGCAGTTATTGAATCTATTGCAACTCTTTTAGCTTTATATTTTCTAATTGCATAACTTATTCGCTCAATAAGTCCAGACAAGTCAAAGTTACCGGCAACATCCTGACCGTCAGGGTCAGGTGAAGCATCCAAGATAAAAAGTTTATTTTGATCTATTAGTTCTTGTAAATCCCACCCAAAACTTGCGGCATTCCTAATAATATCTAAAGGTGATTCCTCAAATGTCACAAAGATTCCAGGCTCATCAAAATTACAAATACCATGGTGTAAGTATTGCAGTGAAAAAACAGTTTTACCAGTTCCTGACGTACCACTAACGAGTGTACTGCGAGAGACAGGCAACCCACCCCTACACACATCATCGAAGCCTTCTATGCCAGTTGGCAATTTTTGTACATGCATTTTATTTGATTTGCCAAATTTCTTATGATTCATAGTTTTGTGTTAATTAAACAAAAGTAAAAATTTTTTGAATTTATCCTTAACAAAAAAGTTTTTAAATATATTATTTATCTCCACTATATTCAGTTTCAGTTAATTCATCAAAAAGTAGATCTAAACCAATTAAAACTTTTTCTCTATCTGAGAGATCTCCTATTATTTTTCTTACTGGTGGCGGCAAAATTTTAGCTAAGGTTGGTGTGGCTAAAATCTTATCTTCTTCTGCAAGTTGTGGCTGCTTAAGTACATCAATAACCTTCAAAGCATAAACTCCTTTGAATTCATTTTCTAAAATTTCTCTTAAAGTATTTAAAGCTCTCATCGAATTAGGTGTATTTCCAGCAACATAGAGTTTTAAAATGTAAGTTTTTCTTGCTGCCATTTTTATAGTTCCTTAATTGATATAAAAGATTTAAAACAACCCTTGACTTATTACACTACAAAATAAGAAAATATACAAACCATTATGATTGCTTATTTGGCTTAATCAAATTAACAATTTGAGCCTAATGGCGTCTTTAAGATATGACAAATTCTAAAAACTCTTCAAACAATTCTTTAAAAAGTAATGAATTGTACGCGATAGCAGAAACTTCGGGTCAACAATTTTGGTTTGAAGTCAACAGATACTATGACATTGACAGGTTAAATGCAAAGGTTAAAGATAAGATAACATTAGAAAAAATTTTACTTTTAAAAGACAAAGACTCTATCACTGTTGGAAAACCTTACGTAAAGGATGCAAAAATTGAATTAGAAGTAGTTTCCCATAAAAGAGATAAGAAAATAATTGTATACAAAATGCGTCCGAAAAAAAAGACAAGAAGAAAGATGGGACACAGACAAGAACTTACAAGAGTTATGGTAAAATCTATATCAATAGGTAAAAGCTCTCCTAAGTCTTCTTCTAAAAAGGAAACTGTTAAAAAGGAAACTAAACCAAAATCCGAAAAATCTACAAATTAAACATTTCTAATGGCACATAAAAAAGGAACAGGTTCTACTAGAAACGGAAGAGATTCAAATTCCAAAAGACTGGGCGTTAAAGCTTATGGTGGAGAAAAAGTAACTGCTGGATCAATTTTAATTCGCCAAAGAGGTACATCCTTTTTGCCTGGAATTAATGTTGGGAAAGGTAAAGATGATACACTTTTTGCACTTAAAGAAGGAACCGTAAGCTTCGAAAGCATTAAAAGAAATTTAAGAAATAGAAAAAGAGTGAATATAGTTATCTAATTTTCTTGTAAGCTCTTGTAGTTATAAGAATAGGATGAAATATTTCTAAAAAATTTGATTGAAGAGTCTCAAAAAACTTTTCGACAATTTGATTACTGTCTATATGAAAAGGATATTCATTATTATCTCCTTTGTAGAAATACCAATTGAATAAAGCAATAGAATTGCTATCCATAATTTCACTAAAAATATTAATTTGAGAAGCTGGATCTTGAAGATGCTCCAGAACATCAAGACAAATTATCGTATCAAATTGCAATATTTGGGTATCTCGAATTGTCTTACAAAAAGTAAGTTTTTTTTCAACTCCTAATTTTTTAGCCCTATATTCAACAAAATTTCTATTTGTTTCATTAATATCTACAAAAAAAACATGCTTAACTTTTGAAGACATTGCGTTGGCTAAGGCATGAGTACCAATACCTCCTCCAAAATCCAAAACTAAACCTCTAGAAAATCTCTGCTGAAGTTTTAAAGTATCAGCGATATAGTCCCTACTTGCGATATGCCAAGCAGCCAAATCAGCTACATGCCTATCTCCTACAATCTCGGTATAAAAATCTGAAACATCATTTAAAACATCTCCAGGATGTGAATTTGCCAAATTCATCTTTGCATTTGCAAGGAATCCATCTAAATCACGTTCTCTAATAGATAAGAATTCCATTAAATGTGATTTCAAATTAAAAGCATTATCTAAAAACTCTTTTAAAATAAAATTATTGTTTTTCAATTTCTTAATCTAAATTCCTAACACCAAAATCATAGAATGGTTATAAATCTTTCTCAAAGTATTCTTAATATTAAAAATGGAAACTAAAGATGGATTCTTAGTAATAAATAAAGATAAGGGCTGTACATCTCATGATTGTGTTAAACAAATAAGGAAGCTACTAAATACAAAAAAGGTAGGGCATACAGGAACTCTTGATCCAGAAGTTATAGGAACATTACCAATCGCCATAGGCAGTGCAACAAGATTTATTCAATATCTTCCTCAGGGTAAAACTTACATAGGACAAATTAAGTTAGGGATAAGAACTAATACAGATGATATTCACGGAGAAATAATTAATCAAAAAAGTTGGCCGCAAATCAGCGATGAGAAATTAGATCAATACTTAAATAGATTTAGAGGAATTATTAAACAAATTCCGCCGAAAGTATCTAGTGTGCACATCAATGGTGAGAGAGCTTATAAAAAATCTTTCAGGAATGAATTTTTTGAATTAGCACCAAGAGAAGTAAAAATAGACGAACTTATTTTGATAAAATGGGACCAAATAAAAGGGATCATAGAATTAAAAATCACATGTTCAGCTGGAACATATATAAGAGCAATTGCAAGAGATATTGGAGAAATTCTTAATTCCGAAGGTTGCCTTCTACAACTAAAAAGAATTTCAGCTTGTGGCTTTGATGAACAAAACTCGATAAAAATATCTGATATCGAAAAAGAAAAAAGGGGAGGGGACTCGAAAAATTTTATTATTCCAACAATTTCTGCTCTTAATCACATTTCAACATTTGTCTTAAGTCATGAAGAGCAAGTCAATTTTTGGCAAACAGGAAGAGCAATTAAAATTGATATAAATTACTTCAAGGAAAGCAAATCTTTTGACTATAAAAAACCAATAAAAGTAATAGATAAAAAACAAACACTACTTGGGATAGGCTTCTTAAATAAAGATCAAATTAATCTAAATCCAAAATTAGTCCTCAATGCGAGATAACTTCTATAGATAATCTTTTCTAAAAGGTTTAATCTGCACACCCCTATAAAAATACTTTAATATTCTTTCAGCTTTTTGGCCTCTATGCGCCATATATTTCGCACCCCATTGACTCATTCCTACTCCATGACCTGATCCCTGTCCAAAAACTATCAGACCTTTTTTTATGGGAAATTTATTGAGCAATTCCTCCTCAAAAAATTTAAATCTCACAAAATTACTGTTGAGGCCTAATCTTTTTCTTAAAACTATCCCAGACATTTGATCAGAACCATAAGCACCAATAAGTTTTACATTTTTCACCCTCCCTGTGCTAGTGATATCTAGAATTTTTATATTTTTTAAACCTCCAATCTTGGGAAATAAATTTGTTAATTCATTACTCGAAAATTTTTTTTGCCATCTAAATTTTGGATTATTTTTATCAAAGTCTTTCACACTTGATAAATATGGATATTTATTCTTCCATACATCTTGACTGTTTTCTGTCATTCCGCCTGAGCTGCTATGGAATAAAGCATCTATTAATTTATTTTTATACGTCAGAACTAAAGATCTTGTACTTTTTACGGCTCTGCTAGTTTTATAAGTTCTTGACTCTAAGCCATTATAAACTTGATTTTTCTGGGTTGAATCTATATCAAATAAATTATTCCCCTTTTGCTTTAAAGCATAAGTTCTTGAGGCAATTGCTTGTGCTTTTAATGCTTCAATAGGCCATTTTGTTGGCATCTCTGATCCCACTACACTACTTAGGTATTTTTCTATTCCTAAAACATTCACTACCAATATTTCAGAATCAAGTACAAAGAGATTAAGCCTACCAGAAAATCTCTTCTGACCTACCCATATACCTCTTCCATCAGAAGATCTAATTTGAAATTGTTGATTACTTTTTAAATCATATTTTTTTTGTTTATTTTTATCAAAATATAAAATTTTTCTATTTTTCTCATTTTTCAAAGTTAACCCTTTTATTTTTTTACTTGAAAAAAGTTTCCCCTCTATGGTTAAAGGAATTGATCTATCTGATCTGATCCTTAAATTGTTATTTTTTGATATCAAAACTCTAATTATTGGTTCTCTAGATGCAAAAACACTTTCACAGTGAAAAACACAAATAAATAAGATACTAATCAGGCAACGTTTACTATAAATATTTTTAAATTTAAGTATCACTTTGTTTAAAAAACAAATGCTTAATTTGCCTAAGTTTGACTAAAAGTCTAGATTTAATCCAGATATAAAAATAAAAATATCACAAATAAGTGAATATCACCTTCTTAGGAACAAGCTCAGGAGTCCCATCCTTAACGAGAAATGTTTCTTCCCTAGCACTAAAATTATCTCAGTCATCAGAAGTTTGGCTTTTTGATTGCGGAGAGGGAACGCAGCATCAAATAATGAAAAGCAATATTAAATCTTCGCAAATCAAGAAAATATTTATTACTCATATGCATGGAGATCATATTTATGGTTTGCCTGGACTTTTAGCTACCTTAGGTTTATCAGGAAATAGTAAGGGTATTGAAATTTACGGTCCTTCAGAGTTGCGAAGTTTTATAAATTCTGCACTTAAAAGCAGTTTTTGCAAGTTAACGTTCCCATTGCATTTTGTGGAAGTTGAAAATTTTGCACAAAAAAATAAAACTCTATTTCAAAACAACAAAATAAAAGTAAACTGCACTTGTCTAAAACATAAAATACCAGCATATGGTTATCGAGTGAGTGAAAAAGATAAGCCAGGTATATTTGATATAAAAAAAGCAGAGTCCCTAAAAATAGCCCCTGGACCAATTTATTCAGAACTGCAACAAGGTAAAAAAGTTGTACTAGCAGATGGCAGGACATTTGATGGAAAAGAATTCTGTGGACCTCCCAGAGAGGGTAAAAGTTTTGTTTATTGCACAGATACAGTCTTTAGCGAATCGGCTGTTTCACTATCGAAAAATGCCGATTTACTCGTACATGAATCGACTTTTTCAGAGGAGGATGAAAGCATGGCCTACGAAAAATTACATTCCACAACAATCATGGCTGCCAAAACAGCATTATTATCTAATACAAAAAAATTAATTATTACCCATTTTAGTCCAAGATATACCAATAAAAATGCAATTACGCCAAGCGATTTGCTTAAAGAGGCTCAAAAAGTTTTTCCTAATACTCAGCTTGCAAAAGATTTTCTAACAGCTGAAATAAAATAAACTGCAACAGTTCGTGAGAAGAAGGGTCGGAAATGACCAACCCATGGAATAATAGTCTTAGGTTTTCTATATTGATGTTGATCGAAATGGTTTCTATGTTTTCATCACTACATAAGTCTTTTAAAAGACTATTGATTTTTCTTCCGTTAATTATTGGTTTACTTATTAATCCAATCTCTGCAAACGCACTTTATCCTAGTGACCCCTCATCAGTTGATGTACTAAAAGATGATCTTCATGGTGCCGACCTTCATAATACTGAATATGTTAAATATGATTTATCTAATCAAGATTTAGGAGAAGCTAACCTTCAAGGCGCATATATGAGCGTAACAACAGCAAAAAACTCTAGTTTTAAAGGAGCCAATATGACTGACCTCATCGCATATGCAACGCGCTTTGATAATGCTGATTTTACAGATGCAAATCTTACGAATGGTGAGCTAATGAAAAGTGTTTTTGATGGTGCAATTATTGATGGAGCAGACTTTACTGATGCAAATCTTGATCTTTCTCAGAGAAAATCATTATGTGAAAGAGCTAGTGGAACTAACTCACAAACTGGAGTAAATACGATTGATAGTCTTGAATGCACTGGCTTAAAAGGTTACATGCCTCCAAAGCCAAAAGCATAGTACTTAAATATCATTAACACCAGAAGGGTAGATATTACCAGGCTCTTTAGAGCCTGGTTTTTTGCTATACCACCATTCTTGTATATCAGAAGAAAATTTCTTTGAAAAAAGAGTTATAACAGTCTCAACAGGTTTTGATCCAGGCTCCAAAATCTGTACTGAGTAAGATGGACATTTCCTTGAAGCCATATCTGCAACGAACCTAGAACCTATTCTTCTCCAACTAGGCTCCTTACTTCTCCAAGCAAGCCTTGAACAAGGCCAGGGTAACTCCTCCCTATCATAAAGTCTGCAACATGGCCCAATTACCTTATAACTGTACTGTCCTCCATAACTTGATTGAATACTGCCAGACATGAAAAATTCAAATTTTTTCATTCATAAAAAAAGCCACCTTTATAGAGGGTGGCAGAGAAATAATGAATAATCAACTTAGAAAAGTTAATTTTTTATAATTAATACAATTCTTCCTCAGCATGAGTTGTAATTGTTACATCAGATGTTGGATAAGCAACACATGTAAGAACAAAACCAGCTTCTAGTTGATCATCATCCAAAAAACTTTGATCTGATTGATCAACACTACCTGAAGTGACTTTTCCAGCACATGTTGAACATGCTCCAGCTCTGCAGGAATAAGGAAGATCGATACCTTGTTCTTCAGCAGCATCGAGAATGTACTGGTCGTCAGGTACTTCAATAGTTGAATTGAGACCTTCACCTTCGCTGATGAGTGTAACTTTGTAAGAAGCCATTTAAATAAAAAATTGTTGGTAGTTAATACCTATCAACTACATTTTTAACATCGATTGAGTCGATATGTGAGATTTTGAAGTAAAAAATGACACAATAAAATGTATTAAAGAGTATCCATAAGAAAAACTTATACTTAAGTAGGATAGCTAGTTTTTTGCGCAGAAATGCATACCCAATCTTTTCTAGTTGATACATCCAATAATTTCAAGTCATTCTGGATTAATATTTTTAAAATTTCATCTTTTTGAGAATTCAGAATTCCACTAAAAATGACTTCCCCATTGTTTCTCAAGCACTTATAAATATTTGGAATCATTTCTTTTATTACTTCAGCAAGAATATTGCATAAAACAAAATCAAATTGTTTGAGTTGATTTTTTAAAATTACTTCGTTAAAAGATCCCAAATATGTATTTAAGTTTTTTAAATTTCCAAAATTTAGTTGAAAATTAGAGTTAGTTGAATTTATAGCTAAATAATCATTATCCACTGCGACAACCTCTTTAGCCCCAAGCAATCTTGCAGCGACACTCAAAATCCCGCTGCCACTCCCAATATCTAATACCTTTTTGTCAGAAAATAAAATATTCTCCATTTTTTCCAAACAAAGATAAGTCGAAGGGTGACTTCCTGTACCAAATGCTGCTCCAGGATCAATTTTTATGATTTGTTTGTCTATAAATTTTTCATTTAAATTGATCCAACAAGGCAATATTAAAAAATGATTTCCTACTAATTCAGGCTTCCAATATTTCTTCCAGCTTGTCAACCAATCCTCCTCTTTAATTATACTCCAGTCAAAAAATTGATTATTAGGGGCATTAATATTTAGAAGTTTGCTAATTATTTTTTCAAAACCACCTCTTGAACTCTCGCTCCAATCATCAATTGGAAGCCATATATTTACCTCTTTTTTATATGCATTTTTAATTAAATATTCAAATGAAAAACTGAATATTCCTAGCTCATTTAATTTCCAAATAATAATTTCTTCTGAATCTCTTTCTATCTGGAAAGTTAATTTATACCAATCTTTAATAGCCATTATTTAGGTTCAGACTTTTTATAAAGTAACTGGATTAGCATTAGTAATTCCCTCAACTTCAATAATGGCATTAAGCAACTTATTAGGAATTGGATCATCAATACTTAGAACCATAACAGCTTCTCCTCTAACGATTTTGCGCCCAACTTGCATTGAGGCAATATTTACATTGTTGCTACCCAACAAAGAACCAAGCTTGCCAATAATACCAGGCATATCTCTGTGCCTAGTAACCAACATGTATCTACTTGGCGATACATTAACTGGATATTGATCAATACTAATAATTCTTAATTCCCCATCAGCAAAAATGCTTCCTGCTACGCTATGGTCGCCATTATCTCCATAAGTGGTTAATTGAAGCGATCCACTAGCAAATTCAGGTCTTGCCTCATCTTTACTCTCGACTATTGAAATACCTCTCGAATCTGCTTCTAGGGAGGCATTCACATAATTGATCCTATCTCCCAAAGCTTTACTTAGAAGGCCTTTAAGACTAGCTATTATTAATGGCTGGGAAGGATGTTGAACGAATTCACCTTGAAGCTTTACTTCTAATCTCTGTATCTGTCCACCGGAAAGCTGGCTTATCAGTAGACCCATTGTTTCAGCTAACTGCAAATGAGGTTTTAGACTATCCATAATATCTGGGCTCAAACCTGGTATGTTTACTGCAGTTCTAGCAGATAAACCAAGCAAGACATCTCTTATTTGTTCTGCGACATCAACAGCTACATTTTCTTGAGCTTCCCGAGTAGATGCTCCTAAGTGAGGGGTAAGAATAAGATTCTTTTCGACCTTCAAAAGTGGCGAATTAGATTCCAAAGGTTCTTTAGAGAAGACATCTATCGCAGCGCCTCCAATCAATGATTTATTTAGAGCTTCTGCTAATGCTTCTTCGTCAATCAAGCCTCCTCGAGCACAATTAATTAATTTTGCGCTACTTTTCATACTTTTGAGCACATCCATATTTACTAAATTCTCTGTCTCTGGCGTGCGAGGCAAATGCAAAGTTACATAATCGGATTGTTGGAATAAATCCTCTAGTTCAGATAGTTTAACTTGTATTTGTTGGGCTCTTTCATTTGAAACATAGGGATCATATCCGTAAACGTCCATTCCCAATGCATTAGCAACTTTCGCTACATGAGCACCAATTTTCCCTAAACCTACTACACCTAATTTTTTCTTATAAAGCTCATTCCCAACAAATTTCTTTCTTTCCCATTTACCTAAAGAAGTACTACTATTAGCAACAGGAATATGTCTAGATAAGGCCAACATCATAGCTATAGTATGCTCAGCAGCAGCTATAGTGTTACCTCCTGGAGAATTAACTACTAGAACTCCTTTTTGAGTAGCAGCCTTAACATCTACATTGTCGACTCCAACTCCTGCTCTTCCGATAATTCTTAGTTTACTTGAAGAGTTAATAATTTCTTCAGTCACTTGCGTACCAGAGCGAATCATTAAAGCATCATAATCTCCAATAATGGAAGCCAACTCAGATTCTGAGATTCCTATCTTCTGATCAACCTGAGCAACTTGTGAAATAATATCGATTCCTGTTTGATCAATTGGGTCTGTAATGAGAACTTTTGTCATTTAAGATTGGTTCTTTAATCTTTTACTTTAACTTAATCTATAGTGTATGTATCTAATTTTATTAATTTGAATAACACACAAAAAGT
>QCCN01000006.1 GCA_003278925.1 Prochlorococcus sp. AG-347-L17
ATTCCATTTCTTTATATCAGTATCTTTTTCCTTAAGAGCTTAAGAAATCTTTTCTAACTTTTTTCTTTCTTCGTCCATTAAAAAATAATAATTTTTCTAATACTAAAAATTAAGTTCCACCAATGCGAATTAATAAAAATTCAAACTAATCATTTTTTCTTTTAAAACAGGTTTTTATTTATTAAATTTAAAACCCGAACCACAAGAACTTTTTGTCGCACCTTTTGGAGTACTGATCAAAAATCCTCCTCCAGATAAATCCTGATAATGATCAAGTGTAAGTTCATCTAGTAAATTTTTCTGAGATTCTGGAGCATAGACAGTTAAGCCATCAGTTCTTGCAATCGGAATTCCTGATTTTTCCCAAATATTAACTCTCAGAAACATCCATCCATCATCAAGAGTATCAGGTTGCAAATATAAAAAGATTTCCCCAGGTGTACCACGATAAATTGATTGCCTAAGCAATTCATTTGAAGCAGCCTTGGTAATAGTTAAAGAACTCAATTTTCAAATCCACTTAATACATAGATTAATTATTTTTTAATTCAATAACAAGCGTTCCAGAAGACCATCCCTTTTTTTCCTGCTAAACACAATTCAAATGTTTTCGTAACTTTCAGGCCACTATAAGGGATTTTTTTGAATTCGATAATTGATTTCATATATAATTTACATTAAAATTTAAGATTAAAGATATATTATGAGAATAATTTCTAAGAAAAGTATATTTTTTTTCGGTTTAGTTTTAATTCTTGATAATGTGTTTTTATTCGCAGATGAAATTTTAAGGCAGAAACTTTCAACTGAATATATAAAATGGGAAAAAATTAATTCAGATAAATCAAGTCCTAAAAACAAGACCATAGAATGGGAATATTTAAGTAAAGAATATGAAAACAAAGTTCAACAAAGTTCAACTAATTCTGAAGTTAAAAAATTATTAAGTCTCTACTCTCAAAATCGATCAATTGCTTTTTCTGATGGATCTATAGGCCCTGATATTGGATGGAAGCTTCCAAATGGTTTTAAGTGGAATGATAGTTATTCATTCGACTTATCTACAAGAGGTTTTAGTGGACAAGAAAGAAAAGGAAGGCCTTTTTTTAATTGGAATAGTGGCGATGCTACCGCCCGAGCTCATTGGAAAACTCTATCAAATAAGGATAGTAGTTTTGGACTTAATGTATCAATGAGAAGTGTATACCAGGGAGAAAACTTTATTGGAGGCTCATCAGGTTTATTTGAAGAAGGTCTTTCACTTGGCTTTAGATATGACAGGAAATTAAATAAGCAATCAGGATTTGCTATAGGTGGAGAACAATTAATACAACTAGATAATATGACCGACACGGGAAGGAATATATATTTAATGGCATCAAAAGGAATATGGCTGAATCACAAGAAAAATGATTTTCCTTTATTGGTAATTAATGGAGGTATTGGAAGTGGAAGATTTGCTAGTAATGATAAATATCGATTATTTTGCTTTGAAAATTTCGATAAGGGAAGAAAATTATCATTGCATATTGATAAAGATCTATGCTTTGGTCCCGTGGGTTCTATAAGCTTATTAGCTAATAAATCATTCAGTGTTTTTACTGAGTATAATAGCGATCAACTTGTGTTTGCAGCTTCAAAACAAGCTAACATAATAAAACCAATTAGATTAACTTTTGGAGTTAATTTCCTTGTTCCAGGTGGCACTACTAAAATTAAAGATAATAAAGATCTTAATTGGGTATTTAGATTAAGTACAGCTTTTTGATACAAGTTATTTATTTGCCATTGTGTAATCTCTTACTTCAGCATAATCGGAATTTTTCAAATCAGAAAGTGTATATTTATTTTCCACATACCAAAGATTACTATTTAACTTCTCTATATTATTTGCCTCACTAATAATTCGATAATGATAACAAAGTAAATGGCCATTTTTAATATCTTCTTCTCTTAATCTTTGATAAAAATCGGTTGAATCCGAAGGTTTGATGTTAATACTATCTACATAAAGTGGAGACTTAATGTTGGCTTCTAATGGCATATGATCGTTTATATCATTGAAAACATCAGGTTTAAAAATTGATTTACATTCAATTTCATTATATCTACATCTAAATTTATGTACTTGACTAAAGTGTTTTAAATTGTGATTCCATCTGTAAATGTTTTCTTCTAATAAGTTTGTAGGATTTTCTTTTCTGTTATTACTGCTCATCATAACCCAAGGTATCTTAATACAATCAAAACCATTGAAATATAAAAGTATTTCTTCACGGATTGTTCTTGTTATGTTTTTCTTTGTTGCTATATATTCATCTACGTCCACATTTATTATCCAAGTGAATGATTTCTTAATTGTTTGATAAACTTTCTTTATGGAATTTTTTTTGATTATGTCATTGCCATAGATAATATGAATATTCTTAAAATAAAAATCTAATTCTTTTAAGGTTTTCTTATCTTTACTATTATCATCAATTATATATATGTCATCAATACCCTGATTAATATAATAAAGGCAGAATTGTCTTAAAAATGGTTCATTTTTATGACGTGTAATAAGAGCAAGAAACTTTCTACTCATAGATTCCCATAACTAACTAAATAAAGAATCGAACTTCTTTTTTAAGAACCTTAGTGGATAGGTTATTTTCCAACTTAAGGTATTTTGTATGATATTCAAAACTTCTTTATGTTTTTCGAGTTCTAACTCAAACCCTTTTTTTACTTCTTTATGTTTTTCTAGTTCTAACTCTAACCCTTTTTTTACTTCTTTATGTTTTTCTAGTTCTACCTCTAACCATTTTTTTACTTCTTTATGTTTTTCTAGTTCTACCTCAAACCCTTTATTGCTATTACGTAAATCATATAATTCGCGATTGATTTTAATTTCAGAATTTCTATACGGAATGGTTAGTTTTTTTTCTTTGTATAAAATCTTCAAAACTGATGATGGTATAGACATAAATGATTCCTGATAAATATTTAAATCCTTTTGAGATGAATGAAATTTCTGATAAGCTTCATTGCAAATATTAAGTAATTCTAAATCACACACATTTTCATTTAGGACAGATGCCAATGAAGAACGATCAAGGTTTATTTTTACTCTTTTTTTTAGAGTCTCTTTAAATTTATCAAACGTTGCTATTTTTGTTGATATTGGCTCTATTGTTTTGCAACACTGTTCGTATAAATTGATTTCAGAATTAGTATCCGAAGCTTTTAAAAATTCCTCATAAAAATAAAAACTATCATTTTCAGTCAAAAACTTACTTAAATGATGGTTATATACAAACCACATGCTAAGACCTAGATTAATTGAATGTCCATTCCTGGCATATAATGAAACTGCAACTTTAATAGGTTCCCTCATGCATACTATTAAAGGGACTCTTTTAAGTAAAATATGAAAATAAGCAGGATATAATAGGCACAATCTTGGATCTTTATCAATCCAATTACTTGAAATCGCTAAATCCTCAAAATCTTTTCTTGAATTGATTAATAAATCAATTAAAGGAGGTTCAGTCCATATTGGAAGAGTTACTGGCGGACTATTGCAGGTTGTTCCAATAACTTTTAATAATTGCTCGTTGAAATCTACAATTCTTTTAGATTCAAAGAAACCTGATGGATTTTCAAGTGCAGGAGTAAGTAATTTTGATTCATCGATCTTCTCATTAATTAAGTCCTTAAATATAGATGTTATAAGTGATGTTCCAGAGCGATGACAGCCTGTTATAAACATTTATTTAATTATATTTTGTATTAAACATTATCACATTAATAATCTCTATAAAGTCAAACTCATTTAGATCAATAGAAATATTTATTGTAGAAAGTGTAATAAGGTAAAAGCATAAAAAAATAGTATTGAAATTTAGAAATTTAAGGATAAATATCTTTTTTGAACTAAAATCTTTACCTCTCGATAACACTTCAAATAGCTACATATAATGGCCGCAAAATTTTTAAATTTAAGTAATTAAATAGTTGCAAGTCAAATTCGGTTCTATTCAATACTTTTAATGCCGGTAAACTTTTGGATGGAGGACTTCCTCCACTTTTTTTGTTTTAAAAGTGAATCCTCTTTAATGTCTTTAGGGATTAGTTAACAGTAAAAAATGAAACGCACACTACCTATATGTATCTAGTAATTTTATATAAATTCCCAACAATACTAATACTGCCAAACCTACTCTAATAACTATATATTGTTGTTTAATCCAAAGTTCGTTAAAAATTCCATTATGTACTAATTAGCAAATTGGTGATTTTTATACATTTTTCTATAGTCTTCATGCAATCTTTCAGTTGCTAATCTTCTGTTGTTCATTGCTTCTCTAATCAAATCCATTTCTCGGAAGTTTTGATTGAGGATTGTGAAAGGAGTAATGAGTTTCATAATACCTCCTGTATCTACGCTTCTATTGTCCTCCTATTGTTAATAAATTAATAGTGCGGTTTTAGGAACTAGTAGAAAAAAACAAGGGTAAAACTGCGCTTAATTTTTGAAAAAATGGAAAAATCATGGATAAATATTGCTTTATTTAACTAGGCAAATTACTCATCACTACAAAAGCAATTAGTCATAGCTATAAAAAGGAGTGATTGCAATGAGCTGAAAAGTACGTTGGGAGCCATACGTCGCAGGTTCTAATCCTATCGCCCCAACTCTTAAAACCAAGCAATAAAAAGCGAGTCTCCTAAATCGCTTTTTATTGTTTTTAGTCTCATATTGCTAAAGGTTAGCTCTTAGGATGTACTTTGATCTACTTTGTGCCTTATATAAGCGGTGCAAGAAGTAATCATTTAATTTAAAATCTTCGAAAGCAGGAGTCCCCAATCAACAAAATCTTGAAATATTTATTTTGAGTTTTTTTAATTTTTAAAAGATAATTAGTATTGATTGAAAGAACTGTCCCAATTTTTATAGAGCCATCACTACCATCTTTGAGGATATTTAAAAAACATTTTCTGCTATCTCCAGAAATAATTCCAGGCCAAATTAAAATAACACCTATAGAAAATCCTAAAATAAAAATTGGGATTATTTGAAGATAAAACATTTTATAAAATTTTCGCATAAAGATTAATACCTTATATACAAGGTAATTTAATTTTCAGATTCAGCATAAATATCAAAAGAAATTGCACCCTCCAAGCAGTTTAATCCTGACTTAATCTCCCTTAATTTCACTCTACATTCTTTATAAGAAATAATCTTTTCTCATCATTTTAAAAATGCCATTTAAAACTCCACCATAGGCATTCTCATCACTGACTTTTGCGGGCAAATTAAAGTCGCATCTTGTTTTCTTTGACAAGACAAATTACGCAGAATTTATCAAAAAATTAGATATAGTTTGAAGACCTAGTGCTGTAATATTCTTCTGCAGTTTTTTTGGAGCACTTCATCGCAGGTACGAATTAAGCCGCCACGACTGGCTTCAGCTATTATCTAATTTAATTAAGGAAAAAATTAGGGAAATGCCCCTCTTTTTTAGCGTTTTCTTATAGGTTTTCTTTCCTTAGACTTTATAAAATTTTTCTTAAATTTTTTTAGGATATAAGCCTAACTTATATTAATAGATAGAGTTGGTTGCTACCCTAATTAGGTAAAAGTCATCTTATATCAAAAAGCAGAAAAAACAACATTAATAAAAAAACCTTTTTAGGATATTCGAAATTAAAATTTTTAATAAAATGAGTAAATTTAAAGAAAATTTTTCAAGCGAAAGTTTTTACCCAGATAGTAATTATTATCTTGATCAGGAAAACACTCCTAAAGAGATGCCAGTTTCAGAAGATCAAAAATCCAATATGGGGAGCGATTTTGAATGGCCAAATTCCTATTGGTTTATTGCTGAAAGAACAAATGGAAGACTTGCAATGATAGGTTTCATGGCTGTCATTATTAACTACACCTTATTCGGATGGATAGCTTATCCAATCCTTTAAATGAGTAATTCTAATTTTGACAAAAATGGTGTAGATAATTCTGGAACACATTGGCTTCAGTATGCTGCGTTTGTCGTCACTGCATTTGCTATTTATTTTTGCTGGGCATTTTTCAATGATGCTAATTTTCACCAGTTCGGTATAAAAATATTCAAATTCTGGAATTGTAATGGATATAACCCATTAGGTTATTGCGTGATGCGTTGGAAAGTAGACTTTTATCCTTAAAAAGTAATGGATAGGTCTTATTGTTTGGTTAATTCAAATAGATTAAGGATAAAAAGGTTTATAGAAAATACAAATAATAAAGATCAATTTTAAATATATTTTTGTTAATTCTGGAAAGGTCACTTTTCCACCAGGCAATGAACCACCTGTCATGACTATCAGAAAAGAATTAAAGAAAGAACCAGCTAGAGAAAAATGGAAAAATTAATTGCTCAGGGTGGGAGAAGAACCGAGGAAGATTGGACAAAAAAAGAAAGCTAAGACTTTTAATTCTTACAGGTGGTTAAATAATACTCAATTACTAACAAATGGCGATTGAAGTAGTAAGCGTTTCATACTATTTAAATTATTTCTACCAAAATCGAAAAGTATAAATCTTGCATTTTTGCTAACCAATTTACCTTAACTTCCAAATTACTTTTTTTTGGTTTTTGATTAGTCATATGTTTTTGAGGAGTTTTCGAGTAATCTATTTAATTCTATGAGTTCCTCTTTCCTCAGTTCTCTATATTTTCCTTTTGGCACGTCTAACTTAACATTCATAATTCTTACACGCTTTAATGAGCTTACTCTATATCCTAAGGCCTCACACATTCTTCTAATCTGACGGTTAAGTCCCTGTGTGAGGATTATTTTAAAATTTCTTGAACCTAATTGTTTTACAAAACAATTTTTAGTTATTGTGTCTAATATTTCAACTCCATTACTCATACTTTGAATAAAGTCGCTATTAATAGGACGATTAACTTTTACAATATATTCTTTTTCATGATTATTTCTTGCCCTGAGTATTTTATTTACGATGTCTCCATCATTAGTTAAGAAAATCAATCCCTCACTGAGCTTATCTAATCTTCCGATGGGGAAAATTCTTTTAGGATATTTAATGAAATCTATTACATTATTGGGTTCTACTTTTCTATCTGTTGTGCAAACAATTCCTACAGGTTTATTAAAGGCTAAATATATGTTTTTTTGTCTCTTTGATTTTTCTATTTTTTGACCTTTAACTTCAACTTGGTCACCATCTTCTACTTTAGTTCCAATTTCTGGAATTTTGCCATTAATGGTTACCTTTCCTTCTAGGATTAATCTATCTGCTTCTCTTCTAGAACAATAACCGACTTCACTTAAATATTTATTTATTCTAGTAGCCATTTTGGATGTTTCATTTTTATCTGCACTAAAAAAATAATTTACTAATCTCCTAATATTTTAGATCGGGTGTCAATTTTAGTTAATATTCTCATTATTGAATTTCAGATTATTTTCATCAGTAATTTTTACCGCACAGATCTAACTCTCTTTTTAATTCCAATTTTTTTCAATTTTCCTCCATCCCTTAGAAAGTAATCTTTCATAAATTTCTCTAGCTAAATCTATTTCAACAGAAACTGTATTTGTCATTACTGGGGGTTTATTTCCTAATCCTCCAACTATTTTTCCAGTATCTATAAACATATATTCAAAAACTCCATCAATACTCTTATCGTTTTTCATAAATCTTTTAACTTCTAATCTATTTGAATTAATCAACCAATAAGATTTAGTCATTAATCTAACCTTGGAATTAGTAAGTGTTCCATTCAAAACAAACTCATTTGATCAGTTTCTTTTTTCTTTACATCCTCTACTAGCCAACCATCTGGGGACCAACTCATCATGATTGCAAATAATCCTCTTAATTCATCTGCATCTTTAACTTGCTCTGTCCATTGTTCCTCATATCCATTAGGAACGATCACAGGCATACGGTGATGTAAAGGTTTAATTAAATCATTTGGTTCAGTTGTTAAAACGCAGCAACTCTCAAGTTCTGCTCCATCTGGTGAAGTCCACTTACTCCAAATTCCGCCCAACCAAAAAGTCTCATAATTCGATTTTCGAACACGATATTTTTTTTCAAAAAAACCGCTCGCAGGTATTAGGCACCTTTTATGTTTCCAACTTCCACTAAATAATTTTTTTTCTTCTACGGTTTCTGATCTTGCATTAAATGGTCTTGGTCTCTCTTTATCAAATGGATCTTTGGCCCAAGGAGAAATAAAGCCCCATGTCATAAAAGTAGTTTTAATTCTTCCTTCGTTTTTAATTACAAGAACAGGATCATTAGGTCTTATTAGACTTTGAGTATCATATTTAGAATCAAGTCCAATTGGATAGTCTTGTTTCAAAACCTTTGGCAACTTCTCAAATTTAGTTTTCAGCTCAAATCTTCCGCACATTGATTTTTAAAATATTTTTAAAACTCACTTAAAAAAACAGTAAATTTACCTTATTTTAGATCTACTTTCAGTTTTCTCAAATAAAAAACAATTTTTTTTGATAGTAGAAAGTTCTTTATCCAAATAATTAAAAGAAAATATAGATATTGAAAAGCTTCCTCAAATTTAATTTGAATGTTTCAAACTAAAGTTATGACAGATCCAGTTCTTTATTTATCTATGTTATTGGGACTTGGAGGAGTTTATGTATTAATCTCTTCTTTCCATGATGATGACGATGGTGATGATGATGGAGAAAAATATATTTTTAATCTCGAACAAACTTATTTAGCAAGATAGCTGTTTATTTATAAAAACATATTATATTCAAAAAGTTTATTGCAAAAAGAGGCTAAAACTGAAATTGTATTATAGAAGCAACGGAAAAATTTTTTTACCAAAATCCATTTGCTCATTATATTAATTTTTAAATTAGGTTGTTGGTCCTCTATCCGTATATATTTGTGCCTTAAACCGTACATTTTTATTAGTCGATTGATAAGCATGCCTAGTTAGAACTTAGTGGTAACGTAGATAAATTAAATGCCTTCAACGCCAATAAAATCTTGTAATAAATATGTGTTGAGTTACAAAGATTCAACAAATAAGACACACGAAGTTGGCTTCTACGCTCGCGATGCATACGATTGCCTAATGCTTGCGAGAGAATTCAACACTTACGTACATGACAATCCAGGATCTGTAATCAGAATCCAACAAAAATTTTGAGCAATTTAATTATGAATTTAAAAAGATCACCATTCGCAATTCAAGATAAAAATGCAAGAGATCTTGATAATGCAAAAGATTATCCAACAATTGCAGATTTAATTAGAGAACAGACAGAACCACAAGATTACGCTAATACAGTTCACCATCGGAGAGATTTAGACTCTCTCGGTTAGTTTACGAGAATGGCTGTTTACTAATTTTTAAAAATTAACGATTATGAATGATGTGATTTGTGATTCATTCATAAGATAATATTTTCTTCCTCAAGTTTTTTTTAAGCTCTATAGGCATATATGCAATATCTTTTTTTATTGCATTAATGGCAACTCTATACTTTTCGGGTTCAGCTAAAAGCATTTTTATTAAATTGTATTGACTTTCAATTCCTTCAGAAGAAAATTTTCCCATAAAAAATATGAACTACCCTTTTATATTAAATCAACAGTCGAACACTAAAAAGATTATTTATTAGTCAGAGGCTGCTGCAATTTCTTTATGGACGGAAAGAAATTCTTTATCCGTTAAAACTGGTGTAACTTCAATTTCTACGCCAAAATTATCGACCCAGATACTACTCCATTTCCAAATGTTCTGATGGTTTGAAGATTCAACTATTGCCCAACCATTGGCTCCCTCAGGATTTACTACTCGATTAAGAACTTTAAACCCATCAAATTCATCACCTTCGCATCCTCCTTCCACAAAACCCGCAAAAGCTTCAGCCCCTTGCATATGACTTTCTTGATCTGGAAATTGCCAGTGTACGATGTAAGTTTGCATGAATAAAATTATTTTTTTAATTATTAATTATCAAATTTAAAAATTAAATAAAAAGTCTTTAAACACTAATTAAAAACTTATTAACCCAAGGAAAAGAAAACAAAAAAAAAGACTCTTACGAGCCTAGGTGATGGGGACTCCTATAATGACAAATTAAACAGAAACAAACAACCCCATCAATAGCTAATTTTAAATACTTACAAACACCATATGTAGTGCTAAGATTTTAAAAAGGCTGGGTGATGGGGATTATTCCGCTTTTTGATTTGGGCGAAGCTAACGCCCTTTTTTTATGGAAAAATTTACTTTAATCAATAAAGCCAGATCGAGGATTAAAGTATTTGAACCTTTTGAAGATAGTTCTAAGAACTCTTATATGGTTAATGCAATTTTAATCTCTTATGGTTGCGTTTTTAAGCGATCAAGTAAGCCAGTTATGAAAGGCTCTAGAGTTGAATCTATCGAAGAAGCGAGAAACGAATATAAAAAACTGTTAGAGGAAGGGTGGGAAAAAACTTACAGATTCAATAGTTTTTTTTAAAAAAATGGTGAATAGGTACTTTATCTAAAATTTGACATTATTAAAAATTAATTGCTAGATAAGCTTCAGGATGGAAGATTGAACATGAGAAATGAAATTTATTCAAATATTAAAGATTCAGAAGCTTTGGAAAGTTTTTTTGAATGTATAAATTCTTGTAGTATCAATATTGTGGGAGTAGATTGCACAACGGCATGTTATTTAAAACATTTAGAACCAAACAATATCGATTTCCCTTTAAAATTTTCATAAGCAAAGCTTATTGATAATTGTTATATTTCATGAATGTTATTTCCTCCTCCTCAAGTTATTTTTGGTCTATTGCTTTTATCTATAGTAGTAGTTCTTATCTGGGATATTAGATACAATCCTTTTGGTGAAGACGAAGACGGAATTTAATCTTCAACTAGGAAGCTGATTTGTAGGTGGTGCGTGAAATTGCCGTTTCTTTCTTTTGAGTCTTTTGTAAGCGACTAAAGAGCCTAATAATAACAATGTAAAAGCTATTGAGTTAATCATATCAAGTGGTTTTATATATATAAAAACAAATATGTTCTAAATATCAATGACTAAAGTTATTTTTTCAAAAAGTGATTTTTTATAGACTAATTTTTAATATTTAGCTTTTTTCATTAGGTACCTAAAACAACCAATAGAAAATGCTTATCTGACCAAAAGTAATTGCTATGTAATAAGAATCACTTTTTCTTATTTCTCATTTGATATTGCAGAACAGCTTTAAGATGTTGTACTTCTTTTTCTAAAGTTTCAATTCTTTTTTCTAGTTCTTGATTAGTTGCCATATTTTTTAGAGATAAATTCCTTGATATTTATAATATTAAAAAAGCGACTTATTACGCATAGTAAATTTCTAATAAGTAATAGAACCTATTGATGTGCATAATCTCTATAGATAAATTATGCAGAGTATAAATTTAGGGGTAATTTATGAGTGGAGATTATGAGACACTAGAAATCAATCAACCTAAAATTACATATTTTCATAAAAGATCCGAAAGTAATACAGAATGGTTAAATGAATTAATCAACCAAATTGAAGATATGAAAAACAATATCTCCAAATCTGCTTAATGACAGAAAAAGAGTTGAAGGAATTAGAGCATTTTGCAAAAGAAAATGGATACAATGACGAGCTAAAAGATATATATTTAAGAGAAGTTATTGACAGAAATAAAGAATACGAATGAGATCAAATTTTCGACCAAATATTCGACTAGCTACAAACATTCTTTTAGTTATTGGTACTTTTGCTATTGCTTTAAAGATCGCTCCAATAGCATTGGTATATCAGGAAAAAAATTTATGTATTAAATATTTAAAACATCAAATAGATCGAGACGAACTTATCAAAAGACTAAAAATAGTTAAACAAGCAAATCCATCTAGTATTTGTGAATCTATCCTCAAAAGTTAAAAATGTGTATTATTCTTAGAAATTTTAAATTTTTTATTTTTTTATTTCTTTTATCTCTAAATTTCAATAATTATTCTCTTTCACATATGAGGGGCACATTTCTTTCTGAGGAGGAAGCTGAAAAAAGGGCTTTAGAACTTGGTTGCGAAGGAATACATAAGAACCAGGATAAATGGATGCCATGCAAAAACGAAAAAGAATTACATATTTATTTGAGGAAATAGATGGAAAGATTAAAAACCAATAAAAGAAAAATTCACAGAAAAATAACTGCAATTTCAGCAATCCCCTTACTGATTACTATTATATCTGGGACTATTTATAGTATTCTTCAACCATTAGGAGTAGACGCTTTTTGGTTAATAAAATGGCATACGGGTAATTTTGGCATTATTAATTTGCAACCTTTTTACTCTATATGTCTTGGTATAGCTTCAATAATCTCAATAATATCTGGCGTTAAACTATTACAAAAAGAATCTTAGATATATTCTAAGCCAAGCCAAAATCTAACTAATTAATACTATTTGCGCCACCACTTACTAAGAAAATTATCGCTCCTAATGCCATTGTTGCTACACCCATATAAGGATATTTCTTAATTCTTGATTTAGTGATTGGAAGCCATGAAAGGTATCTATCAGATTTATTTAATTCATTTTTTTGTCTAGGTGGCAATCCTAATTCTTCTCTTCTTTTAGCTTCGCCCATAATCTTAAATTTGTTTATGTATCAATATTAAAAATTATGTTCTACACCTGCGAGTTAACTTTATTAAAAACAGAGGTCATTAATAGATAAACAAATTATTTAAAATTTATTTAGCCTTCTTTAAATATAGATTCTTTGTATTTGCCTGATCTGATGTAAATAACAAAATTAAGATAGTTCCAATTAGAAATGAAAAAATCATTGTCAAACCAACAACTTCAACCATTTCACTAGGTAGATAATTTAGAAACATTAATGAATAGATCTCTTATCTTAAACTTAGCAATTGTATTTTTTATGTAAAGTAAGTATTCCTCCTTAAATTTCAAAAAGAACTTTCTAAGACTTTTTAATCTTTATTTATTTTTATTTGCAGGATAAATCTACTTTTGACCGATCACAATTTTCTTACTTAGCTATTCCTATTTTCTTAAGCAATTTCAGGTAAGGCAAGGCCCAATTACCAAAGGTAAAAGACAATGTCGTATTTTTTGTTGTTGGTAATAATTTTTTAGAACGTGTAGAGGCTAATTTAGAAAATATCTTAATAGTCTCTGCTTCTAGATTATCCATATACAATTTTTTTTGAACACCTCGACCTTTCTTTTGGGGCAAATAATTTTCTATAAACCATAAAACTTGATCTAAATTTGATTTATTGGGTAAGGTTTTAATTTGTTTATTTTTCTTTTTGAACATATTTATTTACCTCTTAATTACTGAATTAAATTTGCCATTTATATAATTTAAATCAATAGTAAAAGCATCAAAATTATGTTCTTTTTAACAATAGATAATCGAAAAAATAAATTAATAATTACGTTATTTTTATAAAAATAAAAAAAGAGGGATAAAATCCCCCTTTATAGATCAGTTTCAAAAAAGAATTTAATTTTTTGAGTCTTTCAATTTCATTTCTTTTTGCGTTTTCCTGATTCTTTCTTCAAAGACGGATCTTCTGTATGGAGTAACTTCTCCACTTTTAGTTGCCAAAAGTTGGGCTTCATATAGCCTATTGGCTCTTTTGATTTTTTCTCTTATTTGTAAGAGGTTATTCATGGTCTTTTGCAGTTAATGAGAATCCCGTTCCCTACTCCCATATCATGCGTCCAGAGATATAAACTTGGATGAACGTTAATGAACAATAACATCTAAAAAAAAATTCCGCGAGAGTAATTTTTACTAATTTTTCTCAAAAAAATAAACATTGCATAAATAGTATAAATAAGCTTTTAAGAATAAGTAAATTAAGATAAAAAAATTGTTTGCGACCCATCATTATTATCCTGAATCATTATTTTTTTATTTGGGAAAATATCTGATAATATTCTTTTCAAATTTGAATTATCTGAAGAAATTATATTACTCATATTTTTTGAATTAATTTTCCAATTTTCATCTACAAATAGTTCTTTATCATCACCTTTTTTATTCTCCAGTGATGTCTTATTTAGAATCTTAAGTAACAGTTCTGAATCATAATCTTTAAATTCTTCAGGGCTCTCTTTTAAATTATCAATCATTATTTAGATATCTAATGTTTCTAAATCTTGCATGAGAAATTTGAAGAATACAAGGTATTAATTACCTAAAAATTTCTCTCAAGATAAAAATCCGGATTTATTATAATAATTTTCTTTAGAAAATTTAATTTCAAATTAACCAAATAATGATATTTAAAAAGATTAATTAATCATTTACACCATTCATTTACTTGTTAAGTTGCAATTAAGGGATTCAGAAAAGATGCCAAGAGTAATTAACAAAAACATTAGACTTTTAAGATGGTTAAACTCAGGCATGATACTGCCATTTATTATTATGGCTGCATCCTCATCAATCATTCTTTATGGTGTTTTATTTATCCTAATAAAATAGTTTTCTAACTTAAGCAGCTAAGTTTTCCTCAGATTTAGACATTATCATTGCAGCTTTTTTTAATAAACTAACTACTTCTTTTCTTCCAACTGCATTATCAGCTTGACGCATTATTTCAGCATATTTTTTATTTATTTTTTTCATAAATAGTTTTAATTTAATCTAAAATTACAGCACCTAAAGATGGTGTCAATCGTAAATAATTATCATCTATTATTTTTTCATCATTAATTACACATTTATTTTTAATAATTTAATATCTTTAAAAGTTTTTTAAACAATGGTTACAAAAATTCATCACTATCAAAATTCACAATCCTCATAATTAAGCAATATTAAAGGATTTGAAAACATAAAATAAACCTCCGATTAGGATAACTATGGCAGCTCCATAAAAGAGAAAAGGGATAATTGGATATTTATATAGTATGGACCTAACTTTTTGCTGTATGGCTTTTTTATCGAGTTGGGGTAACTTTATGTCTTCATTTTTTTCTCTAGGCGGAATACCTAAATTTTTTCTTCTCTTTGCCTCTCCCATAATTAATTCTGAGTTATGTTCATACATTTTAAATAATTCTTATCAGCTAAATCTAAAATTTGATTCCATTCTTCATGAGATGTTTCCAAATGATTTTTAAAATCTTTTTCAAATTTAAGAATACATCTTTTTTCTATATTTTCTGGAGAATTATAATTTCTTAAAAAACTAATACTCAAATAAGATAATGATGAAAAAACTATAATTGCTATAGCAATTTTAAAACGATTCATATCCAAGATGATTCTTCCATACTTGAGAAATCAACTTTGTGACTTTTTATCCGTTCACTATTTGCTTGAAAAAAATTTTGAATATTTCCCTCTGGAGCCTCCTTTATATAAATTACTTTTTTAGGATCATCTTTACTGAATCCTCTAAAAAGTGGTTCAATATCAAATTCAGAATGTCTTAGATCTGCTTCTTTACTATCAAAAATTTTTACCCATTCTTCAAATGTATTTTCAATTTTAAAAGAAATTACGGTTGTTTTTTCCCTGGACATTAAAGAATAAGTTATTTTTTTTATATTTAAAGTTATATTAAACATTCTCAATTATTTAAACCATCTAATTTTGAAAACAAAATAACTCAAAGACAAAAATTTAATCTTAGTCTTTTAAGTAATTTTCAATAGAACTTTAAAAGAAAAATTATATAATTTTATTAACGGAAAAAATTAAAGAATAGATCTTAGAAATTCTTAATTAAAAGGTGTAGTGTTATTAGTAGGAGCTATTAATAGGATTTCAAAAACTATCCCAGTTATGGCAATTGGTAAAACCCAAATACCAATAAATCTATGATCAAAAAACCTCAAATGATCTTCACCATTAAAAACATTCCTCAAAGCAGTAAATAGTGTTTCTGGTTGTTTATATGATGGACCATTTTCAGAGGGAGAATATGGTTTAACAAAAGCGGATGAGGAAGAAAACTTTGCAAACTTTCTAATCAAATAAATTGGCAAAACCCATATAGCAACAAATCTTCCTCCTAACCATTGCCTTGCATTAGGAAGGGCATACTCTTTTATAGATTTATTCTCTGGCATCCCAGATTCTAAATCTCTATAAATATTTTCTAAAGTATCTTTTTTATTTAATTCATTAATCATTAAATTCACCTATAGATGAGATAAATTCTCTAAAAGTTAAATATTTAATAAAAATATTCCTAACTACTAAAATAACTAAAACGTAGTTAAGAATATTTTTTTTGGCTAGGTTCATAAAGACGGATTGTAAACCGTTGCAGATGCGCCAAATATCTACATATTATTTATAAAGAAAAAACTATTTTTTTAAAAGTAAATAATATACAAAGGCATAGATATTTTTTAATTGAAAGAGTTTATTTTTGATACTGAATTTTAACCTTATATTATTTTTTTTAAAAATATTTAAACCTCATTTTCTAAGATTGCGAAAAAGAAAATGAGGTTAAAGGGAGGTTCTCATTACAAACCGTACTTATCAAAGCTAGCGGCTAGTAGATTGCCCTAATATCTACTTTTATATTTATATAATGATTTTCTTAATTTAGAAAGATTAATTTTATACAAATAGGTGTTTAATATTTTATGTAGTTATTATCTAGGAAAAGCTAATTAATGCACTTACTATTCTTATTGAAAGATGAAAAAAAGCGTAAAGAGAAACTGCGAAAAATAAATACTGCTCTATTGGAATCATGAAAATTTAATAAATAAAAATAAATGAATTTAATTTAATTTTTTGTTAAAAAGATATTTTCCAAAATATAACTTTGGTCTGTTGATTGATTTTTTAAAGTCATTTTTTTTGAAAAATTATCATCAGGTAATTTAAAAGCACCCCATTTTCTGAGCCAAAATAAGGTATAGAAAAAGGCAATTACGAAGGGGGCTCCCACAATAAAGAATCTAATATCCATCAAAGTAACTAATTAATAAGATTTAAACTGCATTGCCAAAATTGCTCCGAGAAAGAAAACAGTTGGAATTCCTAAAGCGTTTACAGCTGCAGTTCTTACAGTAAATACGGGATAACCTTCTTCTGGTCTCCCTGTATCAGGAATTAGTGCAGAATCTTCCCATACTTGATAGTTTTTGAAAGGAGCAATTCCTTTCTTAGGTAGTCCAAGTGGTGTCAATCTAAATACATCCCATCTACCTAACCAAAAAACTGTAAATATCCATGAAAATACTATCGGTGTAATAACAAGTAAAACTCTAAAATCCATTTCTATAAAGTAATAATAAATTTGATAATTATTTTGACCTTTTAAAATTAATAATTAATTAAATCATTAACTTATATTTATATAAAAACACTTAATAACATTATTTTTAATCATTAATCACAACTAATTATGATTAATTGATTTTTGTTAAGTATATTTTTTTAATAAAAATATTTGAATATTTAGTTTGATGTAGATTTAATTTAATTAAAAAAATTAAATTAAATATGGAAAATTTTAGATTTTTACTTTTTGGAATCGCAGGTGTAAGTGTTGTTTTTTGGGTTGCAGTAATAGCATTGTGGCATACTTATATGTTCCCAAAATTCTTTAATGAAGATAAAGGTTTAAATTCAGTTATCAATCAAGAATTGAATGTCTCAACCGAACCCATTTTAGGAAGCTTGGTTAAAAGTAATAATTTCAAAAGTAAGGATAAATATTCAATGAAAAATTTAGTCGTGGCAGATTTTTCATCAAGCAACAATTTCTCATTAAATAAACTCTATACAACGGTAATGATAGGCGTAACATTTGCAAGTTTTATATTTCTCACTTATGGATTAAGTAGTTCTATTACATCGATTAGTTAAATGGATTCTATATATGTAATTGTTTTCTTAATTTGCTTCCTTTATTTTATTTTCGACTCTTTAAAAAATACAGGTATCAAGTAAATTGTTAATGTTTTTCGCCCTTCAATAAAATTTTTCTCCTTATATAAAAGAAAACTAATGTAGTTATTATCATCACCGGTGGATGGAATGAGATTGAATTAAGGTATTCATAATAACTAAAGTTTTCCAATTAATTTAAAACAAACTTTAAAAACTATATCCTTTTTTTGAATCTCAATTTGATATAAATAAACCATTCTTATGTATAAAATGTTTATTTAATTTATATGTTTATTTTAAGTTTTTAGTAAATAAAGATTTTCAAATAGGATGATCATCTAATCCTTCTCTTAAAAGAACTCAAAGCAAGTAAAAACCAATTAGTAAATAACACTCTATCCAGGTTTATAATATTTTAATGAATTATTTAGAATAAAAGAATGATTAGTTCTGTTAATTTAAAAGATTTACCTATTCAAGATTTGGTTATCTCAGGGTTAATAATATTTATTATGTCGACAATTATTGCCAATATTTATGACCCATTATTAGGAATAACTTATGCATTTGGTAATATACTCACTCTTACTTTTTTGAGTTGGTTATACAAAGAAACATGGAGTGATCCAAGTCAATAAATCTAATTAAGAAAAAAGATAAATAAAAAACTACTTCTGTATTTTTAATTTCGAGGAATACTTTAAATTAACAATGTACGTTGCAAGAAGAGAAAGTATCAAAAAAAATAATAAGCTTTCCAAGGTAGATTGGGGCATAACCATGAGTAGTACCAAAAATGATATATCTTTAAAGAAACGAATTCTGAAAAAAAATCAACCCTTTCTTTATTTTTTATTCTCAAACTTATAAATTTAATTTGTCTTATAAAATTTCTGAGATTTATATTGATTTTAATTTGAAAAATATTTTTCTGCCCTCCTAAAGGCTTTTATTGCTCCTTTATAATCAAGATTTTTTAATCTTTCCTTACTTTTTTGTTCCAACATTTTTGCTATCTCATTTCTCTTAATTTCATCAATTTTCAGCTTATGATCGAATATAAGATCAAATTTTGAAGAATATAAACTAGATAATTCTTCTCTATATTTTTCAATAATTTTTTCATCACAAGATTTGGATTTCAATATTTCATTAGCCTTCATTTTGTCATCTATTGCCCCTTTAAAATTTCCTAGTTTAAATTTCTTTTCACTTGATCTCGTTAGCTTGATAATATCTCCCAATATCAATTCATTAGAATCTTTCATTTATTTATCTGACACTAGGTTAATGCTATCAGAATAAAGAAAAGACAACTTTTTTTAATACTCAAATAATTAAACAATTAACCAATAACAAGTCCTTTTTTAAGAAGTAAATCAAAAACCTCCACACTTTTTGTTTTCCCAAATTTGGGGGGCTTGTGTAAATCTAATATTTCAGCAAGGCACATAATCCAATAAGTATCTTTTTTTAAATTTAGACCTTCGCAAATATGGGTTGGGGCCGATTTAAAACAGCCAAAATCTGTTGATATATTAATGTTCATGATTTGAGTTTCAAGTTCCAGACTTAAAAGTTCTATTTCTTGCTCAGAAAGGGATGTCCCAAAAGAATATGATTCAATTAAAAGTTGATAATTCATAAAAGATTTATTTTTCAAGAAATCCATCGAGTTATTTTTGTACCCGCATATATATGCCCTGAAGCTTCAACAATAGGTTTTGTTTCAGGGTTCATAAAAATATCGTATAGAACATTTTTTGGTCCTTGAAAAATTACAGTCGCCCGTTGAGGATCATCTAATGATTTACCAATATAAAAAGTTTTAACTCCCATTTCTTTAAACATCGACTGCTGTTCCTCAGCATTCATATGAGATTCATATTGTTCAAAAGTATTACTTAGTTGAAAATCTAAAATAGTCGTTTCAATAGTCATAGCAAAAATGAGATTTTTTTTAGATTTTAAATCTTTTTGCAAAAAAATAATTGAATAAAGATTAGTTTTTATTAAGCAATGTATTAACTAATTTTTATTTATGGGTTATAAATCAACTATAAAAAACAGATTTTAATTTTGGACTCAAAAATTTCTCCAAGAGAACAATGGACTAGTAAGTTGGGATTCATTCTTGCAGCTGCTGGTAGCGCAGTAGGTCTTGGTAACCTCTGGGGTTTCGCCTACAGAGCCTCTCAAGGTGGAGGTGCTGCTTTTGTACTTTTATATATACTAATCGTTATAATTGTCTGCCTTCCGGTATTTGTTGCTGAGATGGCTTTAGGAAGAAACGCCACTGCAAGCACATTGCTTGCACCAGTAAAGTTAGCTGGAAAAAATTGGTATCCATTAGGAATTCTTTTTTTTATAGCTCCCTTGGGAATAGCATCATATTATTCAGTCATAATGGGGTGGACCGCAGATACCTTGTTCCATTCATTATTTTTTGGATTACCAAAAAATTTAAGTGAAGCAGAAGCTTTCTTTGGCTCAATTAGTAGTGGTAGCAGTGTTTTATTGGGGCACCTATTAAGTCTTGTTCTTACAGCCATAATAGTTTCATCAGGGATAAAAAAAGGAATCGAAAAGGTGACACGATTCTTTATGCCTATACTTTTTATCATTCTTCTATCGCTAGCAATATGGGCCACTTCACTTTCAGGCGCATGGGAAGGATACAAAACATTTTTGTTTAAGTTTGACTTTGATGAATTAAGGAACCCTCAAACAATAAGAAATGCTTTTACACAAGCTTTCTTTTCTTTAAGTTTAGGAATTGGAGTTATGGTGACTTATGCTTCCTATTTAAATAAGAAGAGTAATCTTCCAAAACTAAGTTTTGGAGTTGCTTCATTAGATACTTTGGTGGGTCTTATGGCAGGACTTATTACTTTTCCTATTGTTTTAACATTTGGTTTAAGTGATGCTATTTCTGAATCAACAGTTGGTGCATTATTTATATCAATTCCTACGGGCCTTGGTTCATATGGAGCGGTTGGAAGAATTGTAGCTGTTGCATTTTTTGCACTAGCTTATATTGCAGCAATAACTTCCTCTGTTTCATTATTGGAAGTTCCAGTTTCCTCTTTAATGGATAAATTTGGTTTTAAAAGAGAAAAATCTGTTTGGCTGATAACTCTTTTCCTATTTTTAGCAGGCATTCCTTCTGCATTGAACTTAAACATTCTTGGAACTATTGATTCGATTTTTGGAGGAGTATTACTTATCTTTGGTGGATTCTTGGTTACTTTCTTTATGGGATGGGTAGTACCTGGAAAGTTTAATGAAGAACTTAGTGATTCAAAAGTAGGCATCAAAACGACACGTTATTTGAAATTCATGACAAGGTGGGTTGCGCCCCCAATTATTGGTTTTGGACTATTTATTAGTGTGTTTGATTTGCTCAAAGGCTGGGTAAGTTAAAAATATATTAAAAATAATAATGTATAAAATTGAATTAATTTACTGCGATATAGTGCAAAAATAGGGGGTAGGCACAAAGCTTTAAGCTATTAAATTTCTTATATGTTTTTTGAGAATTTTGAGCAAAATAAAAAAATTTAATCAAAAAAACAAGTATTACCAATGACTTCTATTAAAAGCTAAATATTATGAAAATTTCCTTTTGAAATTTTTCAGAGGCAAAAAGTTTTTTCAAGACAATAAATATACTGCAGAACTTTTTTTTAATGAAGTATTAAATTTTAACTTCTATTTAATCTCAAACGTGTCGGCAAAAACCATCCCTAATAGAATCTATATAAAATACATTTAGATGTTTAATTTAAAGAAATTTGAACGCCTAAAAGAATAGATAACAAATTTGATGTCAACAAAATCTGATTCACTAAAGGGAAAGCTTACAGAAAATTTTTCTGAATTTTCTCAACTATCTGACTATTCTTTTATAAATTCTCTTAAAGCAGATCCTCAATCAACAAAAGATGGAAATGATCATAAGCCGCGTTCAGTATATTCAGGTCATTACGTACCAGTTGTTCCAACAGTTATTCCAGAACCAGAATATATTTCACATAGCAACAAACTTTTTAAAGAACTAAATCTAAGCTCAGATCTTACTAAAGACCAAAATTTTTGTCGTTTTTTCTCAGGGGATATTTCTGTTGCTAATTATCCAATGAGTCCTGTTGGTTGGGCAACAGGTTATGCATTATCAATTTACGGGACTGAATATACCCAACAATGTCCTTTTGGAACTGGCAATGGTTATGGCGATGGCAGAGCAATTTCTGTTTTTGAAGGTTTATTCAATGGGAAAAGAATGGAAATGCAACTTAAAGGAGGAGGTCCAACTCCCTATTGTCGAGGAGCAGATGGTAGAGCTGTCTTAAGATCTAGCGTTCGAGAATTTCTCGCACAGGAATTAATGGATGCCTTGGGAGTCCCTACCTCAAGATCTTTAACACTTTATGTCTCACGTTCAGAAATAGTTAGAAGACCATGGTATTCCAAAGGGTCCAGGTATTTTGAGCCTGACATCATGATTGATAATCTAGCGGCAATTACTACGAGAGTCGCTCCATCTTTTTTACGTGTAGGCCAGATTGAACTTTTTGCAAGACGAGTTCGCAATAATGCGCATGATGAGGCACTCAATGAACTAAAGATGATAGTTCAACATCTCATTGATAGAAATTATAAAGATGAAATTGAATATGAGATTACAATTGAAAGTAAGATAATAAAACTGGCTTCTTTATACAGATCAAGACTTATATCACTAATAGCCAACTGGATGCGAGTTGGTTATTGCCAGGGTAACTTCAATAGTGATAATTGTGCTGCTGGTGGTTATACCTTGGATTATGGCCCCTTTGGATTCTGTGAATTATTTGATCCAAGATTTCAACCATGGACAGGTGGAGGTGAACATTTCTCATTTTTCAACCAACCTTCTGCTGCGGCAATCAACTTTAAAACATTCTGTTCCTCTCTTAGTCCGTTACTTTCAGAAAACAAACAAGATCAAGAAAAGTTAGATCAAATCGAAAAGGATTTTTCAGAATTGATGAACAAAGAGTTGAAGAAAATGTGGTCAAACAAGCTTGGTTTAGAACATTACAACGAAAGTCTAATAAATGAATTTTTTAATCTCATGGTCATTTCAAAAGCAGACTATACAATTTTGTTCCGCAAACTCTCTGAAATACCTGATAACTTAGATTCTTTAAAAGACAGTTTCTATTTTCCAATTAATGATGAGCTTAATAATAAATGGGAAGTATGGCTTAAAAACTGGCAATCAATCTTGAAGAAAGAGGGAAATATTAAAGCAAAATCAGCATCAATGAAATCCCTTAATCCAGTCTATACTTGGCGCGAATGGATGGTCGTTCCCGCATATGAAGAAGCTGAAAAAGGAAATTACAAAAAAATCAAAGAATTACAGGAAGTCTTTAGCAATCCATATATAGAACAACCATCAGAAATAGATCAAAAATATAATCAACTAAAGCCAAGCCAGTTTTTTAACTATGGAGGAGTATCTCACTACAGCTGTTCATCATAAAAGTTTAATCCTCATACTGATAGAACAACTTTGAGAAAAATCTTATTTATTTATGGCCGTAGGCATTCCAACTACTGATACAACTCCCACATGAAGTATGGCCGGCTTCTTTCCAACATTTTTCACATAGTGGGGGCCCCCATTATTACTCTCTATAAATGCATCACCCGCTTTAAAGAAATTAATTTCTTCACCCCTCACATGCTTTAATCTTCCTCTAGTGACATGAATCAACATTGGGGAAGGATGAGTATGAATTGGAGTTTTCAAGCCAACTGGAATTTTTACTTTTAAGAGTCTTAATTCAGGCTTACCCTCGAGATAATTAAAATTTTTACCACTTAGTCCTTTTGAACTTTGAATAATAGGTATAACTTCAATCTTTTCTTCTGCAAGAGAAGGTTGTGGTAAAGCTAAAGTCCCAATAAAAAGGAAGCAAACTGGAATAATTTTTTTTAATTTCATTAGATATTTGAGTTTCACTAATAATAGGTAGTTTGCAAAAATAATAAACTAATTTATTTTTTGTATAACTTTTCTAATTGCTTAATTTCCTCTCTTAAATCCTTACCTCTATTATTTAATTTATTGTTCTTAATAACTATTGGGATAATCCACCAGGCTTGAAGACCTAAAAAGATAAATACTAGGATCAATAATTCAAAAGTACCCGGCTGCATTTGAAAAATAATCCTTCTACGTTAATAACATTATTCTAAAAGTTATTTAACATTCATGAGATATTCAAAATTTCTAGGCTGCCTCTAATTCAATGTTAAGTTCAATTCCCTTTGAAATGATTGCTTCTTTAAATTCAATAAGTTTGGAAATTATTCTTTGCTTCTCAGGATCAGTTTTATGGATATCATCTACAACTTCCTGCATTGCAAGTGTTACTTTTTGTAGTTTAATTTCTAAATCTTCCCTGTAATTCATATGCTTAAAGAAATTATCTTATTTATTAAAAAACAAAATAATTATTAGTAAATAAGTACTTAACCTTAAAAAGATTGACAGCAAAACAAGGAGGATATAATTTATAGTACAAACGTATTAAAATCTACCTAGCCTATTAAGGGAAAAGCATGGAGCCTAAGTACTTATTTGGTTGTAGCACTAGCAAGCCAAGCGGATGCCTACTAAATCCCGAAGGCAGCAGAATTATCTTTTTCGAAGAATGCAAAAATTCTCCTAAACCTAATTTAAAAATTCATACTCATCTTTTCTACACAAATCACCTTGGAGAACCTGAAGGGTACAAATCCTCTGAAAAACTCAACATAGATTCAGCCTGGGAAAAGTGGCACGAACTGCACCAAAAAGGGTGGACAGAAGCATCTCATAATTACGGATAAATGATCCGGCCAAGAAAAAGCTTTTATGTTTTTATGAGCTTAAGAGTTTCCTAAAATATGGAATTCGGTGTTAAAAATAAATAATCAATATTTATTGACATTTGTATATGAGGAAACATTAAATTGTCTAAAATCTCATAAGAATCAAAGAATAAAAATTAATATGCAATATTATTTAAATGATAAAAAATTAAATAAGATTGAAAAGCAAAAGGCGGAGAAAGATGGTCTGAAAATTTTCAATCCGATTCGTGGATAATTATAAATTAAATCAGGGTTTGAAAACAATGTAATCCTAGATACCAACAGCTTTTTTATAAATGATTATAAATTTTAAAAAACAAGTTAACCCGTTCTAATTTGTTGACTCTGAGGTTTTAACCGTTGACTCCTTATCTACTTCTAGTTATGACTCGCTAGTTTCAAGATTCAAAAACGGTACTTATATATTAAATTATGGAAAAAAAAATCGCAAAGAAATACGCCGATCTTATAGTCCAGGCTAATAATTCAACTGGAAGAAAAGAAGCTTTGTCATTGATTAAACAAGCAACAAAATTAAAAATCAAACTTGATCAATACGAAATGATGTAGTCTCTTAATATCTACAGGATATTCAAGATGAGGTAGAAACTAGTTCCTTTTTTTTTATCTTGCTATAAAAAATATTAAGAGATTATTTAACTTCTCTGCTTTAAAAAAATATCGTGGAATTAACTGAGCTAATTAAGGATTACGTTGCTACAGAATTATTATCGAGTATTGAAATTGATTTTCTTGAAGGAGAATTATGGGAAACCACTCAACATATTGCAGAAATAAATACAGTTATCAAAGCTCCAAAAAATATATGCAAGAAATTGGGACTAGATGAAAAATCTTGCTGGCAATTATGTTGTGCAGCCGTTCTTGACTCCTCAAGACCATTAAAAAATGGAAAAAATAGAGTAGATGATTTTAAAAAATTAATTAATCGATATGAAATTAGCTACATATAAACTAAAGACTCAATGATACGTTTACTTATTGCATCAATTCTTTTTTTTACTCCAATAGTAGGTTTTGCTGATGAAAAGCAAAGAGAAATTGAGAATGAAGCTATAAATCTTGTTATTAAAAAATATGGAAAAGGCTTAGAAAATAAATTAAAAGGAACGGGAGTAACTCCAAGTTATCGAAGCTGGTATGAAAATGATTGTTTTGTAAGTATTGCAGCAGGTATATACCAAGAAGATACTTGGTCGGCAATGAAGTGGTTTAGCGTTAATGTCTGTTCTGAATCAGCTGAAATAATGGAAATTGAATGAAGGAAATAAAACGCCTATTAGTTTTGCAGCATTTAGAAATAGAGGGGCCTGGTCTTTTTGAACAATTTGCCAAAGAAAGAGATTTAAAAATAGAGATTATTCGTTTAGATAATAAAAATGCTCTGCCGCAAACAAAAAAAGGTGACTTAATTTTAATTATGGGTGGACCAATGGGAGTTAAAGATATTGGAAGCGAAAGATATCCATGGCTTAAGTTAGAAAGAGATTTTATAAAAAAAGAATTAGAAAATGAGAGACCCATAGTCGGTGTTTGCTTAGGTGCTCAGTTGCTTGCGAGTGCTGCTGGGGGAGATGTAGAAATTCTTAAATATGGATCACCTCCAAAAGCATTACCAGAAATTGGATGGTCTCAAATTTTTTTAGACAAATCTAATAAAGACTTTAAAGCACTCTTTGAAGACCCTTTTCATGTACTACATTGGCATGGAGATAGGATTTTATTACCTAATAAAGCAGTACTCATTGCTAGTAGTGCACGTTGTAAGGAACAGTTTTTTAGGATTGGTAATTTTGCTTACGGATTACAATTCCATATAGAGACGTCGGGGGGAATGATAAATAGCTGGATTAAAGAAGATAAAGAGTTTGTCCTTAAAGGATTAGGCTTAAATGGTCAGGAAATTTTAAAAGAAGAGAATAAAAAATATATTGATAAAACTTTTTCAAAAAGAAAGCTTCTAATAAGTAAATTATTTGAATTATTAGATAATTAAAAAAGGCATAATCCAGTAAAAAAGGGCTTGATAAAGCCCTGAAAAAATTTATAAAGGATTTTTACTAGAAAATACCTGGAAGAATTTGACCAGTAAAAAAATAAGCTCCCACAAGAGCGAACATTCCAAGCATTGCTGCTTTACCATTAAGCTTTTCAGCTTTTTCGGTCATGATTTTTTTTGCGAATTCCATAATAAAGCGAAATAAATTATATCTAAAAACTAATTATTCAAATTTTAAAATGATGTAGTTTTTTCTACCAAATTGATATCTTTCTAAGGATTTAAAAAAAAAAATACTTAAACAACGAATTGAACTCTTAATGGAGTGCCAGCCAATCTGCAAAGCGTAGCAAGCCTAAAAAACAACTATTTAAATGTATATGTCACTTTTCTGTGACAGTTATGTAGTAAATATCTTGGAAATAACTTAATTTCTGCTTAATACTTTACATTTGTTAATAGTAGTGTTACATTAATTAACAATTACAAAATTTTAATGGTTAATTCAAACGTTACTACTGAATCAGGTGGCAGACAGAATATGTTTCCTACTGAGACACGTCCTTACATAGATGAGTCTGTTTCTTACGACAGCTACCCACAAAATGCAGAAAAGGTTAACGGTCGTTGGGCAATGATTGGCCTTGTTGCGTTAGTAGGTGCTTACGTTTCAACCGGACAAATTATTCCTGGCATTTTTTAATGAGTCCACTTTCAGGTTTCTTAGCCGTAATTGTATTCTTTACAGCCATCCTCGTTGCTTATTTAACCAAGCAATTTCAAAACGAAAATTTAAACTATTCATCTTCTAATCAAATGAAAAACACAAACACAAAAGTGAAAACAATCGAAAAAGAAAAAGTTGTTGCTGAAACTCTTAACGGCAGATTCGCAATGCTTGGATTAATTGCTGCTGTTGGAGCATACCTAACAACAGGTCAAATAATTCCTGGATTCGTTTAAAAACCTACTATTTAAGAATTTATTAAACCAGAAAAATGGAAAATTCAAAAACAACTTATTGGCAAAACGCCGAAAGAACTAATGGAAGAATGGCAATGATGGGCTTATTTGCATTAGTTGTAAATTATGGCTTATTCGGCTGGATAATCCCAGGAATTTTTTAAAATGAACTTAGGCTTACTTTTTCTTAAAGTAAATACTTTAGGAGTTATAACTCTTTCTGAGCTTGATTGGATAACTAACCATCAATCTGATTTTTCAAGGCTAGATATGGCTTTAGTTATTAAAATCGGCCGTCTTATGGATTCTGGCACGGTGGAAATTGATAATAGATTGCCTGTTTAATTTTCTTAAAAAATTGATCGTCATGAGTGTTTGTCAATAGGGATACTGACAAACACTTTTTTATGAGAAAAAATAATTGTAAAAAAAGAGATTGTTTCTTAGCTAAAAACAATCTCTAAATCACCTAATTCTTACATGAAAATTTCAAGTAAGCTCACAGATTTTAACTGATTTATTTTTATAGTAAATATGTAAAAATGCTTTTGTTATTTATCTTTTTAAACCACCTCTTTTTATCCATAGGAACCATGTAACCCAAACAGGAGGGAGGAATCTGATTAAAAAAGAAATTTCATATATATAAAATGGGGCATTTTCACTTTGAAATAAATTTATAAAAAAGGAAGATAAAGTTACCCAGAGTAAAATTAGTAATATATTTGCTACAAACAAAGCGAACTTATTTTGTTTAAATATTTTTGGCATAAGATATATTTTTTATACTCTTAATTTTAAATAATCTCGGAAAATAAATTATAAATTTTCAAAAAAACTTTAAATTTAAAATCCATATCCAAATAAAAAAAATACTAAATTTTAATCCCTCTCCAAATAACAACCCAAAAGCAATAGGTGGCGAAAATATTAAAAAAAGAACTGATAATAAACTAAATAAAGCAAATGATCCTCTTAAAAAAAAATTCTTTCTTTTTGCTCTTCTTAGTTTTTTTAAGGTATTCCACTCCCATTCAATAAACCTGTAGAACTTTTCTGATAATAAAAATAAATACTTCATTTAATATTATTAATTTCTTTCGGCTTTTCCTATTTATAAAATTAATTCCCACTGTTAGCAATAAACTTTATCCCCTTCTTCAGAAAGATAGTAAATTCTATTTTCTGAACTTACGAAGAAAGTTAATCCCTTATATTGTGATCTTTTAAATTTATCTAATCTAAGTTTGTGTAAATCCCAATTATCAGTACTTATGTCAGGATTAAAGTCTTGTTCTTCTAAGAACGGTGCATAAGTTGGAATAATTGTTGTTTTTTGGGCTGACTTATTTTCTCGTTTTGAATAAAAAAATAATAAAAATAAAAGTACAAAAAAAAGAATTATTAATATATTTGTCATTGTCAATTTTTCTAATTTGAAAAAACTTTATTTTGGAGAATCAAGAACTTTTCACAATAAATTTCTTAGTAAGTAAAAAATCCTATTTTTATATTCTTGTATTTTTGAATACTTATCAAGGGTTTACTTAGATCAGATTATAAAATGAGTCGCATTTTCAACATGACTCAAAATTCCATGAATACCCCTTATGCAAAAAGAGTAGCTGAAAAATTTAGAGAGGCTCAAAACTATTTAAAAACTAATGGTTTTAGTAGATCAACTAAACATTTACTGGAAGATATTGAAAATTCTGTTGAAAAATAATGCCAATACCACCTCACTTACCACAATTACAATATGGCTATGATGATGGCTTTACAACAATTGTTTTTGGGTTAATAGGAAGTTGCGTAGGATGTACCTTGATTTTATTAATTTCATTTTTTGAATTTAAATTAAAAAAGCAAAATAGTAAGCCTTAAGAGACTTCCTAAACATTAAATAAGAACTCCATTACATCACCTTCGTTAACAATATATTCCTTACCTTCACTTCTTAAAAGACCTTTAGTTTTTGCATTGGCAATTGAACCTGAATCAATTAAATTTTGATACGAAATAGTCTGAGCTCTAATAAACCCTTTTTCAAAATCAGTATGAATGACTCCTGCTGCTTGTGGTGCAGTCATCCCATCTTTTATAGTCCATGCTTTTGTCTCCTTTTCTCCGGTAGTGAAATAAGTTTTTAATCCCAATAATTTATATGTTGATCTAATTAAAGAACTTAATCCCCCTTCTTCTACTCCTAAACCCATAAGATAGTCTTTTTTATCTTCTGGTTCTAACTCTATTAATTCAGATTCGACTTGCGCTGATATTTTTATACATTCTGTATTTTCATTACTTGCAAAACTCTGAACTTTTGATGAGAAATCATTACCTTCAGCTAAATCATTTTCATTCAAATTTGTTGCGTAAATAATTGGTTTAGCAGTAAGGAATCCTAATTGCTTAATTATTAAATTTTCTTCTTCACTCAAAGATATTGATCTAACCGAAAGGCCTTTCTCTAGCTCTTCTTCAATTTTTTCTAGTAAGGTATCTTCTTTTGCTGCCTCTTTACTAGTTCTAACCTGTTTTTTAATTCTTTCTCTTCTTTTTTGGAGTTGAGATAAATCAGATAAATTCAATTCCAGATTAATTATCTCAATGTCATCCAAGGGATCTACCTTCCCAGAAACATGAATTACATCACTATCTTCAAAGCACCTTACAACATGGACTATTGCATCAACCTCCCTAATATTTGATAAAAATTTATTTCCCAGACCTTCGCCTTTACTAGCTCCTTTTACTAGTCCTGCGATATCTACAAATTCAATTTTTGTTGGGATAATATTTTGGCTTGAACTTAAATTGCCTAACTCATGCAACCTTTGATCTGGGACTGAAACTATGCCTTTATTAGGTTCTATAGTACAAAAGGGAAAATTAGCCGCTTGGGCCTTAGCATTTTCTACAAGTGCATTAAATAGAGTTGATTTTCCAACATTTGGTAATCCAATAATACCTGCTTTTAACATTTGAAAAAACTTATGGAAAAATTATCAAGAAAACATCTTCTAGTAATATAGTATTTACTTAACCAATCTTGGATAAGTTAATTATAATCGTCTTGATTATTTATTTAGTTCCTAAATATTCTCTACTTCTGCTTTTAAAAAGAAATGTTTGATTTAATAAAAAAAAATATAAATCTAAGAAGTGGAATTATATTGCTTTCTCTAGCTATATTTTTCGTTTTTATAACCAATTCCTTCAAGAAAAATAAGTCAAAAGATATTTCTGATTTTGTAGTTCAAGTTGAAAAAGGAATCCTCTCAGATTCAATTAATACTAGTGGTGAAGTTAAAGCAATAAGGACAAGCAATCTTGGGCCTCGGAAGCAAGGAGTAATAAAAGAAATCAAAGTAGATGAGGGCGATATTGTAAAAAAAGATCAGGTTTTAGCTTCTCTTGATGATGAAGATTTTATCTATAAAATTGAAGAACTTGAATTAAATGTAGAAAAACAAAAATCTGAATTTTTAAGAAGGGAATATTTATATCAAGAAGGTGCGGTAAGTAAAGAAGACTATGAAAGTTATAAAAATAACTACAACATTAGTAGCGCAAAACTTAATGATGCAAAAGCTGAAAAAAGTTTCTATCTAATTAAAGCTCCTTATGGAGGAAAGATAACTGCAAAATATGCTGAGATAGGATCTTATGTCACACCAAGCACAAACTTAAGTTCAGACCCAAAAACCAAAAACTTTATTTTTGAACTATCAGAGGGGCTAGAAATTGTCGCTAAAGTTCCTGAGAGTGACATTGGCAGAATAAAAATAGGTCAAGAAGCCTCAGTAAGAATTGAGGCTTACCCTTCAAAAAAATACAGTGCCATAGTTAAAAAAATAGCTACAAGAGCTGTAAAAGATAATAATGTAACCTCATTCGAAGTAACTTTAAATTTTAGAGATATTTCTGAAGAAATCAAAATTGGAATGACTGCAGATCTTGAATTTAGAGTCGAAGGTAATGAAGAAAAAATCCTGGTTCCAACAGTTTCTATTGTCACAGAAAAAGGTGAAAAAGGAATTTTGAAAGTTGATAAAAACAATTCTCCCAAATTTGAAAAAATCGAAATTGGTATTAGTAGTGGAAATAAAACTTCAGTAATTGATGGATTAGAACCTGGAGAGCAAATCTTTATTGATATCCCACCTTGGGCTAAGAAGAGAAAATGAGTTTAAAATCTAAAAACTCTAAAAAACCAATATTACTTTTAGTCGATGGCCACTCTCTTGCTTTTAGGAGTTTCTATGCATTTAGCAAAGGGATTGATGGAGGTTTAACCACCAAAGAGGGATTTCCAACAAGTGTCACTTATGGATTTCTAAAAAGCCTTCTGGATAATTGTAAAAATATTAGTCCTGAGGGTGTTTGTATTACGTTTGATACAGAAAAACCTACTTTCAGACATAAATTAGATCCAAACTATAAGGCCAATAGAGATGTAGCACCAGATGTTTTTTTTCAGGATATTGATCAACTAGAAATCATTTTAGAAGAAAGCCTTAATTTACCAATTTTTAAATCTCCAGGATACGAAGCAGATGATCTCCTAGGCACAATTGCAAATGATGCTTCTTCTAAAGGATGGTGCGTGAATATTCTTTCTGGAGATAGGGACTTATTTCAATTAGTAGATGATCAAAAAGATATTTATGTACTTTATATGGGTGGTGGTCCATATGCGAAAAGTGGGAATCCAACTCTTATGAATGAAAATGGAGTAAAAGAAAAATTAGGTGTTGCGCCAGAAAGAGTAGTTGATCTTAAAGCCCTAACTGGTGATAGTTCTGATAATATTCCAGGTATTAAAGGGGTAGGTCCAAAAACTGCAATTAATCTACTAAAAGAGAACGACACGCTTGATGGAATCTATCAGGCTTTGGACAAGATTCAGCAGAACAACGATAAGAAATATAAAGGATTCATTAAAGGTTCAGTTATAGAAAAGCTCAGAAACGATAAACATAATGCTTTTCTTTCCAGGGATTTAGCAAAAATAAATACTGAGGTGCCTTTAATTTTAAGTAACGGTTATGAATTAAAAAATATAAATCAAGAACTACTTACAGAGTCTCTGAAAAAATTAGAACTATCAACACTACTTAGACAAATTGATATTTTCAATTCAACTTTCAGCAAAGGTGGTTTTGACAAAAATAATGTAGCTAAAGAGGAGGAGAAGGCACCAAAAGTAGCAGGCAATAATGAATTAGAAAATAGTGAAAATAAAATCCCTAAAATCAACGTAACTGTTGTAAATGATTTTGAATTACTTGATAAATTAATTCAAAGATTAGACATGACTAATCAAATAGTTTCTTTAGATACAGAGACCAATAGTTTGAATCCAATCGATGCGGAACTTGTTGGGATAGGGTTATGTCTTGGAGAAGAAAATGATGATTTATTTTATATACCTCTTGGTCATCAAACAAAAAAGGAGACCTCCAATCAATTATCAATTGAAGATGTTTTCTCAAAGCTAAGAAATTGGATAGAAGATCCAAAAAAAGAAAAGGCACTTCAAAATTCTAAATTTGATAGGCAAATATTTTTTAATCATGGACTTGATCTTAAAGGCGTAACCTTTGACACCTTGTTAGCAGATTACCTTCTTAATAATCAGGAGAAACATGGGTTAAGTGAAATTAGTTTTAGATTATTTGGATTTAAGCCTCCTTCATTTAAGGAGACAGTTGGAAAAAATAAAGACTTTTCATTTGTTGATATTGATGAAGCAAGTATTTACTGCGGTTATGATGTTTTTCTAACTTTTAAGATTGTCAAAATTTTTAAAGAAAGTTTTTCAAAGGAAAAAGATGAATTAATCAAATTGTTTGAAGAAATCGAGCTGCCTTTAGAGCCGGTATTGTCCCAAATGGAAATGAATGGCATAACCATCGACATCCCTTATTTGGATAAACTCTCAAAAGAATTAAAAAGTACCTTAGAAGATATTGAAAGTAAAGTTTATGAGTTAGCAGAGGAAATTTTCAATCTATCTTCACCAAAACAACTTGGTGAGATCTTGTTTGAAAAATTAAATTTGGATAAGAAAAAATCACGGAAAACAAAAACAGGATGGAGTACAGATGCAGTAGTTCTGGAAAGATTAGTCGACGAACATGAAATAATCCAACATTTAATAAAACATAGAACTCTTAGCAAATTACTTAGCACCTATATTGATGCTCTTCCAAATCTTATTAACGAAAAGACAGGAAGAGTTCATACAAACTTTAATCAAGCTGCTACAGCGACTGGGAGACTAAGTAGTAGCAATCCTAATCTTCAAAATATCCCGGTTAGGACTGAATTTAGTAGGAGAATCAGAAAAGCATTCTTGCCTGAAAAAAATTGGAAACTTTTATCAGCTGATTATTCTCAGATCGAATTAAGAATACTCGCTCACTTAGCGGATGAAGAAATACTAATAAATGCATTTCATAAAAATGATGACATTCATTCTTTGACTGCAAGATTAATTTTTGAGAAAGAAGAAATTTCTTCTGATGAGAGGAGAGTTGGGAAAACAATAAATTTCGGAGTTATCTATGGTATGGGAATTAAAAAGTTTGCACGTTCTACAGGAGTAAGTACTCCAGAAGCAAAAGAATTTCTAATAAAATACAAAGAAAGATATTCAAAAATTTTCAAGTTTCTTGAACTTCAAGAAAGGCTTGCCTTATCAAAAGGTTATGTTAAAACAATTTTTGGTAGAAAAAGAGAATTTAAGTTTGATAAAAATGGACTTGGAAGATTAATAGGGAAAGATCCTTACGAAATTGACCTGCAATCTGCAAGAAGAGCTGGCATGGAAGCACAGTCATTAAGAGCCGCAGCTAATGCACCAATTCAGGGTTCAAGTGCAGATATTATTAAAATTGCAATGGTTCAACTAAATAAGAAATTCACAGAAATGAATGTTCCCGCAAAAATGCTTTTACAAGTACATGATGAATTATTGTTTGAGGTTGAACCAGATTCTTTGGAATTTACGACGAAATTAGTAAAGAAGACTATGGAAGATTGTGTAAAATTAAATGTGCCTCTTTTAGTTGATATTGGTGTTGGAGACAATTGGATGGAGACAAAATAAACCTTATGACATACTTATTTTAAGATGATCAAACTTTTTAATACTTTAAGCAAAAAAGTTGAGGTTTTTAAGCCTATTGATGATGTAGTAAAAATTTATTGTTGTGGGGTAACTGTTTATGATTTATGTCATCTTGGTCATGCCAGAAGTTATATCGCTTGGGATGTATTGAGAAGATTTTTAATTTACAGTGATTTCAAAGTGAAATATGTTCAAAATTTTACAGATATTGATGACAAGATCTTAAAAAGAGCTAAAGAAGAAAGCAGTTCAATGAAGGAAGTATCTGAAAAAAATATTATTGAATTTCATAAAGATATGGATTCTTTAGGAATAATGCGTCCGGATAGTATGCCAAGAGCAACGAATCATATATGCAATATCTGCTCCTTCATAACAATACTTGAGGACAAAGGTTATGCATACTCTAGGGATGGAGATGTTTATTATTCTGTTTTTAAAAATAAAAATTATGGAAAGCTAAGTAATCAAAATATACAAGAACAAAATATCAATCAGCAAGGAAGAATGGCTAATGATGAGAATAGTAAAAAACTTAATCCGCAAGATTTTGCACTATGGAAAAAAGCCAAAGATGATGAACCATTTTTTGATTCGCCATGGGGTAAAGGTAGGCCAGGATGGCATATTGAATGTTCAGCGATGGTTAAAGATGAATTAGGAGATACTATTGATATCCATTTAGGTGGTTCTGATTTAATTTTTCCACATCATGAGAATGAAATCGCCCAATCAGAAGCAGCCAATGGCAAAAAGCTAGCAAACTATTGGTTACACAATGGAATGGTCAATGTAAATGGACAAAAGATGAGTAAATCCCTTAAAAATTTTAAAACTATCAGAGAGCTAATTAAGTCAGGAATAAGCCCTATGACTTTGCGATATTTTGTTATGACTGTGAATTATAGAAAACCACTTGATTTTACTGAAGAAGCTTTAAGAAGTGCTTCAGAAGCTTGGAAAAATATTAATGTAGCCCTTTCTTTTTTGGACCTTACAAAAGATGCTTTTAAATCTATTGATAAGAATGAATCTATCGAAGACGAATATAAAGAGAAAATAAGCTTTGAATTATCTCAAAAAAAGCTTAAATTTTCTGAGGCACTTGGAAATGACCTTAATACAGCAGGTGCTATTGCAATTATTTACGATTTAGCAAAACCATTAAAAAACTTTTTAAACCAATTTCAAAGGGTCGAAGGTTTTAAAATAGACCTAAATGAAAAATTCTTTCTACTTGAGAATTTTAAAACTCTTGAAAAGTTGACTGAGGTAATTGGTCTTAAAAAAGAGGTTTTAGTAAAAGAAAGTAAAATAAAAGAAGAAGAAATATCAATGCTTATTAATAAAAGATTGAAAGCAAAAAAAGAAAAGAATTATACGAAGGCCGATGAAATTAGGAATTTGTTAAAAGAAAAAGGTATTGAACTTATTGATCAATCAAAGGAAATAACAACATGGATAAGGGTCTAAATTTTAAGAAAAAAACCAATTTGAAATTTTTGTTTTTTAAATACACCTTTAAATGGGAAGATATTAGAAATATCAGAGAAAATTGAAATACATTACTGTGCTCGGTTCTACTGGTTCAATTGGGACTCAAACTCTCGAAATAGCTAGTGAGCAGCCTGATAAGTTTAAAGCCGTAGCTCTTTCGGCAGGAAGAAATATTAATTTATTAACAAAACAAGTTAAAATACATAAACCAGAAGTAGTTGCGATTGAGGATGAAAATCTTAGAGAAGATTTAAAAGATAATATTAATAACTTAGATTTGGATAGTGCTCCCTTGGTTTTGAGTGGAAAGGAGGGGATTAACGCTGTTGCAGCATGGGGTAAGGCAGATACTGTGGTTACAGGGATAGTAGGATGTGCAGGCTTAATCCCAACAATGTCAGCAATTAATGCGGGGAAAAATATTGCACTTGCTAACAAAGAAACTTTAATTGCGGCAGGACCAATTGTTATTCCTGCCTTAAAGAAAAATAATAGTAGGCTTTTACCTGCTGATTCAGAACATTCTGCTATCTTTCAATGTTTACAAGGATTACCCAATTATGAAAATGCAGATTTTTCAACAGGAGAGATACCTAAAGGTTTAAAAGCCATACACTTAACAGCTTCTGGTGGTGCTTTCAGAGATTGGGCCGTTGAGGATTTAAAACATGTCACCGTGGAAGATGCGACTTCACATCCTAATTGGGATATGGGGAAAAAAATAACTGTAGATTCTGCAACTCTTATGAATAAAGGATTAGAAGTTATAGAAGCACATTATTTATTTGGGACCTCTTACGAAAATATCGAAATAGTTATCCACCCTCAAAGTATTATTCATTCAATGATTGAGATGGAAGATTCTTCAGTATTAGCTCAATTAGGTTGGCCAGATATGAAACTACCCATTTTATATGCGATGAGTTGGCCTGAAAGATTTAAAACAAATTGGAAAAGATTAAACCTAAGTGAAATTGGGAAATTAACTTTTAAAGAGCCAGACGAGTTTAAATATCCATGCATGGGACTTGCCTATGCCGCAGGAAAATCTTCTGGGACTATGCCTGCAGTCTTAAATGCTGCTAATGAAATGGCTGTTGAACAATTCCTTAAAGAAAAAATTTCTTTTCAAGAAATTCCAACATTCATAAGTAAAGCTTGTGAATCACATATGGAGAATTTGAATTTGAGTCCCGAATTGGAGGATATTCTTGAAGTAGACAATTGGGCCAGACTTTTTGTTGAGCAAGAAATTAAAAAAGGGAAAAAATACGTAAGTATTCGATAAAAATGAATATAAAAAAACATCTTCTACTATGCGCAACACCCACAAAACAGAAATGCTTTAAAGGCAATGAAGGTCAAAAAACATGGGAATGTCTTAAAAAAACTTTAAAAAAATTTGAGAATGATCCCTGTACAAAAAACGTTCATATATTAAGATCAAAAGCTGACTGTTTAAGGATATGTAAGAACGGCCCAATTCTTCTTGTGTGGCCTGATGGAATTTGGTACGAAAAAGTTTCTCCAGAAAAAATTTCAGAAATTTTTACCTCACATATTATTAATGATAAGCCAATAGAAAAATGGATTTTTAAAAAAACACCATTTTTAAATAGTCCTAGATACTAATAAACCAGTTCTTTACTACTTCGTCTGACCAGCAGCCATTAATAGAGTGAAAACCATTATGACCTCCTTTTTCAGTTATAAAAATAGTAAATTTATCAATAAATTTTTCTCTTAAATTCAAAGTTGCATTATATGGAACCCAAGGATCATCCTTGGCATGCAGAAAAAGCATTTGAGGTAATTTTTTTATTGAGTTTTGGATTCTAAATATTGGAGAAGCTTTAACATAATAATCTTCTAAAGAATCAAATCCCCAACTTGGAGCTGTAAATTTCTGATCAAATTCCCTTATACTTTTCAAAGCTCTAATTTTTTTTCTTAATTTCTCATTATTAAGAATTTTGCCTTCATCATCTAATCCGTCCCATAACTGATTTTTTAAGCGATGAAGTAACCATTTTTGGTAGATATAATTTCTAGATTTTTGAATACAGAGACTGCATGATGATAAATCTAAAGGGCTACTCACACAGGCTAGGCCATCTAAAAGTTTTTCTCCTTTGTTTCCATCGTAATCTAAGCAGGCATTTAAAAGAATCGTTCCGCCTAAAGATAATCCAACTCCGTAAATTGGAAGAGTATTAATCTTAATTAGATCTTTAAACTCTAAATTAATGAATCTTTTAAAATAATTAATTGCTGAAATAATATCACTGGAGCATCTAGCACAATAATTTCCTTTAGCTAAATATCTCGCAGATCCAGATCCTCTTAGATTTAATTTAAGAACTCCAAAACCATTATTTGCTAATTTCCTAGAGATTCTTCTTAGACCAAACCGTTTAGTTGAGCCCCCTAAACCATGCGTAACGATTACAAAACCCCTAAGTGAATCTAAGTTTTCAGGTAATTCTAAAAACCCTAAAAGATAATCATATTCAAATTTTTTAGAAAGAATTTTATTAATCGGAAGGAATATTTTTTTATTTTTTTTTGATTTACTAAAATCAATAACAAAAGTATCTCTCAAAGTTTGTAAGTCGCCACCTATCCAAGGTAAAACTTCTCGAAATGGCTTATTTTTTACGTAATCTGAAAAACTAAAAGATATACTATTATTTCTCCCCAACCCCAAGATCCTTTAATTCTCCAATCAAATCATTCAGTACCTTTTTTGCATCGCCAAATACCATTGAGGTATTTGGCAAATCAAATAAATCATTTTTTATTCCGGAGTAACCTGCACTCATACCACGTTTAATTACAAATACCGTTCTTGCTTCCTGCACATCAAGAACTGGCATGCCATATAAAGGAGAAGAACTATCATTTTTAGCTTGAGGATTAACCACATCATTTGCTCCTAAAACTAAAACAACATCCGTAGCTGGGAAATCAGGATTTACAACGTCCATCTCTTTAAGTTGTTCGTAAGGAACATCTGCTTCTGCTAAAAGTACATTCATATGTCCAGGCATCCTCCCTGCTACAGGATGAATTGCATAAACAACTTCAATACCGTTTTGCTCTAGTTTTTTTGTCACTTCCCTTAAAGTATGTTGAGCTTGAGCTACTGCCAGACCATAACCAGGAACAATAATTACCTTGTTGGCTGCCTCTAAAGTCAATGCACATTCTTCAACACTGCAAGAAGTTATATTTGTATATTCTCCTGAACCAGAAGAGGATGTACTTTGTGCAGATAAAGATCCTCCAAAAAGAACTGAGACCAATGATCTATTCATACCCTTGCACATTACTTGAGTAAGTATTAGGCCTGCTGCTCCAACCATTGCGCCTGCTACTATCAAAAGCTGACTATCTACAACGAAACCTGCTGCTGCTGCTGCAATCCCTGAATAGCTATTTAATAAAGATATAACGACTGGCATATCAGCTCCACCAATCGGTAAAGTAACTCCAATTCCTAATAAAGAAGAAACTATGACTAAAAGCCAAATAGAACTTGTATTCCCGTTTATCAAATCAAAAAAGGCTATCAAGGAAGCAACTGCAAAAACAATATTTACAAAATGTCTAACTTTGCTCTGAGTCCATCCTGGAGTTGACAACCAACCCTGTAACTTTGCCATCGCCACAATTGAACCTGTGAAAGTTATGGCACCAACAAATATAGAAACAGATATTGAAACTTCGTTAATCAGTGACTTAAAAAAATCAAAATTTTCTTGGCCACCAGATATAGGGAAAATAGCTACTCCTAAGGCCACTAAAAGTGATGACATTCCTCCACAACCATTGAACAATGCCACTGTTTCAGGCATGGAGGTCATAGGTACTTTTTTTGCAAGAATTGCTCCGAATAAACTACCCAAGATTGATCCAATTATTATCCAAATCCAAGACTGAATAGCAATGCCAGAAGTACCTAAATAATAAGAAAGTAATCCTACTACTGATAGCGACATTGCAAATGCAGCTAATCTATTGGCATCCCTTGCTGATTTTACTTTTGACAATCCTTTTATTCCCAAAGCCAGTAAAAGTACTGCTAGAAGGTCAATAACGAATTTAATGATTACAGGTAGATTCATGTTAAAAATTACTTCTTATTTGATGGTTTACGACTAAACATCGCGAGCATTCGATCAGTTACAAAGAAACCGCCTACAACGTTGAAAAGAGCAAATCCAAGAGAAACTGAACCAATGATTAAAAGTGGTACGTTACCTTCTGCTTTTACAATTAAAGTCAAGGCTGCAAGCATTGTTATTCCTGAAATTGCATTTGCTCCACTCATTAGAGGTGTGTGAAGAGTAGGAGGAACTTTTCCAATTAACTCGAGGCCTAATAAACTACCTAGTAAAAGAACCCAAAGAAGACTTATAAAAGACATAATTTTAAAACCTCAATTTTCAAAAACTTTATTTTGAAGAACAACTCCTTCATCGCTTAATAAACATCCAGAAATGAGTTCATCCTCTTTATCTAATTTAATTACACCATCTTTTATAAATGGTGTAATCAAAGATGTTAAGTTCTTAGCATAAAGTGAACTTGCATCATAAGGAACTGAAGAGGGTAATTCGCCCGCTCCTATAAGTTTTACCCCATCTTTGATAATAGTTTCATTGGATTTTGTTCCTTCGCAGTTCCCTCCCTGAGAAACTGCTAAATCAATAACTACTGCTCCCGGCCTCATTTTTTCAATCATTGGTGAGTCTATTAAAACAGGGGCCTTTTTACCTAGAACTTGCGCAGTACATATAGCAACATCAGCTTCAGATAAATATTTAGTTAAAGTTGTCTTCTGTTTTGAGAGGAATTCGGGTGTTACAGCTTTTGCATAACCTCCCGCCTCTCCTGGCTTTTCCTCAACTTCAGGAAGTTCTATAAATCTTGCTCCGAGGGACTCTACTTGTTCTTTAACAGCAGGTCTAATATCAGAGACAAATACTATTGCTCCAAGTCTTTTAGCCGTCGCAACTGCCTGTAATCCTGCAACGCCTCCACCAAGAACCACTACTTTTGCAGGTTGGACCGTCCCTGCTGCAGTCATAAGCATTGGGAAATATCTATCTAACTCACTTGCAGCCAAAAGAACTGCTTTATATCCAGCAATATTGGCCTGTGAAGAAAGAACATCAGAAGATTGAGCTCTACTAATCCTCGGAAGCAACTCTAGTGATAAAGCTGAAATCTTATTACTATTTATAATCCTAAGAAGCTCCTTATTACCATATGGGTTAAGAAGACCAAGAAGAACAGCGCCTTTCTTTAACTTAGTTAAATTATCCTCTGATGGAGTTTGAACACAAAATATTAAGTCAGCTTCACCCCAAATTTTTTGATCTGCGTTGTTTATTATTGTTCCGCCCGATTCTTCATATGATAAGTCACTAAATCCTGATAATTTTCCTGCTGAACTTTCAATATAAACATCACATCCAAGGCTTTTTAATTTCTTTACCGCTTCTGGCGTAGCTGAAACTCTTCTTTCACCAGAGCTTGTTTCGGAAGGAATAAGTATCTTTGTCAATTTATTTATTTTTTAAAACATACTAAATATAAATTGAAGAAAGTCAAAAGTCTTGGATTTTTGTTAAAAATATATTTTCTTTTCTATAAAAAATAGCTATCTAGAATATAAAGGTACTAAATAATCAAATGAGTTTAAAAGCAATCGAATGTCCTGATGGAGTATGTCACAGTCATCATGGTGGACATGCTGTTCCACGGCAAGCTATGCAGAAAAACCTAGAAAAGCATGGTAAAGACTGGTGCGAGAAATTAGCAGAGAGAATTTATGAAATGTCAGTTGATACTTATTCACAGACAGTCATGCCCAGTCTCCACTCAGCAGGTTGGCAAAGAAGACATCTAGATTGGGAATTTAAGCTGGCAGAAAATGATTCTGAACCGGATGAAGCTCTTGTTGAAGGAATTATTAATGCCACAGAAAGCTTTCTAAGGAGTAGTGAGGTTCATCGATTATTTATTCAGGAATTAGTTCAGGGCACATTCGAGGAAGCAAATGACAAAAAAATAATTTCTAAAGCTATAAAATCTATAATTGAAGAAGAAATTGTAAGTTCACTAAGAGAAAAAAAAGAAACTCTTTTGAAGAAAATATCTTCAAAATTAGTTTCAGAAGAAAAAGTTAGCGAGGAACTTGCAATAAATTCAGCCAAAGAGGGTTTCGAGGAAGTCGAAAGGCTTCTTGCAAATCATAGCGAGGCCGTTTAATTCTATTTCTTTATATTTTTTTTATAATTAGCTCTAAAATCCGCTCAAATATAAATTAAAGATTAAATTATTGTTTGGAAGTACGAAGTTGTAACTTATTAGACAATATATAAGCTGTTTGATGTGTTTATCTATATACAACTTTTAAGTTTCAATGGAAAATTTCATTAGAAAAAGGATTGATATTGCAACCTGTTGGGCAACGAACAGAATTTCTGCAATGGATACATTAGAAAGATATGAAGATAGTTACGCAATTGCAGAAGAATTTAGAGAGTGGATATTACATATAGGCGAAAAGAACGAAAATTTAAAAGATTCTGTTTTAAACTTCCCAAAGGAATTAAAAAAATTATTAGACCAAAAAATCAACGATTAAATAACAAATCGATCGAGTGGAACCCGCCCTACATTATTTGGGGTTGTTTATTATTATTAAAAGTGAAATTAGCAAATAAATGGAGAATAAAGAGAACACTTCAAACGTTGAAAATGTTGTAATTATTGGTTCAGGTCCTGCAGGATACACAGCTGCAATTTATGCAGCAAGAGCAAATCTTCAACCAATGCTTGTTACCGGATTTAATTCTGGTGGAATTCCTGGAGGCCAATTAATGACTACAACATTTGTTGAAAATTATCCAGGTTTTCCAGATGGTGTACTTGGCCCTGAATTAATGGATCTAATGAAAGCTCAAGCCGAAAGATGGGGCACTAATTTATACGAGAGTGATGTTGTCTCAATAAATACTGATTCACATCCCTTTGAATTAAAAACTTTAGAAGGAACTATAAAATCTAACTCAATTATTATTGCAACTGGAGCAAGTGCAAATAGATTAGGCGTGATAAATGAAGATAAATTCTGGAGTAGAGGAATAAGTGCTTGTGCAATATGTGATGGAGCGACCCCACAATTTAGAGGTGAAGAATTAGCTGTTATTGGAGGGGGCGACTCTGCATGTGAAGAAGCAGCATATCTCACAAAGTATGGAAGCAAAGTGCATTTGATTGTTAGATCAGAAAAATTAAGGGCTAGCGCAGCAATGGTAGATAGAGTAAAAGCTAATCCAAAGATAGAAATTCATTGGAACACAAAAGTTGATAAAGCAGATGGCTCTGAATGGCTTGAGAAAATAGAAACTATTCACTCTCAAGAAGGTAAAGGGGAAATCAATATAAAAGGTCTTTTTTACGCGATAGGGCACACACCAAATACGAAGTTCTTAGGCAACAAAATTGATTTAGATAATAAAGGATATATTGCTTGCAAATCAGGAAGACCAGAAACATCTATTGAAGGCATCTTCGCAGCAGGTGACGTTGTCGATTCTGAATGGAGACAAGGAGTTACCGCTGCAGGAACTGGGTGCATGGCCGCATTAGCTACCGAAAGGTGGCTAGCCGAGAAAAACTTAGCAAAAACTATAGTCAGAGAAACACCCGAACCAGAAAAAAAACTTAATTCAGCGGATTTTAATGAAGAAGAAGTTAATGAAGATACTTTCGATTCAAATTCTGAATGGCAAAAAGGCAGTTATGCATTAAGGAAACTTTATCACGAGAGTAAAAAACCTATCTTAGTAATTTTTAGTTCCCCAAGCTGCGGCCCATGTCATGTTTTAAAACCCCAGTTAAAAAGAGTCATAAAAGAACTTGATGGTGCAGTTCTTGGCGTTGAAATAGATATTGATAAAGATCAAGATATTGCAAAACAAGCTGGTATTAACGGCACACCAACGGTTCAACTTTTTAAAGAAAAATTATTAAAAAAACAATGGCAAGGTGTTAAACAAAGAAGTGAGTTTAAAGAAGCTATAAAAAATATTATCTAAAGCAACTTTTTATTTATTATTTCTCTTGGGATTATTTTTATTAGTAGTAGGTCTAGCACCACCTGCATTCCTCTCTCTATAAGTTATCCTCCCTCTAGATAGATCATAAGGACTTATCTCAACTAACACTTTGTCTCCAGCTAATAATTTAATTCTAAATTTAGTCAATTTACCTGCAGCTCTACATAAACATTGATGTCCTTCAGGTTGTTCTAAGGTAACCAAATAAAATCCATTACCCTGCTCTTTTTCTATTACACCTGAAGTTTCAATCATTAATTAATCTTTTACTAAGTACATATTATCAGAAAAAGATTGGCCAAAATTGATTTAAAAAAAATTACATACGTAAAAATATGCAATTTAATTCAAATTGAAAATTTAATTTCATTAATTATTTGAAGTTGCCCATAATAAAAATTTGCTTTCGCAATTTTTTCAGAATCTTCTAATTGATCAAAAAAAACAAACCCAAGGCTTTCCCATAATGAAGATCCGCAAACATTATTCAATTCATTTTTTGCTTCTTTTGCAAAATTATCTAGTTTTCGTTCAAGGTTTTTAGACTTAGAAACAGACATAATTCAATAATATTTAATATAGTACAAATATACTATCTAATTTTAAAATTGCAATATTAAAAAGGTAATCTCTTTTTTTCTTCAATATTAAGATCAGCTTCCATTTCCCTTAATCTTTTAAGTATTTGTTGATAATACTCCTTTATATAACTCTCTAGAGAGGTCATATCCTCTTTTTTAAGTTCCAATATTTCGAAAGTTTTGCTCATGTCAGCATCTAACGATTCACCACTACTAGTTACTTCAGCAAAAGCCAATCGCTCAGCAACATTAAGAGAATCTTGGAAAAAGGAAACTACTTTTTGAGTAACACTAATAAGGAAGGGGGAAACTCTAAAAATTTTCGCCTTTTTTTCACTAAATTTTTCACATAAAGATATAACTTCATTTGAATCCCATGCTTTGGGGCCTACTAATGGCAATGATGTTCTGTGAGTTTTTGGATTATTTACTGCTGCTACAACAACTTTCGCCATATCTTGAGTATTCATATAAGCAATTTTAGTTGGAGTCCCACTCATCCATACTGCTTGACTATCCAAGATTGGGATTGCGAATTGACCAATAACTCCTTGCATAAAAGCTGCACATTTGAAGATTGTATAGTCTAAATCAGATTTTTCGAGAAGTTTTTCAGTGCAAAATTTAATGTCCATTAAAGGAACATTTCTAAACTTTTCTGTTAGGAGGATAGAAAGGAATATTACCCTTTTTACGTTTAAAGATTCGCAAGAATTGAATAAGTTAAGTTTTCCATCCCAATCAATTTCATAAATACTTTTAGGATCATCTGGCCTACTAGTCGCTGCATCAATAACTACTTCGATATCTTGCAATGCATATTTTATATCAGAAGAATTTAATAAATTACCTTTTGTTAGCTCACAACCCCATTCTTGTAGAAAGGAAGCTTTTCTTGGATTTCTTACAAAGCATCTTACTTCATGTCCCTCTTCTATAGCTTGCTTTGCTATTTGTCTACCAAGTGTCCCTGTTGCTCCTACTAAAAGAATCTTCATACTTAAGATTTACTTAACTTTAAGACCATAACTCAAATTATGATGTATTCGTGAGAATCAGTCTCCCTGAAACTTTAATAACAAGGCACCACCAACTAATCCTATTGGTATCAGTATCCAAAAAACTGCTGCAATACTAAAAATTTCTTTAGCCATAGTAAAATTAAATGATTACTATAATTTACATTCAAAATACATTTATTTGTTAAAAATGTAGATAATTCAAATATCTTGAAAATTTTTGAATATATGAATAATAATTTAAAAAAAAATATAAACATCCCTAATTACTGGAATTGGAATGGTTTTAAAATTTGTTGGAGTGTTACAGGCGAAGAAAATGAGATTCCAATTATCTTTCTCCATGGATTTGGAGCAAGTCGAAAACATTGGAGAAACAATTTAGAGTATTTTGCGAAAAAGAATTTTGCCTCTTATTCTTTGGATTTAATAGGATTTGGGGATTCAGATCAACCTGGGATTAGACAAATTGGAAAATTAAATAATGAGATTTGGTGTGAACAAGTGAAAGACTTTATTGCACAGGTAATAAGACCAAAGAATACTGGGAAAGTAATTCTTATTGGCAATTCCCTTGGATCACTAGTTGCTTTAACATGTGCTGTTTCATTAGAGGATCAGATTGCAACAGTTATTGCATCGCCTTTACCAGATCAAATTCTAGAAAATAAAAAGTCCATAACAAAAAAAACATCATTTAAAAAATTTCAAGATAGATTCATAACAATATTTTTTTTGTTTTTCCCTTTGGAGATTATTTTATTTTTAATAACTAAATTAGGGGTTATTAAACTGGGACTAAATTCTGCCTATTTCAAAAAAGATAATATTGATCGCGAACTAATAGATTTGGTAACAAAACCAGTTTTAAGGAGAAATTCAGCTAGATCATTAAGAGCAATGTGTATTGGAATGTCTTCTAGAGATGAAAAATTTAAAGCTTCATACCTTTTGAGAAAACTTAGCGCTTCAAAAAAAGTTCCTTTTTTATTGATTTGGGGCGAAAAAGATAATTTCATACCTTTGTTTGTTGGTAAAAAGATTGCAAATTTCCATAGATGGGTAAAATTAAAAATAGTATCCAATTCAGGGCATTGTATTCATGATGAAGACCCTTCAGTATTCAATAGAATTTCTTATGAATGGATTAGAGATTTAAAAACCTTTTAAAATATGAAACATACATTATCAGTTCTTGTAGAAGATGAATCAGGAGCCTTGAGTAGAATCTCAGGTCTCTTCGCTAGAAGGGGATTCAACATAGATAGCCTTGCAGTAGGACCCGCAGAATCTAAAGGGATTTCAAGGTTAACAATGGTAGTAGAGGGTGATGATGAAACTCTTCAACAAATGACTAAGCAACTTAATAAATTATTCAATGTTCTGGGAGTTGTAGATTTTACTAATCTCGCAGCTGTTGAAAGGGAATTGATGTTACTAAAAGTTTCATCTAAAGAAGATACTAGGAGTAATATCCTTGATATAGTACAAATTTTCCGTGCAAAAGTTGTTGATGTATCAGATATGGCCTTAACTCTCGAGGTAGTTGGAGATCCTGGGAAGTTAGTTGCTCTAGAGAAATTACTCGAGCCATACGGCATACTTGAAATAGCGAGGACTGGTAAGGTAGCTCTTAAACGCTCTTCAGGAGTTAATACAGAAATGTTGAAAATAAATAAATATTCTCTAGAAATTTAATTAGATATCTGGACTGTCTTTATGAAGTCTTCTTTATTGATTTTTTCGAGTACGTCTAATCCTTTAATAATCTTTCCAAAAATCGAATATCTTCCATCTAGTTCTGGGATCTTAGTCGTTACAAAAAAAAATTCAGTAGATGAAGACTTATTCTTACCGCTTTTAACCATAGCGATTGATCCACTTTCAAAAGTATTAACTAAATTTACTGTTTCACTAGGATTTTTTATTTGATAGTTATATCTTGGTTTTATTTCTTCTTTGAATTTTATTTCTAAAGGTATTGTTGGAATTGTCTTATTCAGGTTTTGTTTTCGTTCTATATAAGATTTATTTTCTGGATTAACGCCGCCATGTATAAACCTTATTTGAGGATAATTTATTATTTTATAAAATTTTTTATTTTCATAAATATTATTGTCTATGTTTTCCAGAAAATTAGATACTGTTACTGGGTTATCTTTACCAAATAATTCCACCTCAAAATCACCTTTTGAAGTTTTAAAATTAACTAATTTATTACTCTTAATACAACTAAATTTAAGTTTTTGGCAGTAATAATTTGAATCAATCTTACTTTTATAACTACAAGCTTGAACCAAAAACAAAACCTGTATAAAAGATAATATTTTTAAAAAATATTTTTTTTTTATTTTAGGCCCTCCAAATTAACATCTAAAAATTTAGCTAAACGAGCCCCTTCTTCTTCAACCTGAAGCAGTGGTTTAAGTTCACCTGCTCCGCTTAAAGGGAGAGGTTTTTTTCTACCTTTTAATACTAAAGCAATTCTTCTTCTAGGATTAAATCCCTCGCTTATATCCAACTTAACAGATTTAATTTCATCAAAATTTAATTTAACTTCAACATCTTTAAATAATCCCTTTCTTTTTATTTCTACAGATTTTGAGGATTTATCAAAATAATTACTCCCTGAACCAAAGTTTATGTAAACCAGATACCACAAGTAAAAATTTAATAAATTAGCTATCACTCCGTATGCTCCCATTATTATTCCTTGAGGGATAAACAACAAAGTTGAAGGATTTCCTAAAGGTAATAAATCCCTTCCTGTGTAGCTAGATATAGAGGCCAAAAGAAAACCAATACCTCCTATAGTCAACATTCCTCCAATAATATAATTTGAAATTTTTCTTGATCCACCAATTTTTTGTTCGATTTTATCGAATGACGTGAGGTCTGAATTCATTTTTATCTTTTTTTAGAGCCTAATCCAGATAATTTAACAAACTAAGGGAGTATTCTTACCTAATTTTTAATAAAAAAGTCAGGAAAGCTTTACAAGGCATTTCAGATATACAAATATTTCCCCACATTACTCTCAATCTTTGTTACAGTCACTGCGTATCCCGAAGCTAAAAACGATTTCTCATGACGATCGCAGTTGGTAGCGCCCCACAAAGAGGATGGTTTGATGTCCTCGATGATTGGTTGAAGCGCGACCGCTTTGTATTTATTGGTTGGTCCGGACTACTTCTACTTCCTTGTGCATATCTTGCTATAGGTGGTTGGTTCGTCGGAACAACATTTGTTACCTCTTGGTACACACATGGAGTTGCAAGCTCATACCTTGAAGGTTGTAACTTTTTAACAGCAGCTGTAAGCACCCCTGGTGATGCCATGGGACACAGTCTTCTATTTTTATGGGGTCCTGAAGCCCAAGGTAGTTTCGTAAGATGGCTACAGCTTGGTGGACTTTGGAACTTCGTTGCATTACATGGAGTATTTGGCCTAATTGGTTTTATGCTTCGTCAGTTTGAAATTGCTGGCCTTGTTGGAATTAGACCATACAACGCTCTAGCATTTTCAGCAGTAATTGCAGTATTCACAAGTATTTTCCTTATTTATCCTTTAGGACAGCATAGTTGGTTCTTCGCACCTTCATTCGGGGTTGCAGCAATCTTCCGTTACATTCTGTTCATTCAAGGTTTTCACAATATTACTTTAAATCCATTTCACATGATGGGTGTTGCTGGGATTCTTGGTGGTGCTCTACTTTGTGCTATTCACGGAGCTACAGTACAAAATACTTTGTATGAAGATACAAGTATTTATACAGATGGTAAGGTTCAAAGTTCAACATTTAGAGCTTTTGACCCAACTCAAGAAGAAGAAACTTATTCAATGATTACAGCGAATAGATTCTGGAGTCAAATCTTCGGTATTGCTTTCTCAAACAAGCGTTTCTTACATTTCTTGATGCTATTTGTACCTGTTATGGGTATGTGGACATCTTCAATAGGTATTGTCGGCTTAGCACTTAACTTAAGAGCTTATGATTTCGTAAGCCAAGAAATCCGTGCAGCAGAGGATCCAGAATTTGAAACTTTCTATACAAAAAATATACTTTTGAACGAAGGTATGCGAGCATGGATGTCTTCTGTGGATCAACCACACGAAAACTTTGTATTCCCTGAGGAGGTTCTTCCACGTGGAAACGCCCTTTAATAATTTATTAAGAGCTCCAAACCAAAGTATTGAGGAAACTGGTTATGCCTGGTATGTAGGTAACGCTAGATTAATCAATTTATCTGGACGTTTATTAGGAGCTCACATTGCTCACTCTGGACTAATCGTCTTTTGGGCGGGAGCAATGATGCTCTTTGAGGTTAATCATTTTACTTTTGATAAACCAATGTGGGAGCAAGGTTTAATCTGTATGCCACACGTTGCAATGTTTGGCTATGGAATAGGCCCAGGTGGTGAAGTTACTGATATCATGCCTTTCTTCCAAGCAGGCGTGGTTCACTTGATAGCTTCCGCTGTACTTGGTTTTGGTGGTATTTACCATTCATTAGCAGGTCCAGAAAAACTTGAAGAAGATTTTCCATTTTTCTCAACCGATTGGAGAGATAAAAATCAAATGACAAATATCCTCGGATACCATTTGATTGTTCTAGGTGTAGGTGCATTAGCATGGTCAGTAAACTGGTGTTTTATTGGCGGTGCATATGACACATGGGCACCTGGTGGTGGTGAAGTCAGACTTGTAAACCCAACCTTAGATCCAAGAGTCATTCTTGGTTATCTATTTAGATCTCCATGGGGAGGAGCTGGTTCAATAATCGGTGTTAATTCCATTGAAGATATTGTTGGTGGACATGTTTACGTGGGTATTACTGCAATTATTGGAGGAATATTCCATATCTTTACCAAACCTTTTGGATGGGCTAGAAGAGCTTTTATCTGGAATGGTGAAGGACTATTAAGTTACGCTCTTGGTGGAATTTGTGTAGCAAGTTTTATTGCTTCAACTTTCATCTGGTTTAACAACACTGCTTACCCTTCTGAGTTTTATGGCCCAACTAATGCTGAAGCTTCACAGGCTCAAAGCTTTACTTTCCTAGTGAGAGATCAAAGAATTGGAGCTAACGTAGGTTCAACAATGGGACCAACAGGTTTAGGTAAGTATCTCATGAGATCTCCTACTGGTGAAATTATATTTGGTGGTGAAACAATGAGATTTTGGGATTTCAGAGGCCCATGGTTAGAGCCTTTAAGAGGACCTAATGGATTGAGCCTTGAGAAAATTCAAAATGATATTCAGCCTTGGCAGGTAAGAAGAGCTGCTGAATATATGACTCATGCTCCAAACGCTTCTATCAACTCTGTTGGTGGAATCATTACAGAGCCTAATGCTGTTAACTTCGTTAACTTAAGACAATGGTTAGCTGCAGCTCAATTCTTCCTAGGATGGTTTACATTCATTGGTCATCTTTGGCATGCTGGACGTGCTAGAGCAGCCGCTGCCGGTTTCGAAAAAGGAATCGACAGGAAGAGTGAACCAGCTCTAGAAATGCCTGATTTAGATTAATTTCTACCTCAACTAAAAAAAGCCCTATCTTTTGATAGGGTTTTTTTTTGCTCAATTTTATTATCTATATAAATTTTCTCTAAGCCATGGCAAACTTAATCCCATTACATTACTGAAGCAACCCTCTATTTTTTCTATATATTTACCCCCAATACCTTCTAAGGCAAATCCCCCGGCGCAATATAAAGGTTCATTTGTATCTACGTAACTCTTAATTTCCCAATCTTCCAAATTAGAAAAATAAACTCTTGAACTTACTGTTTTTTTTATTATTTCAGTGATTTTAAAAATTTTGGAAGTTGAATCAAAACTCCCAATTATTAGTGTATGACCAGTATGTAAAAATCCAAATTCTCCAGACATTTTTTTCCATCTATTAAATGCTTCCTCTTTATTAGATGGTTTTCCATAAGCTTCTCCTTTAAATTCAAAAATTGAATCGCACCCAAGTATTTCCAAAGGACCATAATTAAATTCTTCGGGCAATGATACGTTTTGAATATTTCCAGATATATTATTAGCCTTTTGAAAAGATAATTCCAAAGCTAAATTAAATATATTCTTTTCTTGAATAGTAGTTTCATCAAAGTCACTTGATATTTGGATAAATTCGATTTGACAATTTTCTAGTAATTTCTTTCTAGATTGAGAAGCAGAGGCTAGAATTAACACAAATTTTTTACCAAATTATAATTCAATTTAATAATTAATAAATTTTAAAATTAATATAAATTACTAATGGAGTTAGAAGCAAAATTACATGAAATAAAGAAACCAATAATGGTCCTAGGTACTTCCAGTGGAGCAGGTAAATCGTTAACCGTTACTGCTATTTGCAGGATTCTTAAAAATTTAGGAGAAGAACCAATACCTTTTAAAGGACAAAATATGAGTAACAATGCTTGGGTTGATTGGGAAGGTGGAGAGATGGCATATTCACAAGCACTTCAAGCTTTTGCTTGTGGTATTAATCCCTCTGCAGAGATGAATCCCATTTTATTAAAACCACAAGGAAACTCAATAAGCGAGGTAATTCACCTTGGCAAAAGCATAGGGACCACAACCGCACAAAATTACTATAAAGATTGGGTTTCCCCAGGCTGGGAAGTAATTAAAAAAAGTTTAAAGTCTATTTATGAAGAGAATCCAAATTGCCGTTTAATTATCGAAGGGGCTGGAAGTCCGGTAGAGATGAATTTAATTCATAGAGATCTGACTAATTTAAGAGTTGCTAAGTATTTAAATGCAAATTGCATTTTGGTTACTGATATTGAAAGGGGAGGCGTATTTGCACAAATAATTGGTACTCTTGAATTAATGAAGCCTGAAGAAAAGAAGCTTATTAAGGGAATTATTATAAATAGATTCAGAGGAGACCTTTCATTATTTGAAGATGGGAAAAAATGGATAGAGAATAAGACTCAAATCCCTGTTATTGGCATTATTCCATGGTTAAATGATTCATTTCCTCCAGAGGATTCTTTAGATTTAATAGAGAAAAAATCACTTTCTAAAAATCCTGAAATCAAAGTTGGAATTATAAAATTACCATCTATAAGTAACTTCTCGGATTTTGATCCCCTAGAAAATGAAGAAACAATATTTATTGAATGGATTAGAAAATCACAAAACCTAAGTAAGTATGACTTCATTATTCTGCCGGGCAGTAAACAAACAATTAAAGATCAAATATTTCTTGAAAATTCTGGCTTATCTAAGGATATAAGGGACTATTCAAAAAACCAAGGAAATATTATTGGCATATGTGGAGGTTTACAAATGTTAGGGACTACACTTGAAGATCCGTATTTTAAAGAGGGTTCCAAAAATTATTCTGAACAAAAAATTAAAGGTATTGGATTACTTCCATTAAAAACGACTTTCTTTAAAAAAAAATTAACACGTCAAATCAACTCTAAATCTATATGGCCGTGCCAATCAGAAATTAATGGATTTGAAATTCATAATGGTCAAACTGTATTAGATGACATCCAAAGTTCATTAATGATTAATCCTATTTTTGAAGATTCAGATCTTGGTTGGTACAAAGAAAATAATAAAGGAGGAACTATTGCAGGCACATACATTCATGGGATCTTTGAAAATGACAGTTGGAGAGCACAATATATTAATTTAATAAGGAAGAGTAAAAATCTACCAATATTAAATAAAAACTCAATATCGTATAAAGAGAAGAGACAATCCATTATTGATAATCTTGCGAATGAATTTCACAAACATTTAAATCTCAAATCATTTTTAAATTGAAAGAAACAAAAAATATAAAAGTAATATGGCCAAACAATAAAGAAACATTTGTTTCAGATGGTGATAACTGGTTGTCTTCTGCTGAAAAAGCAGGTTTTGAAATCCCTACTGGCTGCCTCACAGGAAGTTGTGGAGCCTGCGAATTAGATGTAAATGGTGACACAGTGAGGGCTTGTATAAGTGAAATTAAAAATAATAAAAAATGTACGTTACGGGTTTCTTTAACTACAGACCCCTTTTGGGAAAAATAAATTTCACTAAACATTACCTAATTATTAGATAAAGGAAAACATAGTAAAAAAATGATCCAAAAAATGTGTTGATTAGTATAACTTTCTTTTTTATTTTTGAAGAGGCAATAATATAGCTACCCAAAACATGAGGCAGGATCGGGAAAGATCTAATGATTAAAATATAAAAAGATCTAAAAGTAATATTGTCAAAAAATTTATAAAGATTATTTTTTTCTGGTTTTTTTAAAAATAATATATTTCTAGAAAATTTAAATTTAATTTTCCTCAGAATAAGAACTTGAATTGCACTTAAAATTGTTAAAGCAGGAGAAAATAATAAAACATAATTAAACCCAAAAATCTTTAATAATATAAAATCAAAAATAATTGATAGTGGGAGGCCTAAAAATATAGAAACTATATTTAAAGTAATCAAATATTTGTATTGAATATTATTAAATAAGGACTCAAGATCATAGGTATACCTGAATATTAAAGCAAAAAAATAAACCCCTAAATAGGTAAAAAATATTTTAAAAATTACTGATTTAAAATTTAGATCTTTTTTATTCATATGAGATAAATACTAATAAGCATTGTCAAAAACGTACAGGGCAAATATCATCTTTCCCTACAGAGGAGATTGTAGAACCAAAGAGGAAATATTTAGAAAGTAACTTATTTTATCCATTAGCGAATCTTTTATAGGGAATACTTGAAACGATACAGGAAAAAAAAATAGAAGAAGTAAATTTGGTTAAAAAAAGACCCCTTTAACGGGGTCTTTAATGGTTTCACTAAATCAAGTGTTTCCTTGTTTCCACTTTTTCCAATAAAACCAATCCTTCACACAATTTTAAGCTATGTCATTAAATTCTTTTTCGTGGGAGGGCTAAGTGGAATGTTGCTTAACTGTCACAAGTGCCAGTTTTTCATTTCTGGACATATTGGAAAAACACTAATTCATAAAAAAGGGTGTTTACTTATCAGAGATTAACGTGTGAAGAGTTTCTTATTTGTACAACTTATTTGGAAAAGGTATAAATTATCTAAAGTATCGTTTGCTATTTCTTTTCCCAAAATAGATAAAGATTTGAAAACAGGTTTTTGGTATCTACTATTGCAGTGCTTGTTGAGATCAACTTCCATCTTGCAGAGTTGCGTTTTTTCATAATTGCTGCAAGTTCATTTTCTTGTCTTTGAGTATTTGCATTTCCAACTGCGTAATATATATCAAGATCATTTTCTACTTTTGCCATTTTTTAAGGTGATGCTTTATTCAGAGTTAATATTACTCAATCTTTATTAGTAACTGGGAAAGATTCGATAGAGTGGCTGTAAATAAGTCTCATATGGTATTACCTTCACCCCAAATTGCGATTGGACTACTGCTTATAAGTATTGGAATAGTAGTTACTATCGATATTAAAATTGATCAGTTTAAAAGTAAATAATTAAAAAAAAGTTGGATATCTGGGTGAATATCTATATTAATTTGATCAATAAAGAATTATCTTATTTAGATCAAGAATAAAAAACACCCTGCAAAAAATCCGCTTATATGACCTAATAAACTTACCCCTGGCAAAAATGAGAAAATCAAACCTATAAGGCATATTGTTTTTGACATTTTTTGCACTTCGTAATTGGATTTTAAACCAATTTTTTTGCCTAAAAAGTGACTCTTTCCATAAAAAGACGTTAATAGTAAGTATCCAAATAAAGCATAAATTATTCCACTAAATCCTAAAGCGGCATAATTCGGATAAATATTAAAATACGATAAGATCTTTTCGTAAACCCAGATAATAAAAAAATTCAAAAAAGAACAAATTAAAATAAATTTCAGATAAAAAAATCTGCTTTCTATTCCAAGTCTCATCAAAAAATATCTAGTAATGATTATTCCTCCAATATTTGATAATAAATGATTTAAATCTGCATGAACTAGGATTGATGTGAAAATCCTGTAAGGTTGATCACTAATTAATCTTGGTACAAAGAAAAAATATTCTTTATCAATAACTCCAATTAAATCTGTAAAAATAAAAACTGAGATTAAAAAAATTACTGTTACAAAATACTGCAAATCATATTTAGATATTGAATTATTAATAGCCATATTATCTTTAGTTTTATACTAAAAGAATATCTACTTACTTAGAAGAAAAGACCCTCAAAAGGGTCTTTTTAACGTCTTGAATTTATATTAACTTTAGTAAACTTTGCAATGAGAACTTGTTGGGTGGTCTATACATTCTTTTTCCCAATAATCTTGTCTTTGATCTTTTGGTAGTTGATAATTAAAATCATGCATTCTCCAAATATCTGAAGTTGCATTTCTAAGGGCAGTAAATGGAGTGGTGAGTCTCATAAACATAAAACCTCCTATATCTCTACACTTTAATTATCCTCCTATTCAATTGAAATTAATAGAGTATTAATACCCGAGTATTAGTGCTTTGTGGTTGTCGCGACTATCTTTTCCCATTCAATAGGAGTAGAAATAATTCAGGATTCAAAAGCACTTCATCGACTTTGTGGAGAGCGAGGTGCGCAAGACTCGAAGAGGGCAAATAAATGCCCTCTTATTTTATTTTGGAATTTCTAGAAACTATTATTAACGGAGAGGGTGGGATTCGAACCCACGAATAGTTTCCTATTAAACGATTTCGAGTCGTTCGCTTTCGACCACTCAGCCACCTCTCCTGCTTTTTATAAGTATGCACATAAAAAAGAAGAAATTTTGAACTATATAATTATCTTAATTTTTAATTCCAATCTGCATCTTTCATCAATTTAATAGCTAGAGAATTTTTTTCTCCAAGGTCTTCTACAGTGACACTATCAGGGGTAAACGCTCCAAAGTTCTTTACTATTTCATTCTGATTAACTTCCTTCAAAGGATGTTCAAAAGTAGGAGCAGCTAAACCTTTACTTCCTTCTGGAGATGCTAAGAATTCAAGCAACTGAATAGCTTCATTTTTATTTGTTGCATATTTTGCAACTCCACCGGCACTAATATTTACGTGAGCAGGATTAGGAGTAATCACACTTATTTTTTTTGTAAATTTTGCATCTCTTTTCCCGTTTACCCCAGCCAACATTCTTGCAACATAATAATGATTTACAATTCCAACACCGCATTTACCCTTATAAACAGACCTAATTACAGAAATGTCTCCTCCAAAAAATGGTTGGGAGACGTTTGAAATCATTCCGCTTAACCAATCTTTAGTTTCTGATTCACCTTTGTTAATTATTTGATTGGCAACTAAAGATTGATTATATGGACTTTTTCTATTTCTTAAACATACTTTTCCTTTTAAAGAAGGATCAGCTAAATCTGAGTAATCTTTAATCTTGCTTACATCAACCTTCTTTGGATTAGCTACCATAACTCTAACCCTTCTTGTTAATGCGTACCATTCCTTATCGGTATCTTTCAATCCAGCAGGTACGTTTTCTTCCAAAGATGGTGAATCAATTTTTTGAAGCAATCCTGCTTTTGCTGCATTAGTTATTCTTGCTGCATCTACTAGCAATATTAAATCTGCTTGAGAATTTTTCCCTTCTCTTTTTAATCTTTCAATTAAAGATATTCCTGCAGCTTCTATTAACCTGACTTTAATTCCTGTTTCTTCTGCAAATTTTTTATAAACATTTCTATCTGTATTGTAATGTCTACCAGAATAAACTTTGACTTCTTTTTCTGTTGAATTAACAGGGATATTTACATTCATTAAAAATGTACATGTTAGTGCTGTATAAAATAGTTTTTTGAGTTTTTGCACTTTTTCAAATTAGTATCTATGGTTACTTTATACTTATCAAAACTGTAAAATCCTTAAAAGCGACCTTCTATACACAAAGATGTATCATTTTTTATATTGCTTATGAATTATTTAACTCATCAGTTACTAAATGCTGAAGAAATTAACTTTATAAAGAAAGAATTAGAAGAAGCAACTCAAGATTGGGAAGATGGGAAAAAAACTGCTGGTAGTCATGCGTCAATGGTAAAAAATAATTTGCAACTAAATAGAAATACTGAAGTATCAAAAAACAACGCTCAAATAATTAATAAAAAAATCCTTTCCAGCCAATTAATAAAAAGTTTTTCTTTACCTAAAAGAATACATGGAATAATGTTCACAAAATCTTCAAATCAAATGCATTATGGGAGACATATTGACAATCCATTCATGTCTTCTGGTAGATCAGATTTATCTTTTACCCTTTCATTAACGAATAAAGATTTTTATGAAGGAGGAGAATTAATCATTGAAACAATGAATTCAGAAGAGAAATTTAAATTAAATTCTGGAGAGATGATAATATATCCAAGTTCTTACTTGCATTCAGTAAATGAAATAATCAGTGGCGAAAGATTAGTATGCGTAGGCTGGATAGAAAGTTATGTTAAATCAGCTGAAGAAAGGGAATATTTATTTGATCTTGATGCCGGAGCAAGAGGACTCCTAGCAAAATACGGCAGAACAGATGAGGTTGATTTAATTTTCAAATCCTATTCAAATTTATTAAGAATATTAGGTAATTAGTAGAACATTTTATACAACAAAAAGAAAAAGTTATTAGAAATATATAAGATAATTCATATACAATAATTAAAAAATGCCTAGAAAAAGTTCAATTGCAATATTTATAGCTGCTACTAGTGCGCTAGCAATCTCATCTCCTGTTAGTGGAGGAGAAAAAGATTTAGGGGGTCTTAAAGAATGGAATACAGACATGTCAATTGATGCAGAATTTCTTCTAGATGAAGATGCTCAAAAAATTGCGGATGAAGCCGCTAAATCGAGCACTTGTATCCCAGTTGGCGAAGGAGAAAACTGCTGGTGATTTAAAAAAGATTAAAAAAATCGATGTTTTATATAATGAAACATTGAAATATATCTAATTTTTATAGCTATTTCTAAAATTTTTGAGAAATTTAAATAATCTAATTATTGTTCAACTATTTTAGTCAAATTTCTTCAATCAATATTTTTAATAGGCAAAAAAAACCCCCTATAAAAGGGGCATTTTTTATTCCAAAAAAATTTAGAATTTGAATGTGGTTTGTAAAAGGTAACCTGTCATGTCAGCTTCCGCATCACTGGAGTTTTTGGAAGTTCCACCAAATATTGTTGGAGTAATTGAAACTGAATCATTTACTTTATACTTATAGTAAAGTTCATACAAGAAAGGATCAACAGTTTCTCCTTCAACTTTTTGAGGCTGACCAAATGCTAAGCCAATTTTATCATCAGGATTGATTACGTCAGTCCAGTTAAGTCCAACAAAATAAGCAGTTGTATTTGAGTTTGATGATGCATCGGTTTCTGAGGTGTCATAACCAACTGAAATAGAAGGTACAGCAGTAGATGAATCTAATGGTCTCCACCAAGCTCTTAAACCATAGTTAGTACTATTACCGTCACCTGATCTTGCTTTTCCATCGGTTGTCATGAAATAAGAGTCAGTCCAGCCATTATATTTCATGTTAACTAGAGCAGAAACAGAATAATTAGACTTTGTATACCCAATTTGAGTTGCCCAACTTTGTTTAGCTTCATCAGTTAAGACAGGGTTTTTGGATGTAATGTTAGAACTAACTGCAAAACCGTTATCTGCATTATAAGCCCAACCAGCTCCTGGACTTGTACTTGCACCATAACCAGCTGCATTACCTCCAAGAGTAAATGCCTTCAACACTGGTTCATATATTGAAGGAGTTGTGGCATGCATATAGTAGTTTTCGATCTTTGGACCGAAAGTTACAGTATGATTGGTGTCACCAACTGGAGTTGTGTACCAAAGTTTATCAACTTTAAGGGTATCTCCATTACCGTTACCTGAACTTAGGTATGTATTGTAAACAGATTTTGTTTTAGACCAAGAAGAGTGATTACCAGTCTTAATTCTCGTATAGAGATTATCATCACCAGTAAAACTAGTATTTAAGTTCATTGTATATGTATACATGAACTGTGTTTGACCGGTGTATGTGTCGTCATCAGTATCAACACTACCTATATCGAAAATTGCTTTACCATCTAAAACTGTTGTATCGGAAAAGCCACCAGCTTCAATTTCATTTTGTTTGACCTCTAGGCCATCAACACGACCTTTAAGGATTGCAAGATCTTCACTAACTTCGTTAATGAATGTTTTACTGTCAAGTCTTGAAGATTGATTATTGGTGCTACGAGAGTAGCTATTAATTTCTTCTAAGTTGACAACGTCAGAAGCTTGAGCAGCAATTGGAGCTAATAAGCTCGCAGATGCTCCTGCAACCAACATTTGTTGGAAGAGTTTCATTTTACCTCACACTAAAAATACCCAATAAAAATGGGTAACTATACTGTATCGAGCGTAACAGAAAAGGAAAGATATAAAAGTTTCATTTCGATGTAGCTTATGATACTAACAAATTTTTTCTTGTCCAAATTATATATTTTAATTTTTCATCAATGGAAAGTTTAGTGATTCTCTTTCATCTACCCATGATGATGCAACTTCTCTTGCTAATTTTCGAATCTTTTCAATATATTGTGCACGATCTGTAACTGAAATTACTCCTCTAGCATCAAGAAGATTAAAAGTATGACTACATTTCAGAACAAAATCAAGGGCCGGATAAGTTAATTTCTTTTCGATTAAGTTATTTGCCTCAGCTTGATAAATTTCAAATAATTTTCTGAGATTGTCAGCACTAGATTCAGTAAAATTATAAGAGCATTGACTTTTTTCAAATTGAAGCCAAATATCGCTATATTTCAAATCTTTGTTCCAATTTAAGTTCCAGATACTTTCTTTATCCTGCAAAAACATCGCAATCCTCTCTAATCCATAAGTAATTTCAATTGGGATTGGATTACAATCTATACCCCCACATTGTTGAAAATAAGTAAATTGAGTAACCTCCATTCCGTCCAACCAAACTTCCCAACCTACCCCCCAGGCTCCAAGTGTTGGAGACTCCCAATTATCTTCCACAAATCTTATGTCATGATTTCTAGGATTTATTCCGAGAGATTCTAGAGATTCCAAATATATTTCCTGGATTCCATCCGGTGAAGGTTTAATTATTACTTGATATTGAAAGTAATGTTGTGCCCTATTAGGGTTATCGCCAAAACGTCCATCTGTGGGTCTTCTACATGGCTCTGCATATGCAACGCTCCAAGGCTCTGGTCCAATAGCCCTTAAAAAAGTATGCGGATTCATAGTCCCAGCACCCTTTTCTGTATCATATGGCTGCATAATCAAACAACCTTTTTCTGACCAAAAATTATTCAAATTTTGAATTATATCCTGAAATAACATTAAATTAAAATTGAGGAAAAATTTACATCGATGCCATTAGACATAATAACAAAGCTTAAAGTAAAAAATATTTTGAAATCCAATTCCTCAAAATTATCATCCGATAAAAAGCTTTCATAAAAATAGATCCTTGATAAAAATAAATGAGGAATTAATTATGTAAAAAAATCTAATGGCAATGGTCCAAAAGTATTAGATTCATAAGCACCATCGTCATACTGACATGTTATTAAAATACCTTCTCCAAGACCATTTTCAGATCTAATAAAAACATTACTAGTTTTTTGATTAGCTTTTAAAAAAACACCTCCATCAGCATGAAGGGAACCTAGATTCCCAAATTTAATTGAGGGATATTTCTTAGAAATTGATTGTAGTGCATCAATAGCTCTATTATCACTAGGTGCCATTATGCCTATCGTTATCCAATCGGCATTAAAAATATTTGCTTTTAGTTCCTCTAAAAGTTTTTTTTCTTGACTATTACTTAATTTAGGTGCAGTTCTAAGATTATTTAAATCGACTAATTTATTTATTTCCATTAGCTTTATATCTAAAAATTCTTAACCAAATGTTCTTCCATTCCAAGCCCACAATGAGGCTGGTACATCCTCGAAAGAAATATAAGTCCTATCTATTGGGATCCCCATTTTCTCATATACAAAATCTGATATTGGCTTTGCCATTTCTGAAGGATTTAGAGAACCTATTGATTTGATTTCTAAAAAGCAAGAAGGTGTTTCATCATCAAAATACATTTGGCAATTATCATCTATTTTCGCCATAACAAAACTTCTTGATTTGTTAGTTAAAGATGAAATAAGAATTGAAATTTCTTCGAGCAATTTACTTTTATCATTTACTTTTGCTGAAGTCGAAACATTAATATAAGGCATCTCTATGCAGCAAGATAATCTTTCTTAGAATCATTCTCTAGATAAACAGTTTTATTTTTTAAATTTCTTTTTGATGAAAGATATGCCATATCGTATGAACTTATTCCGTTTTTATAAGGATTGAAAAGAGCATTTTTGGACCTGTTTTTTTTGCTCCTCTTGAACTCAATCATCATTATTAAATCATTAATTAATAATTTAACTTTTTTTGAATAGATGTCTAGTTTTTTTGAGAATTTTTAATTTATTAGATGAAAATAAATTGCTATACACAATTAGAATTTCTTTTTACTAGATTTGCTACGTAGGTTCTAAATTAGTTATTTTGGAAGTTTTAAATAATTATCAAAGGAAAAAACTTGATGAGAGCAATGATGAAGAATTTTATTCTGATCCAAAATTTGTTTATCATTTAGACGCAAACTTCAGGCAAAATCTTTCAGATTTATATGAAAGAGAAATTGATAATAATTCAACTGTCCTTGATTTAATGTCTAGTTGGGATAGTTATTTACCTAAAGGGAAAAATTATAAAAAAATAATTGGGCATGGTTTAAACAAACAAGAACTTGAAAGAAACAAAATTTTTGATTCTTACTGGATACAAAATTTTAATTTAAGTCAAGAACTTCCTCTAGAAAAAGAAAGCGTTGATTATTGCTTGATGGTTGCCGCATGGCAATATTTACAATATCCAGAGAATTTAACGAAAGAAATTGCAAGAATATTAAACGGAAATGGTAAGATTATTATTGCTTTCTCAAACAGAGCATTTTGGCATAAAGCTCCTAACATATGGACTTCATCTACTGAAGAAGAGAGGGTTAAATATGTAAGAAAAGTATTAATCTCAAACGGATTTAATGAGCCAAAAATTATCCAAAAGTTTACTGAACCAACACTTAATATCTTTAATTTTTTAAATAAAGACCCATTTTATTGTTTAATCGCAACCAAAGAGTAATTTTTAATTGCATTGCATTACATTAAACAAAAACTCTATGAAAAAGTTATCAACAATTTTTCATAGCCATACTTTTAAATTTTTACTAATATTGGGTAGTTAAAATCAATCATATGGGTTCTAAAAGAGAAAAATATCCTGAAAAATGTCCTTGGGATCTTGGACCTAATCAACATTTAGCAAAAGAAGAGAACTGGACTTTAAGATTAGGAGAAGCAAATGTATGCTTCAGCAAAAATAAATTAGATAATAATTATTTTCATGTAATTAGTAATGAAAATGAAGAGCAAATTCTAGCTTTTAGAGCAAGACTCTTGTATCAAAAACTACTTGATAAAGGTTTTAGATTGGTTGAATAAAAAAAACTAATTTAATAAGCATAGATCCTCGAATACAAACTTTTGTGTTTCTTCTTCTTGATTTTGGTTTAAGTATTTTATAGTCCTCGAATTTAATATCCAATAATCCTCTTTACCCATATTTATAAATTCATCCTTGTATTCCAATTTTTGAGAATTTGTCTCAAGTGTATCTGGATCAATTTGTTGACTACTATATTTTTTACTAAGGGACCCTATTCCTGTATCTAAAAATTCTTCAACAAAAATTTCTATTATAGTTCCATGAATTTTTCTGTAGACCATATTAATACAGTTATTTTTAACTCTATATTTATCTCCTTTATTCTTACCTGAAATACTCATTTCAATCCCACTTTCAGAATTTTTAAGAAAATTAAAATTATTTTCTGAATGTACTGATTCAAATTCTCTTTTTACTCTATGTATACACACTTCAAATAACTGAGAGGCTATACTTTTAACAACTTTTTCATCTTCTATGTTTTGAATATTTGGTTTAAAGTCTTTACCTAATACGAAGTTCCCTTTATGAATATTATTATTAGTCAATAAGATACATTTACCTTGGTAACCATGAAAATCATTCTTCCATGTGTAACGATTTTCATAAGCCTTTTTAAAAATCTCCTTACAATTAATTTCTTTTAGATTATCCATTAATTTTTTTGGAAAGAGTTAAATAATTCTACAAAAAAACCCTCCCTATTAGGGGAGAGTTTTATTATGATTTTAAATTAGTTTTGAGTAATTTTTGTATTTTCAATATTGTCAAAAGCTTGACCAATTTTCTTAAAGTCAAATCCCATTGCTCTTAGTGCGTGCCAAAGATGACCTTGTAAGAAAAAGAAACCTAAATAAAAGTGAGTATTAGCAAGCCAAGCTCTTGAGCTATATGCTCCTGAACCTAAATCTACTGTGTCAGTAAAATAAGGGGCAAATTCAAATTGAAGCTTTAACGGTTCTCCATATAGATCAACAGGATATATGGTTGTATTTGAAGCGCACCAAAAAGCAGCAACAAAAGCCATATATGAAACGCCAACAACTGAGTATGACAAAATTGCCTCAGCGCCAAGTAATCCTTTCCCTTTAAATTCTGTATATTCTCCAAATTGTTTAGTACAAATATGGAAAACACCCCCAATTATTTCTAGGAAAGCTAGGAAAGCATGTCCTCCCATAACGTCTTCCAGACTATCTATTTTTAAAAAATCAAATTGATGATTCCAGATAGCGGCAATATCTAGATTGTAAATAACTTGTCTTGTAGATCCTATTGCTGGGTCGTAAATTCCATGTATACGAGCCCATTCAACGAACATAATTGCTCCAAGTCCTAGGAAGATTAGATGATGACCAAGAATAAAAGTTAATTTATCTGGGTCATCCCATTCGAAATCAAATTTTTGTGGCTTACTATTTTCGGGGTAGTCTCCAAGATCACCTGCAAATTTGTTGGAATGTAATAATCCCCCAGCACCCAATACTGCTGAGAAAATTAGATGTAATGTGCAAATTACAACAATTCCATATGGTTCAGTAATAACACCATTTTCAACGCCACCAATTCCAATACCTGCTAGATGAGGCAAAACAATTGCTTTCTGTGCACCCATAGGAATACTAGCGTCGTAACGAGCTAATTCAAATAATCCAAAAGCTCCTGCCCAGAACATCATTAGGCCTGCATGAGCAGCATGAGCAGCTATGAATTTACCTGAACGGCCTACAACACCAGAATTCCCTGCGTACCAGTCATAGGTGACATCAGATTTTCCGTAAGTTTGTAACACTTGATTTAAGTAAACAGCAAATTGAGCATATTGCTTATCAGTATTGTTTTTACATGTTCTTTACAGATTTAATTACTTATGTAAAAAAAACATATTGTGAAAGAACAAATGTTACAAACTAGGTAATTAATATCTGAGAAAGCTTACGCCAATGAAGGGATTTCAACCTTAAGCTGAGAAGCCCATGATTCAAGACGCGAATCCGTCAAATCAGATTCACTATCCTCATCAAGAGGTAAGCCACAAAAACTTTCTCCTATAACACTTTTGGACTCATCAAATGTATAAGAAGATTTATCTACGTAACCGACCATATCGGCGCCAGCTTTTATAAAGTAACTATGAAGTTCTTCCATTGCATCACAATAGTTTTCTGTATATGTAGAGGAATCTCCTAAACCAAAAATTGCAACTTTTTTTCCTGATAAACTTAGTTCACCAATATCCTCTAAGATTGAATCCCATGCAGTTCCAGATCTTTCTTCATCGGCACCAGTATTCCAAGTAGGTATCCCGCAGATAATCCCATCAAGACCTTCAAATTCTGAAAGATCATCCACATCAGATACATCTTTAGGTGCTTCTGCTGAAGAAATAAAGTTGTGAAGACGATCAGCAACGTCTTCAGTTTTTCCAGTTGTAGTTGCGTAATAAATTCCTACAGTCATAACTTCAAAATGTTTACATTAAAATAATAAAATTTAAAAACGTTAAATTAATTTCTTTAAAAACTTTTTCATGTAAAAATTTATACTAATCAAGGTAAGAAAAATTTTTTGAGAATAATTTATACAATATTCAAACCATCGTGACTGACAAATTTCAAAATCTTATCAAAAATTTTGTTGAAGAATTCAAATTCAATGGGCATAAAAAATTCAAATTAATTGTTTTATTTGGTTTATTAGGAGATTTTGATAGCTTTGAATATGCAATAAATTTGAAAAATTTTATCGATAAGAATCAAGATAAAAATTTAGATATTTTTGCAATTGCCATTGGGAACGAAAATGGGAAAGAAAAATTCTGTAAATTTACTGGTTTTAACAAAGAAAATTTAATAGTTGTTTCTGATAATCAAATCCATAATGATCTTAAAGTCTCAAGAGGATTAGATATTGGTTTAGGCGGTTGGATCAATATGCTTTTGATGTTATCAGGGATAAATTCCTTCAAAACTATTAAAGAAGTTATTAGAGGCTATACCGGCGACCGAAAAGCAAAGCAAATTTATTCAGAAGTTGACACAATTGATGTTTTAAAATTTTTAAAATTTTCAGGTAATTCTTTTAAAAAAGTTTTCGGGGATGGTTATTTGAGACCATTTGAATTAGCAACATTTAGATTAAGTAATATGAATGAAATAATTCAAAATTGGAGTGATTATATTCTTAATGAAGAATACCTTCCACAAAGAGGGGCTTCTTTTCTATTGGACAATAAAAATCAAATTATTTATAAATTTTTTTCAAACGATGTGCTTGGATATTCATCAAATATGAGGGATCCCTTAGGATTTTTGACTAATTTAATTAAAGAATAGTTTTTAAAATATTTTTATGAATGTAGATATATTTGGATATTTTGCAGCGATATTAACAACAGCAGCATTTCTACCTCAATTGATAAAAACTTTAAAAACAAAAAAGGCAGATGATGTTTCTTTGACAACATTAATAATGTTTATTATCGGTGTTTTGTCTTGGGTTATTTACGGTTATAAAATTTCATCTACGCCAATATTGATAGCAAATATAATCACCCTGATCTTAAATTTATTGATATTAATCTCTAAAATATATTTTTCAAAAAACTAAACTGAGTAAAATTTTTTTTAAAAGTAATAAACTTTATATTTAATACTTAAATCTTGATTAAAATAGAACAAAAATTTACTGATCTTGAAAACTTCAAAATGCTGGGTTTGGTTTAAAGGAAGCCTTAACGATAGTGGATATTGGAAAGAGGGGTTTACTTGTACTATTGATGAGAAACCTGGAGTTTTAATAGAAAGTCCTGCTTACGTAACTTGTCGGGTTCCTTCATGGAGAGTTTTGACTAAAGAACCAGAAAATTTATATAAATCTCCTTTGATTCCTGAAAAAGCAATTTGGAAAATAATTTAATTTCTAAATGAGTTAGGAAAAACTTTTTGACTGCACTACGGCGAGTTAATATTGCTTTAATAAATATTTAATTAATACCATCTACTCTCTTTTTATTAATATTATCCCTTTTTTAATCGTTGGTTTTCTTTTAGGAAAAAAGAATCCAAAGATTTCAAAATATATAGCAAGACCTTTAATAAGATTTGGCATTCCATTAAGTGTAATGGGTCTCTTATTAAAGGAAGGTATAGATATAAACCTAATTAAAACTGCATTTTTAGCATTCTCTGTAATTGGATTTTTAATAACTTTAATAAATATAAACCCAATATTTAAGAAGTGGCTTCCAAATTACACATTGCAGTTAGCAGGCCTAATAGGTAATACATCATTTCTTGGAATACCAATTGCGCTAGCTCTTCTACCTTCAACAACTATAAATTTCACTATTGGTTTTGATTTAGGAACAACACTTTTCGCTTGGATATTTGGACCTTTTTTTCTTCAAGAAAAATCCAACAGCAACAATATACCAAACATCAAAGGACTATTAAATGCATTGATAAATAGCCCTGCATCAAGAGGAATTATTGGTGTACTTCTTGCATATCTTTTTCAAATAGATGAAATTCTGGGCAATTATCTTTGGATTCCTGCAAGAATAGTTATTGCTTTGGCAATAATAATTGTAGGAACAAGACTTGGAATAATCACAAATCAAAATGAGAAAATTTTGGATCTAAATGAAGAAATTAAATTTTCAATTTTATTAAAGTTAATTATTCTTCCCTTTATTATTTTTTTAGTATGCAAATTCATAAATTTTAACTTCTATCAATCATCTGCAATAATTCTTCAGGCAGCAACCCCAACTGCAATATCCACGATATTAATGGCAGAGGCTTATGGTGTTAAACAAAAAATAGCTTCAAAAATTCTTTTTACTACAACTTTAATTTCAATAATAACGATTCCTCTATTAAAGATATTTATGTATTTATTTATTTAAGTAACTTCAGACGAGGAAAATGAAAATATATGCATGATTACTGATTATTGTAAAGATTATATCCTGATAACTAAATAATGTCTTAAGATTTAGGTTATGAAGTCAGCAAACCCTGAAAATGAATTTATCCCTTTAAATCTTAGGATTTCTGTGAGGAGGGATACACTACGGCTTATCTCAGAAATGGCTCAAGATATGGGAATAAGCATTAATGAAGTTTTTAGTTTTCTAGCCGAAGATTCTGTCATCGACCTCGAATTAATGGAAGATTTGAACAATATCGATATCCCCAGCAAGTGCAGCCTTGATGACCTAAAAAACGCTCTTCTTAAAAAAAGACTTTGTTAAAATTTTTCAACTTTTCTATTTTCCCAATCAGATTTATAACCACTATTCACTAGAAATTTTGAATACTTATTTAAATCACTTTTTTGAATTCGCCATAAATTATAAATCCCAAATTTGCCCAATTTTTGATGATTAATTTCTGACCATTGCTTTTGTCGGGAAGAGTATTCATCTATCACGACCAACAAAGATTTGTATTCATAATCGGGTTTATCCTCATAATTTTCTCTCCTATCAGTATTTAGTCTGTCTGTCAGATTAATTAATCCCTCCTCAGTATTTGGTTCATAAAAAACTATTTGCCTCGAATAATAATGTAATGACGGTTTTCTTATACCGATCATTGCTAAAGTTTCCTTCCCCTCTCGAACATTTGAAATTAATTTTGAGATATTTCTAAGAGGTAATTGCCTGGAAGAATCTGCTAGTTTTCTAATTGGCGACATCAAAAAAGATTGTCCAATTAATAGAAAAATTTGAACGTAAAGAAGGATATTTTTGGATTTTAAAGAAAATAAAATTATTACAAGAAGTGTAAATGAAGAGAAAAATAATTTAGCTTTAAAAATTATCCCAGAACTTATAAGTTCAGATGCAAGATTAGGCATTTCAGGATCGTTAATTAAACTTAACCAAATATTTGAGAAAAATAATGCCATTGAGACACCAAACAAAATCAAAATATTAAAAATCCATAAATATGGATAACTTTTATTTGAATTTTTTAAGTTTACAAAACTATTACTAATTAATATTGCAGCTGCTGGAATTGCTGGCAACCAATAGCTTGGTAGTTTCGTAGCAGAAAGACTAAAAAAGATCAAAACTGATAATAGCCAACATAGAGAAAACGTATAGAGCGTTTGAGTGATATGGCAACTTTCATTTAAACTTTTCAAGAAATCCTTAAAGGCTTTAAATATCCCGAAATACAAAAAAGGAGTAAATGGCAATGAAGCCAATATCATTATGTAAAGAAAAAACCAGAATGGTTCTGCATGATTATTTACAACTGAGGTATATCTTTGAAAATTGTGATAACCAAAAAAATTGTCCCAAAAAGGCTTTCCCTCTTTTATGAGTTCTAAGATGTACCATGGAAGGCTTATGAATATTGTTATTAAAAAACCTTTCTGAGGATTTATCTTACGGAGCAACGTTTTCCAATTCCTCTGACTAAATAAAAAAGATGTAATAGTCAATATTGCCAAAACGAATGCAACAGGTCCTTTAGTTAAAATTGCAAGCCCTAGAAATACCCACGCTGAGACGCATTGATCATTCTTATCACTCGCCATTCTTCTCCAAAACAAAAGCAAGCTAATTCCTAATGTTCCTGTTAGAAGTGCATCACTCACTGCAGTTCTACTCCAGATAATTATTAATGGAGAAAGTGCAAATCCTAATGACGCAACTATTGGAGTGAGGAATTGCCTATCGCCCTTTTGTGGCCAACAAAACAAGGTATCTCCAATCATCAACATTAAAAATAATGATGCCAAAGCTGAAGGAAGTCTTGCTGAGAGTGTCCCTAAACTATCCCAAATCTCGTTTTTCGGTAGTGAGAAAAAAAAACCCATTAACCAATAAATTAATGGAGGCTTATCGAAGCGAAACATTCCATTGACTTTTGGAGTTAACCAATCACCAGATTCACTCATTGCACGTGCTGCCGCGGCAAATAAAGGGGGAGTTTCATCTACTAATCCTGTAGTCCCTAAACCTAAAATAAATATTATGATCCCAGAAATTAAAACTATTGTTGAGTTTAAAAGCCTTTTTTTTGAGTTAAGAAGAATCATTTAATATTATTTATATTCGTGAATTACCTTATTAAGCCAATTCACAACCTTGTTAGCAAATATATCTGCGGAGGCATTTTTTTCTACCCATTCTCTACATTTCTGACGCTTTATTTTTTCAATAATCTCTACATAGGAAAGCATATTTTTTTTATCATCAGGATCAGCAAGATAACCTGTTTGGCCATGCTGAATAATTTCACTTGGTCCTCCCCTTTTATAAGCTATAACTGGCACACCACAGGCTAGAGCTTCAACGACAACGTTACCATATGCCTCATTCCATTTAGGAGTATTTAGCAACCCTCTACATTTACCAAGTTCTTTTTGCAATTCATCGGTTGATAAAAACCCCATCCAATCTATAGCGCCTTTAGGGAATGATTTTTCTATCTTTGACGCATAAATCTCATCTTCAATAAGTCCCCAAACTTTTAATTTTTCGCCAAGTTCATTTGCCACATAAACTGCATCCTCCAAACCTTTTTCCGGCGCCACTCTCCCAACCCATGCCAAGGGTCCCTTTACTGAATCTTGAAAAGTGTAATTATCTAAATTAAACCCATTCCCAATGATTATTGGTTTTTTTATAAATGGATAATCATTAACTTGCATTTTCGAATGAAAAGCAAAATTATTTGGATATTTAGCATAAACCTTAGATATTAAATTACTAATTACTAAACTTTCAGAACCCATGCTAACAATATGTGCAATGGGTATCTCTAGATTTAGAGTCATCCAAATAGGCAACCAATCATAGGACATGTTCAACAATACATCTGCATTTTTAGCGATATCTAATCCCTTTTCAAGCATTCCTGCTAAAAGTGAATTGTCTGGGATACTCACATGTGAATTGTAGTTTTGATGCTGCCAACTAATTTGATCTTCACCTTCCACAAAATGTAATTTTGCTTTTACATTACTTTCATCTAACTTAGAGTTTTTTGGAGCTACAACCTCAACAGAATGACCTAAAGAAATTAAACCTGAAACTAAAGAATTTAAAGTTAATTCAACTCCACCACCTTTGCCACTCCCTAAGAACCCTATTGGAGTACTAATCAAAACTATTCGCATTATTAGACTTTTTACAAAAAGACACTAATTAAATAGTAGTGTCAGTAAATTTATTTTCCCATAAACTCTTTCTCTGGCTAACAAAAAATACCGAGATAAGAACAAATACCACTCCTATCCACTGCACAATAGTAAGTCTTTCATCTAACCAAACACCTCCACTGAGAAGAGCAAATACAGGTGTTAAAAAGGCGAGAGTGCTAAATCCAGTTATTTCTTTATTATTGGCAAAATAGAAAAACAATCCATACGCTATTGCTCCTCCAAAAATACTTGCAAATGACATAAGTCCCCAATCAAATATTGACCAATCTGGAATTATTGTGAAATTTGATTGTAAGCAGTGCTTAATAATTAAGGGCAAACTCCCTAAAACCATATGCCAACCTGTAACTGCAACTGGATCACTTTTAGTACAAGTGAATCTAATTAAAATTGTTCCTAATGCCATAGCGAGAGAAGCTGCAAGCATCCAGATCTCTCCAAAATTAAAAGCAACATCATTTATAGACTTATCAGACATCAACCACCAATTTCCTAAAAACTCTTGTGGTACGCCTAAAAATACTATACCTCCCAATCCGAAAAGTAATCCTAGCCAACCTATTGGGTTAATTAAATTTCCAAAAATTGCTCTAGCTAATATTGCTACCAAAAGCGGTTGAGAATCAATTAAGACAGAGCCTAAACCTGCTCCAGTCTTTTCTATACCATAAGTTAAAAACAACTGAAAAAAAGTGGCATCGACAATAGTAAAAACAAAAAACCACTTCAAATCACACCTATAAATTTTTAAATCTCTTTTAAATAAATATGTTGTAATTAGAACAAGAATTCCTGCAGGAAGTAATCTTAAAGAAGCAACAAACTCCGGTCCAGCACTAGATACTAAGGGAGTCATAGCTGCCATTGAAGTACCCCAAAGTGCAAAAGGGAGAATCATTAAAAACCAATTTAGGATTGAATTCATTAGTTCTGCTGATAATCTTTTTAAAGTAGTTTTATGAATTTACCTTAAAAGAATGATTTGGCCTTTTAGACGAAAGTCAAAAAAAAGAATGGCTCGTGTAGTAATTGATGAGCCTATTACAAGTTCAACAAGAGTTTCTGTCCTTAAAGCTCTTAAACAAATTGAGGATAGAGAATTTCCTGCTTTAATCGTGAGAATTGATTCACCAGGCGGTACCGTTGGGGACAGCCAAGAAATATATTCTGCTATTAAAAGACTAAAAGATAAAGGATGTAAAGTCATTGCTAGCTTTGGGAATATCTCAGCATCAGGAGGTGTTTACATTGGTGTTGCATCTGACAAAATAGTAGCTAATCCAGGAACAATTACAGGATCTATTGGTGTGATTATAAGAGGAAATAATTTATCTAAATTATTAGATAAAGTTGGCATTAAATTCGAAACTGTCAAAAGTGGTGTATTTAAGGATATACTTTCTCCTGATAAGCCTTTAAGTGAGGAAGGGAGGAATTTGCTTCAAGGTCTTATTGATGAAAGCTACAAACAATTTACTGAAGCTGTTGCTGAGGGAAGAAATTTACCTGTTGAAGAAGTAAAAAAATTCTCCGATGGAAGGATTTTCACTGGTACTCAAGCGAAAGAATTAGGACTAGTTGATGAGGTTGGAGATGAATTTGTCGCGAGGGAACTAGCTGCAGAAATGGTGAATATTGATCCTAAAATTCAGCCCTTAACATTTGGGAAGAAAAAGAAAAAAATACTTGGACTAATTCCTGGAAGTAGAATGATTGAGAAAATTATTAATAATATCTTTTTTGAATTTGACTCATCTAATAAAGTACTTTGGTTATACAAGCCTTAAATCGATATGTATAAAGAAATGAAAGATGATTATATAATTACATTTATTCGAGGTGCTACAACTGCATCTGGGAATTCCGTTAGGGAAATAGAAGTTGCTGTAGTGGAATTAATTGATGAATTAATTTCACGCAACAATTTGATTAAGACGAATATATTATCTATTACATTCACAGCGACGAAAGATTTAAATGCATGCTTCCCAGCTTCAATTGCAAGGAAATTTAATGGACTTGATTCAGTTGCTTTTATAGACTGCCAACAAATGCACGTATGTAATGATGTTGATTTTTGTATAAGAATAATGGCTCAAGTTTTATTGCCCCCCAATTATGCAATAAAACACCCTTATTTAAGAGGTGCGGCAAAATTAAGGATAGATAGATGTTAACCTTAGTGAAATGATTTTTTCCGCTTCAAGTCTGAAGAGCTCGAACAAAACCTTTAAAATACCATCCCCTCAATGTTAAAAATTACAAAGAAACTTACTTTAAATCTTAAAATTCTAAGATTTTTTATTTTTCCCACACTTTTAGTTTCAACTCATTTTTTTAATAACATCCAAGATGCTAAAGCAGGGTTGGAATTTCAGTGGGATCAAGACTCTAGTTTTAGAAGATTAAAGTGGTTTCAAAAAGAAAATAAAAGGAAATTTAGAAATACAATTTATTTTTTCTTGAAGCCATCTAATAGAACAACTGATCTTTTAAAGATCAATCTAGCAATCCCTAAAACCTTTAAATCTACATTAAAAAACGAAAAAATTAATTTTTGCAAAGTAAGAATAGGTGGTTTTGAAAATAGAACAAAATGTTTAGAAGATATTCCAGCTGATATCGAAATCAATACTGATGAATCAGGATTACGGTCACTAGATATTTACCCTTACAGCCCAATTCCCTCTAATAAAGAAAGTTATGCAATTGTCTTAAAAGTCTTTAATCCAAAAAAATCAGGTTTATATCAATTTCATTCATATGGGCAACCTAAAGGAAAATCATTTTCAAGTTATTTAGGTAGCTGGACTATAGTGATCGATTAAATGATAGATTAAATATGGATAATTAAACAAATGACTAAAAGAACTTTTGGCGGAACCTCAAGAAAAAGAAAACGTGTATCTGGTTTTAGAGTAAGAATGCGTTCTCATACAGGTAGAAGAGTTATTAAAAGTAGAAGACAAAAAGGTAGAGAGAGAATAGCTGTATAATTTCAAATTCAAATGGCCTTACCTAAGGAGATGCGTTTAAAAGGTCATAGGACCTTTAGTTATATTCATAAAAATTCCACAACATATCATGGAAAATTAATGACATTTAAAATTGCAAGATCAAATCCAGAAATACTCTTAACCCATAAATCCACAAATACCTCAAATAATTTTAGGGTCGCAATTGCTATTAGCAAAAAAGTTTCAAAAAAAGCTGTCGAAAGAAATAAATTAAGAAGAATTCTGCAAGAGTGGTTATTAACAAATATGCAAAAAATTAATACCCACAAACCTTATTGGTTACTTGTTAACCTTAAATTTGGGGATTTCTGCAATAATAAAAGTACCCTTTTGGAGGAATTTCAAAACTTAATGTTCAAATCTCGCCTTATCAAATGATTAACATAAATGAAGAAACCTTCTATGAGGGTGGTCCTGCCAAAAGTGATTTAATAATAAATCTTCTAGCAGGAATAACTATCCTTGGATTGCCATTTACCTTTGCAGCAATAGTTAGAGCATTGTGGTTGAGGTATAAAATTACAAACAAAAGAATTACCATAGATGGTGGGTGGTTTGGTAAAAGCAAAACACAAGTATCATTAAGTAACATTGAAGAAATAAGATCTATTCCAAGAGGATTCGGATCATATGGCGATATGGTTCTTATCCTTAATGATGGATCAAAGGTTGAAATGAAATCATTACCTCTATTCAGAGAAAAACAAAAATTTATTGAAGAAAACATAAATAAAAGATCACAAATGCCTAATCTCAACGAGGTACAAGGTTTTGCTACTAAATCCTAAATAAAGTAATTACAAAAACCTTTTTTTCCTGTAAAATAAAATGTCTAATAAAATTACACTCTTTTTAATATCGTGATAGGGTTCATTTCTGAAAAACTACTTATCCCGATTCTAGATTTTTTCTACGGTTTAGTCCCTAGTTATGGTTTAGCGATTGTTGCATTGACAGTCGTAATTAGAATTGCACTTTTCCCACTAAGCGCTGGTTCCATTAGAAGCGCAAGGAGGATGAAGATTGCTCAACCAGTAATGCAAAAAAGGCAAGCAGAAATAAAATCTAAGTTTTCAGGTGATCCAAAGAAACAGCAAGAAGAACTCGGAAAATTAATGAATGAGTTTGGAAGTCCCCTTGCTGGTTGTCTTCCTTTGATTGTACAAATGCCTGTGTTATTTGCATTGTTTGCAACCCTAAGAGGTTCTCCATTCGCTGACGTCCCTTACAACATAAATCTCAAGGTAGTACCACAAGATCAAGTAGCAGCCATTGATCCAAAACCTTATAAATCCCCAAGACACTCTATATTCATAACAGAAAAATCACATTTTCCTGTAGTAGCTACTATCTCCAATGGAACAAAATTAGGAACAGAAGAATCCATAAAAATAAATTTACAAACAACAAATGGTAATAGCTATTCAGAAGTTTTATCTAAATACGACAATGGATCAAAATTTCTCCCCACTTGGAAAGTTTCTAAAGGATCCGAAAATATTAAAGTTTCCCAAGACGGTACAGTAACACCAATCAAACCCGGTGATGCAACAATTGAGGCCAAAATTCCTGGTCTAGCTGCTAAAAGTGGTTTTTTATTTATTAAAGCTCTTGGTCAAGTTGGCTTTTATGTAGATGGGGCAATTAATTGGGACATTGCTGCATTAGTAGGTGCCTTTGGATTAACCCTACTTCTCTCTCAAGTTTTATCAAGTCAGGGAATGCCTGCAAACCCACAGCAATCAACAGCAAACAAAATTACACCCGTTATGATTACCGGGATGTTTTTGTTCTTCCCACTCCCTGCAGGAGTCTTACTATACATGGTAGTTGCTAATATTTTCCAGGCATTTCAGACTTTTTTGCTTAATAAAGAAGCTCTTCCTGAGAATTTACAGAAAATTTTGGATCAACAATTATTGGCAAAAAATGAAGTAATAACAACTTCAGCTTCAACCATCTCAGAAAAAAGATTACCTTTCGAACCTAACAGTAAAAAATAGTCCGAATCTTAAATAATGAATTCTTGGTGTAGAAATTTAGAATTACTCATAAAATCAAGAACCTCATTAATTTGGATCAGGACTAAAGAAGAGGAAAGATTAGAAAAATTAGTAAATTTCTCATGTGAAAGATTAAATATAAAAAGATGCGTTTACTGGGATTGTGTTAGCGGTATAAAAGGATTAATAAATGAAGAAGGTAAATTTTCTAACAATCCTTTAGGAGTACTTAATTGGCTTAAAGAACAAAGTTCTGAAGTTTCAACAGTTTTATTAGTTAAAGATTTTCATAAATTTTATGATGATCCATCTATCAATAGAACTATTAAAGAACTTTCTTCAGCGCTTAAAAAAACTACTCATAATTTAATTATTAGTTCTCATTTATTTCCAGCATCAGAAGATTTGGATGAATTAATGACAATTGTAAATTTACCTTTACCTGATCAAAAAGAATTGAAAAATTTAATAAAAAAAATTGCTATAAATACCAATTCAAATCTTCAGGAACAAGACTTAAACGAACTTTCTATAGCTTCAAGTGGGCTCACCGAAATAAAAGTAAAGCAAGTCACTGCAAAGGCACTTGCTCAAAGAGGAAAAATAAGTAAAGAAGATATTAAAGATATTCTTGAAGAAAAAAAACAAGTGATCGCCAGAAGTGAAATTTTAGAATTTTTCGAAGCCAAATCAAGTCAAGATGATATTGGTGGTTTAAATGTTTTAAAAATTTGGCTTAAACAAAGATATAGGGCCTTTTCTAAAGAAGCTCGAGACTATGGATTACCTATTCCCAAGGGAGTCCTACTCGTTGGAGCTCAAGGTACAGGGAAATCGCTCACAGCAAAATCAATTTCTAAGAGTTGGTCAATGCCGCTGCTTAAGTTAGATGTTGGAAGACTATTTTCTAGTCTTGTTGGTTCAAGCGAGGCAAGAACAAGAGAAACAATATTGAGAGCTGAGGCTATGTCTCCTTGTATTCTTTGGATCGATGAAATTGATAAGGGCTTTGGTGGCGATGCTAGAAGTGATGGAGGAACAAGTCAAAGGGTTTTGGCAAGTTTGCTAACTTGGATGGCTGAAAAAGAATCAGCCGTATTTGTCATAGCTACCGCTAATGCTATAGATAAGCTTCCTGCTGAATTATTGAGGAAAGGTAGGTTTGATGAGATATTTTTTCTTGATTTACCAAATTCTGAAGAAAGATTAAGTATTCTGGATTTGCACTTAAAAAAAAGAAGACCAAGTTACAGTTTTCCTCTTTCCACTATAATCGATAGAACTGATGGATTCTCAGGTGCAGAGCTTGAACAAGCAGTAATAGAGGGGATGCATATTTCATTCTCTGAAAATAGAGAACTTATGGAGAAAGATTTAATAAAGGCGGTTTCTGAATTAGTTCCGTTATCCAGAACAGCTAAGGAGCAAATTAATTTACTAAAAGAATGGTCATCTACAGGACGGGCTCGATCTGCTTCGTAGCAAAAAAAATTCTATTTAAAAATACTCCATAAGTTAGGAATCATTAATTTAGTTAATTTTTAGTCAAAAATCCCTAATAATGAATTTAGATTAATTATTTTAATTAAGGTATAAAAAAAAATTTGTGTTAGATCAAAAATTAATAAGAGAAAATCCAACTTCAGTTGAAGAAAGTTTATCCCTAAGAGGAAAAGTCTTTAATATTTCCCAAATACAAGAATTAACTCTTCAAAAAAAAGAAATTGATATAAAAATATCTAGTCTCCAATCTGAGAGCAAAAAGTTAAGTAAATTGATCGGTCATGAAGTCAGTAAATCTAAAAACAATGATTCTACAGAAGTAAATAATTTAAAGAAAAAAGGAAATGCATACAGAACCAAAATTTCAGAATTTGAAGAAAAAAAAAGAACCTTAGAAAAAAATATACATAGTGAAATTTGTAATTTACCAAATTTACCTAGCAAAGATGCTCCTATTGGAAAAGATGAGAGTCAAAATGTACAAGTAAAAACTTGGGGAGATCCTTTAGAAACAGAAAATCTTAAATCTCACTGGGAAATAGGAGAAAGTCTTAATCTTTTTGACTCTGTTAAATCAACTAAAATTTCAAAAAGTCGTTTTATTACACTTATTGGTAATGGGGCCAGATTAGAAAGAGCACTAATAAATTTTATGCTCGACATGCATACTAAAAATGGTTATTTAGAGTTAATGCCTCCAGCTTTAGTAAATTCAGAAAGTCTTACAGGATCTGGTCAATTACCTAAGTTTTCAAATGAAAGTTTTAAGTGTTCTAATGACGACCTTTGGCTTTCTCCCACAGCTGAAGTTCCACTAACTGCTTTTCATAGAAATGATATTATTGACCCTAAGCAATTACCCCTTAAGTATGTTGCATATAGCCCATGTTTTAGGAGGGAGGCTGGAAGTTATGGAAGGGATACTAAGGGTTTAATAAGACTTCATCAATTTAATAAAGTTGAACTATATTGGTTTTGTGATCCAAGTAAATCTACTGAAGCTCATAAAAAGATCACGTCAGATGCAGAAAGCATCTTAAAAAAGCTCAATCTACCTTATAGACTAGTTGATATTTGTACTGGAGATTTAGGTTTTTCTTCAAGCAGAACTTTTGATCTTGAAGTCTGGCTACCAAGTAGTAAATGTTATAGAGAAATTTCTAGTTGTAGCAATTGTTTAGACTTTCAAGCTCGCAGATCATCAATAAGAGCAAAAATTGATAAAAAGAATACATATCTGCATACCTTAAATGGTAGTGGGCTTGCAATCGGAAGAACGATGGCTGCCATTCTTGAGAATGGCCAACAAACTGATGGGAGCGTAAAAATTCCAGATGCTCTAGTTCCATATTTTGGATCAAATTTTTTAAAAACTTCCTAATATAATTAAATGAATGTATTAACCTCAATAACAGTTCTTGGATTTCTTATTTTTTTTCATGAGATGGGGCATTTCCTTGCAGCAATTTTGCAAGGTATCTATGTTGATGGATTTTCAATTGGTTTTGGGCCATCAATAATTCAGAAAAGATATAAAAATATTACTTATTCTCTTAGAGCTTTTCCCTTAGGGGGCTTTGTTTCCTTTCCTGATGAAGAAATTAATAATATTGACCCCAAAGATCCAAATCTTTTAAAAAATAGGCCTGTTATTCAAAGAGTAATTGTTATTTCGGCTGGGGTATTAGCCAACTTAATTCTTGCCTACACGATCTTAATCGTAAATGTAACTACAATTGGGATTCCATTTGATCCGGAGCCTGGTATCTTGGTTTTGGCTACTCAACCGGAAAAGGCTGCTTCTCTTGCTGGATTACAAGCTGGGGATAAAATTTTAAAAATCGAAAGCAGTACTTTAGGAGTTGGCGATCAAGCAGTTTCTGCTTTAGTAAAAGAGATTCAAAATTCATCAGATAATCCAATTTCAATAACAATTGATAGAGATGGAGTTCTGAAATATTTAACTTTAGTACCAAAAAATATAGATGGCAAGGGTACAATAGGTGCTCAATTGCAACCTAATATAAAAAAAGAAACAAAAAAGACAAAAAACATATTCGAACTTTTTAATTACACCAATAATGAATTTTCAACTCTTTTGGTAAAAACAATACAAGGTTATCGAGGATTAATAACAAATTTTTCCTCAACAGCTCAGCAATTAAGTGGGCCTGTGAAAATCGTTGAAATTGGTGCCCAACTATCACAACAAGGTGGTACCGGGATATTATTATTCGCAGCATTAATTTCTATAAATTTGGCAGTTCTCAATTCTTTGCCTTTACCACTATTAGATGGAGGACAGCTTGTTTTCACTTTGATTGAAGGGTTTAGGGGAAAGCCCGTACCAGTTAAAGTACAAATGGTTGTTACTCAATCCAGTTTTTTTCTTTTAGTAGGACTTAGTATTCTTCTTATAATAAGAGATACCAGTCAGCTTTTAATAGTACAAAAATTATTAAACCAATAAATAAATTTTAAAAATTGTTAGCCAAGCTGTTAAAATAAATTTTAGTTTACAATTTCTAATAAATGGCAAAAAAGTCCATGATTGCAAGAGAGGTCAAACGCAAAAAGCTTGTAAATAAATATGCTGCAAAAAGAAAATCACTATTAGATGAATTCAATGCCGCAAAAGATCCTATGCAAAGGCTAGAAATACATAGAAAGATTCAGGGTTTACCTAGAAACTCAGCTCCTAATAGAGTAAGAAATAGATGTTGGGCAACTGGTAAACCTAGAGGTGTTTATAGAGACTTTGGTCTTTGTAGGAATCAGTTGAGACAAAGAGCTCATAATGGTGAGCTTCCTGGAGTAGTTAAATCAAGTTGGTAGTGACTCTAGATTTTTCTTAGTACTTTATTTTCTACACTAAATTCAATATCAAAGAAATTAAAATTCATTTTTAGAACAATTTTAAGAATTTTTATAGCTTATCTAAATAATTTACTCAATATGTCCCTATAAAATGTAAGAATAAATTATGTATAGATTTATAATTTAAAAAGTGGAAGGACAAAATAAGTCGATCACGTTTGACGGACGAGAGATACGACTAACGACAGGACTATATGCTCCTCAAGCAAATGGGTCAGTAATGATTGAGTGCGGTGACACCTCTCTATTAGTTACAGCAACAAAAACAACAAAAAAAGATGCTTCAGATTTTCTACCTCTAATATGCGACTATGAGGAGAAATTATACGCTGCTGGAAGAATTCCTGGTGGTTTTATGAGAAGAGAAGGTCGCCCTCCAGAAAGAGCGACCTTAATTGCAAGATTAATTGACAGGCCAATGAGGCCACTTTTCCCCTCATGGATGAGAGACGAGATACAAATAGTTGCATCTTGCCTTTCTTTAGATGAGAGGGTTCCAGCAGATGTTTTGGCTGTTACTGGGGCTTCAATAGCTACTTTAATTGGAGAGATACCATTTTATGGGCCAATGGCTGCAGTTAGAGTTGGTCTTATTGGGGATGATTTCATTTTAAATCCAAGCTATAGAGAGATAGAGAAAGGAGATTTAGACATTGTTGTTGCAGGTTCACCTGACGGAATTGTCATGATTGAGGCAGGTGCCAACCAATTATCTGAACAAGATACTATAGAAGCAATAGATTTTGGTTATGAAGCAGTTACTGAACTCATTAAATCTCAAGAAGATTTACTAAAAGATTTAGGCCTAAAACAGATTAAGCCATCTGATCCTGAAGAAGACAAAACATTGCCCTCTTATCTAGAGAAAAACTGTACAAAACCAATTGAATTAATTTTAAAGAAATTTGATCTATCAAAAGAGGAGAGAGATCTTGAACTTGAAAAAATAAAAGTTGAGACTCAAGACAAAATTGAATCTTTGAAAGATGAAAACCAATTAAAAGTTTTATTATCAGAAAATGATAAGTTATTGAGCTCTGACTTTAAAAAACTAACAAAAAAATTAATGAGATACCAAATCATTAATGATGGGAAAAGAGTTGATGGACGCGATTTAGATGAAGTTAGAAAAATTTCGGCCTCTGCTGGAATCCTTCCAAAAAGGGTGCATGGCTCTGCGTTATTCCAAAGAGGTTTAACCCAAGTTCTATCAACAACCACATTGGGCACGCCTAGTGATGCTCAGGAAATGGATGACCTGAATCCAAGCACTGAAAAAACCTATCTACATCACTACAATTTTCCTCCTTATTCAGTTGGAGAAACAAGGCCAATGAGAACTCCAGGTAGAAGGGAGATTGGCCATGGAGCATTAGCTGAGAGAGCAATAATTCCTGTATTGCCTGGGAAAGAAACATTCCCATATGTCCTAAGAGTAGTTAGCGAAGTTTTAAGTTCAAACGGATCAACCTCAATGGGGTCTGTATGTGGAAGCACGCTTTCATTATTAGATGCAGGGGTTCCTTTAAAAGCCCCTGTAAGTGGTACTGCTATGGGCTTAATTAAAGAAGGTAAAGAAGTACGAATTCTTACAGATATTCAGGGGATTGAAGACTTTCTTGGAGACATGGACTTTAAAGTTGCTGGTACTGATAAGGGTATAACTGCTTTACAAATGGATATGAAAATAACAGGTTTACCAGTCTCTATTATTTCTGATGCAATTAAAAAAGCTCGTCCTGCAAGATTACATATTTTAGAAAAAATGCAAGCGGCAATTGATAAGCCTCAAGAATCCCTTTCTCCTCATGCTCCAAGACTCCTAAGCTTTAGAATTGATCCTGAGCTTATAGGAACAGTTATTGGACCCGGAGGAAGAACTATAAAAGGAATCACTGAAAGAACAAATACAAAAATAGATATAGAAGATGGGGGCATTGTCACTATTGCTTCGCATGACGGAGCTGCTGCTGAGGAAGCTCAAAAGATTATAGAAGGATTAACACGCAAGGTTCATGAGGGTGAGATCTTCTCTGGTGTTGTGACTAGAATAATACCTATTGGAGCTTTTGTAGAAATACTGCCTGGGAAAGAAGGTATGGTACACATCTCTCAACTATCTGAAGCAAGGGTTGAGAGAGTGGAAGATGTTGTTAGGCAGGGAGATGAAGTAACTGTCAGAGTAAGAGAAATTGATAGCAGAGGAAGAATTAATCTAACTCTAAGAGGTGTAGGACAAAATAATGGGATGTCTTATCCTGAACCAACCCCAACTCCAGTTGCACCGCTTAATTAAAGACTAGAAAGGATAAATTTCGTTCTTCTCAATAATTTTCTTTATTTCGCAACAAATATTACCGTGAGTTTTTCTATTATTTGTTGCGACTATAATCCCTCCTTGATTAAAATTATTTTTCCCATAAGATAATTCTTGATTATCTAAATTTGTAATTGCTCCACCAGCTGCTTTCAGAATAGATTCTGGAGCAGCAAAATCCCAATCTTTAGGTGAGCTTTTCCCTGGCAAACTAAGACAGATATAAATATCACTCTCCCCTCTTATAATTGAGGCTATTTTGCAACCAATGCTTCCCATAATTTCGACTTTGCAAAAATTTATTTTCTTAATTAAATTTCCCAAAACATCATTTACATGATTTTTACTTGTTACTAAAGTCATTTCTCGAAGATTCTTATTTTTTAAGAGAATTGGTTTTTGTTTTGATCCATCTCTTTTTTCACACCATGTTTTTTTTCCATCTGTAATCCAAAATTGATTCTTATTTGGTAATAAGACAAAACCTATATAAGGTTTACCTTTAAAGTTCAATGCCAAATGCATTGCATAATTACCTGTTCCTTGAATAAAGTCCTTCGTTCCATCAAGTGGATCAAGAACCCATATCCAATCATTCTTACTATCAAAATTTTCTAAAGAATTTTTTACATTTTCCTCACTCAAAATATCCCAATTAATATTTTTATATTTTTCATTAATTCCCTTAATAATCAATTCATTAACTTTTAGATCCGCCAAAGTTACAGGATCATCTTCATTATTATTTTTGAGTATTCTTCTTTTATCATCTGAATCTTCTAACAAATTTGAGTAATAAAGCAAAACATCTGCTGCTTGCCAGCTGATAATTCTTATATCATCGATAAGATGATTAATATCTACACCAAAAGGTAATCCAATCATTAAATGAATAATAATTCTTCATTATCGCATAGGAAAGCTGAACCGGAAAACGGCATATTATATTTAGTTGGCACGCCAATTGGTAATTTAAATGATATATCCCAAAGAGCATTAAATATTCTTAAAAATGTCTCTTTAGTTGCTTGTGAGGATACAAGACAAACAAAAAAAATAATGAATAAGTTTAATATTTCAAATAAACTTATAAGTTTTAATAAACAAAATTCTTTAATAAAAACCCCAAATTTATTAAAAGATCTTAAAGAAGGAAAATCAATAGCGATAGTAAGTGATGCTGGTATGCCAGGAATTTGCGATCCAGGTGAAGATATTGCAAAAATCGCAAGATCTCAAGGTATTGATATAATTGGAATTCCGGGTGCATGTGCTGCCATAACAGCACTGATCTCAAGTGGTTTACCTTCCTCTACCTTTGTATTTGAAGGTTTCCTTCCCAGAAAGCAAAGTGAAAGAGAAGAAGTTCTTTTTGAAATTAGCAAAAATATAAAAACGACCATAATTTATGAGTCTCCTAAAAGGCTAAAAAAATTACTAAGGGAATTATATGAGTTCTGTGGAGGTGATAGAGAAATTATGATAGCTAGAGAATTAACAAAGAAATTTGAAGAACATATCGGGTATACTATTAAAGAAGTCTCAGAATTATTTAAAGATAAAGAGGTTGTGGGTGAAATAACAATAGTCATAAAAGGTATTAACAAAAAAAAAGATTTCAATTTAGATAAATTAATCATAAAAAAAGATCTAAACGAATTAATAAATGCCGGCTTAAGCTTATCAGCAGCTTCTAAATATTTAGCAAAGAAAAACGGAATAAAAAAAAGCGAAATATATAATTTGATTTAAGATTAATACAAAAAAATTTATTTATATGAGCTTCATAATTAAAAAATTATTATTATCGGCAATTTTCAATTCTTGTTTATTTTTTCTCTTATTTATTGGGATACAAAACAGTTCACAAAAAAGCAAAGTGGACTTATTAATAGAAGAAACCATAGAACTACCCATAAGTTTTATAGTAGGTTCTAGTTTTATAATAGGTTCTCTTTTAGGAAGCTTTCTAGTTTTAGATATGAATAATGAATAAAACATTGCTCATAGAGCTATTAAAGTCTCTGGACAAACTATTCTTGAAATTCCTTTCTCCAGAAGAATAGGTGCTGTAATTCTAAATACATCAGTATTTGGTACTTTTAGTACCTTTTGCTCCTTATTACAAGATCTTTTAGCAAGACTTAAATCAAAAAATATTTCTATAGTTTTTCTTTTCAAATCATTGTCTGGCAAGAAATCCCATTCAGGAAAATCTTTTAATAATTTTATCTGCAATTCAATTTTCTTATCCACTATCATGTAAACAACTTTCGGGAAATCTACCTCTGATATTGGAATTGAAGTTAACTCTTTTCGAGAAAAATTGTCTATCTCATAATCTAAAGGAGCAATTTCTAAAAAAGAATTATTTGTGTCAAAATTTGGAGTAGTTATATTTTCTTTTATAAGTTTAGGATTATTTGAATATTTAATTAAATCTGCATTATTAATATTTGTTTTTAATACATCACTACTTTGAATTTTATTTGTTTTAAATTTTCCTAATAAAGATTTATTTTTATTTAATAAATCAATATATTTTAATTCTCCAAGATTTTTCTTTAGATTTCTTGTAACTGTCAATTTGGTGCAATTAAATTGTTGAGACAAAATATCTATGTTTGCTCCATCTTCAAAACATTTGATAATTTCTTCTATTTGTTCTTCAGTAAGTCTCCTAGCCAAATCAAAAATTCATAATATTTTAATTATAATTTAATTTTCAAGGAATAATTAAAATGATATTAAAGTTCCGAAATATAAAGTTAATTTGAGATCTTTTTAAAAACTTCAATGAAAAATTTATTAACTTCTAAAAACATTTAAAAAGAATTTATTAAATATTTATAGTATTTATTTTTTAAGATTTACTACTTAGGGGGTACGCGTTTGATATAAAATAAATGGATAATTTGAGTTATTAGCCAAAGGACTTTTTAAAGTAGTGATATTTTCTCTGCTCAAGTTCTTGAAGTAAATTCTCAAAATATCTAAGCTTCCTTAGCTCAGCTGGATAGAGCAACTGCCTTCTAAGCAGTGGGTCGCAGGTTCGAATCCTGCAGGAAGCGTATATAAATATTTGTAAAATTTCAAAAACTAATCTTTAATTCCAATATGTAGAGGTTACATTTAATATTAAATTGGATTGATTTAAAAAAATTATATATTTAAAAAATAACTATAATTATTATTTTTTCTATATTGGATTATTTTTATTACCATCAGCGTTTGCATTAGCTTCATTATTTTTATTAATATCTCTAATCATTAGTACCTGTATTCATAAAAAAGATCTTTTTAAAGATAATTTAAATCTCTTTTTTTATGGTGGAGGGATTTTAATGATTATTAGTTCAATAATTCATACTTTTGCAAATAATCACTTACTCTATGACTTTAATCAAAATCTTTCATGGATAGGATTAGCTAATTGGATACCATTTTTTTGGTGTTTCAATGGGTTTAAGCCATACATCAATTCAACTCAAAAAAGAAGAAAAGCCTCATTAATGCTCCTAACAGGTTCCTTCCCTGTATTAATAACTGGATTAGGGCAGGCCTTTTTTGATTGGCATGGGCCGTTTCAAATTTTTAATGGATTAATAATTTGGTATCAAAGACCTTTAGAAAATGATATTACCGGTTTAACTGGTTTATTTAATAATCCTAACTATGCAGGGACATGGTTAAATGTAATTTGGCCATTTTGTATCGCAATTCTATTAGATAATAGAGAATATATTCTTCAGCGTCTTTCTGTATATTTTTTTACTATTGGTATTTCTTTTTCTACTGTTTTAACAAATTCAAGATCAGCTTGGTTCGGAATATTTCTGGGAAGTTTGTTAATGTTTGGAAGAAAAGGCTTGAGTTTAATAGGAAACTTAATTTTAGGACTAGCTTTGATAATATCTTCAACGATTTTTCCTATTTTTGGAATCAAGATTCAAAAAATTTTTAAAGGCTTTATTCCTGAGACAATTTGGATGGAATTCAGCGATTTTCAGTTTTCTAGAATAGAGATCTGGAAATCAGGTTTTTCATCAATAATGAATTATCCAATATTTGGAACTGGGGCAGGCTCATTTCCTGAAATTTTCAAAATGCAAACCGGTTTATGGAAAGGTCATGCTCATAATTTACCTTTAGAATTAATTATTAGTTATGGAATACCTGTTGGAATATTAATATTTTTTCCAATATTCAAAATTGCCTATATTTCTATAGAAAAAACATTCTTACATGTAAAACCAACTCAAAATATTTATGATAAATCTTGGGTAACTGCTCTAGTACTTATTTTATCTTCTCAAATGATTGATGTTCAATATTTTGACGGTAGAATTAGTTTGATATTTTGGATATTACTTTCAGGTTCAAGAAATATAATTAATGAAAAATGATCATTATTTTTATGGAAGGAAATAAAAAATAAATTTTTTACTATAATTTACTGCAGTAGTATAAATAATATATATAGGAATAAATGAATTTTGCATTACCATGGATAATCAGCCGAAGAAGAAAAATTATAGGTATGAGCATAGATTGTTTTGTAAATATTTATTTGTATAACTTTATTTTCAATAAGGAAATAGGTTTATACCCAAATCAATATGTATCTGTAAGCCTAGCATTATTTTGGATAATAGTTAGTTATGTTCTAGGAAGGTATATCAAAATTGCGAATATAACATTTAATAGCTTCTCAAAAGCAGTTATTAAAGTAATAGTAATGCTTACATTGTGCAACCTTATTTACCTTATAGTAAATTGGTGGTTGCCACTTACTTTTTATTTCAACACAGTAGATTTTTCAAGTTTTTTATCACGAAAATTAAGTAATTTATTTATTAGATCATCTCTTTATATCTCTATATGCAGTCTATTCGTTCAATATTTTTTTAGTATAATTACGTACAACATTTACGACCAAAAAAGCAAGTGGATTTTTTATGGACCAGAAACTCAATTTAAAAAAATTATTGACGAAATCGGAACAAAAAAGAAAGATTTTTTTATTCAACACATTTCTAATGATGACAATCTTAATTTAGAAAATTTTGATAATACAAAAGGTATCATAATTGGTGAATCTACATATATAAACGAAACTAATCTAGACATAATTTTTAAATCAAAGTTGAAGGGGGTATTGGTTGAAGGATTACTGTCATGGTTTGAGAGGGAATTCCATAGGATGCCAACAAATATAATAGATCATAAATATCAACTGATTGAAAAACTAAAATCTATTGAAGATACTTATCAATTAAGAACGAAAAGGATTGGAGATATAATTGTAAGTTTTCTTCTTTTAATAATTACCTCACCCCTTTTTATAATAATAAGCATTTTAATTTTTCTAGAAGATAGGGGACCACTATTTTATAAACAAACTAGAACAGGTTTGAATGGCAATCCAATAGATATAATTAAATTTCGAAGTATGAAAATCGATGCTGAAAAAAATGGTATTCAATGGTCACAACGAAGGGATCCAAGGGTAACAAAAATTGGGAAAATTATTAGGGCGACAAGATTAGACGAACTTCCTCAGCTTTTATGTGTAATCAAAGGAACTATGAGTTTGATAGGTCCTAGACCAGAAAGACCAGAAATAGAAAGTGAGTTTTTAGAAAATATTCCTTATTATAACTGCAGATATATACTCAGACCTGGTATTAGTGGTTGGGCACAAGTTAATTACCCTTATGGAGCAAGTATATTAGACACAACAAAGAAATTAAGCTTCGATATTTACTATATTAGTCATTTCTCAATTCTTTTAGATTTGTTGATTTTGTTTAAAACACTAAGATTAGTTCTTAATGCGCGAGGGTCAAAACCTACACCAAATAACTAATTTCATTTTTTTCCTCAAAAGACTATTTAAATTTCAAATTTAAAATTAATTTTTTATGACAATATTTGAAAAAGGTGATCTTTTTTGATAGTAATATTTAATGATAAAAAACAATAACTCTAGAGTCGCAGTTATATTAGGATTTTATAATGGGAATAAGTATATATTAGAGCAAATCGATAGTATTATTTGCCAAACTCATAAAAATATTTCAATTTTCATTTTTGATGACAACTCCAGTCAAAAAATAATTAAAAATGAAATTAATGGAAGACAAAAATTCAATAACCAAATAAAAATAATAAAAAGGGAGTCTAACCTAGGATATGCAAAGAATTTTTTACATGGGCTAAAAGAGATTAAAGGTAATTTTGACTATTATGCATTTTGCGATCAAGACGACATTTGGGAAAAGGATAAAATAAAGGAAGCTTTAAAAACTCTAAAAAATAAAAACAAATTAACCGCTTATTTATATTTTTCTAGAACAAAATACTATAATGAAGATTGCACAAAAGAAATAGGATCTTCAAAAATATTTAAAAGACCTGCAGTTTTCAGGAATGCCATTTTGCAAAACATTGCAGGGGGTAACACTATCGTTTTAAATAAAAAGGCTAAAGAGATAGTAAGTAAAACTATAAAATGTAAAAATTACATATCACATGACTGGTGGTGCTATTTGATAGTCTCGGCAGCAGGAGGTAAAATCATTTTCGATAACAAAAGAACAGTTAGATATAGGCAGCATAATGAAAACCTAATTGGGATGAATAGCAGTACTTTTGAGAAAGTAAAAAGACTAATTACTTTTGTTTTAGGAAAATATCAATATTGGCTTGAAGTAAACATACGGAATTTAAGACAAAATGAAGAAATTTTTTCTAAGGAGAATCTTAAAGTTTTAAATTATTTCTCAAATGCAAGGAAATCAGGAAATCTTAAAAGAAAAATTACTTTCTTTATAAAATCAGGAGTTTATAGGCAATCAAAAATAGAGACTATTATCCTAACAATAGGATTATTACTTAATAAAATATAAAAACAATAAATCTTTTAAAGTAAGATAAATTAATCATTAATCTCATAACTCGCTTAATTTACTAAATGAATCTAGAAGAGTTAAAAGAAAGAAAAGGAATTATCTTGGCTGGTGGAACCGGTAGTAGACTTTTTCCAATTACAACAGCAACTTGTAAACAGCTTCTACCAGTTTATGATAAACCGATGATTTATTATTCCTTGTCGATTTTAATGCTTGCAGGAATAAAAAAAATCTTGATAATTACAACCATTTCAGATAAATGCAAATTTCAAGAATTGTTAGGTGATGGCTCAAAATTCGGAATTTCATTATCTTATGAGGTTCAAGAAAAGCCAGAAGGTATTGTTCAGGCTTTTTTAATAGGAGAACAATTTATAGGTCAATCCCCTGTCTCTCTAGTACTAGGAGACAACATATTTTATGGCAAAGGCTTGGGAAAGTTGCTTAAAGATGCAAGTAATTCATCTAAATCAACAATTTTTGCTTATAGGGTTTCCGACCCTGAAAGATATGGCGTCGTAAACTTTACAGAAGATAAAAAAGTTCTAAATATTGAAGAAAAGCCAACCAAACCTAAAAGCAATTATGCAATTACTGGTATTTATTTTTATGATAATTCTGTAATAGAGAAATCAAAAAAGATAAAACCTTCAAATAGAGGTGAACTCGAAATAAGCGACTTAAATTTACTTTATTTAGAAGAGATGGATTTGAATGTTGAACTGCTTGGGAGGGGGATGGCTTGGCTTGATACTGGCACTATTGATTCATTACATGAAGCATCTTCTTTTATTAAAACCTTAGAAAATAGACAGGGGATCAAAATAAGTTGTCCAGAAGAAATCTCATGGCGAAACAAATGGATAAATGATGAATCTTTAATTTCTTTAGCAAAGCCTTTACTAAAGAGCGGATACGGAAAATACTTAATTTCCTTATTAGAGGACTAAAAATTGAACATTAATTTTAAAAAAGCATTTACTACCAGTGGAGAGGAAATTAAAGATTTACTTTCCATCATTCCAAATGTTTTTGGAGACGATAGAGGCTTTTTCTTTGAGAGTTGGAATCAAAAAAGTTGGGAAGAAATTTTAAAAACCAATAAGCAACCTACTGTAAATTTTGTTCAAGATAATCACTCTAAATCTTCTAAAGGGGTATTAAGAGGCTTACATTTCCAAAGTAATCCTATTCCACAAGGGAAATTAGTGAGATGTATAAATGGAGAAATATTTGATATCGCTGTTGACTTAAGAAAAGCTTCAAAAACATTTGGGAAATGGGCAGGAATTAATTTATCGGATAAAAACAAGACTCAGTTTTGGATTCCAGAGGGATTCGCACATGGATTCTTAACTTTATCCGAGACCGCAGAAGTTCTATACAAAACTAGTAATTATTGGAGCAAGGAATGTGAAATCAGTATTTTATGGAATGACCCCGAAATAAAAATTGAATGGCCATTAGAATTAGTTAATTCAAATGTTCTCTTAAGTGAAAAAGATAAATTTGCAAAAAAACTCTCTGAAATAAATACGGAACTTCTTTTCTAATGAAAATCCTAGTAACAGGAATTAATGGTCAACTTGGTAAAGCCATTGTAAATTCGGGAAGAAAACCTTACGAAGTAATAGGACTTGAAAAAAAACACTTTGATTTAGAAAAATTTGAATCCTGCAAGGATTTAATTTTAAATCTTAAGCCTGATTGGATTATAAATACAGCGGCCTATACACAAGTTGATCAAGCAGAGCATCAAAAAGAAAAAGCTTTTAAAGTCAATGCATTTGGTGTAGAAAACATTGCAAAAGTATTATCTTCTTATGGTGGTAAATTAATTCACATTAGTACAGATTTTGTTTTTGGAGGCGATAAATCTAAAAGTTATTTAACGCAAGATATTTGTAAACCACTAGGAGTATATGGCGCTTCAAAACTAAAAGGAGAGGAACTTATTCTTAAACTACCCAATGCGGTAATAATTAGAACAAGTTGGTTATATGGACCAGTTGGAAATAATTTTTGCTTAACAATGCTGAAATTGCATAAGAAATACTCGGAAGAAGGGAAATCCTTAAGAGTTATCTCAGATCAAGTAGGATGTCCAACATCAACAATTGATTTAGCAAAAGTATGTTGGGAGTTTATTGAGAAACTTAAAAATAAAGATTTCGAAAGCGAAGTTTTTCATTGGTCTAATTCTGGAGTAACAAGTTGGTATGATTTTGCGATTTCAATAGGAGAGTTAGGAGAAAAATACAACTTAATTAAAAAACCTGCAAAGGTAATACCAATCTCATCAGAAGAGTACAAAACGGAGGCAAAAAGACCAAGCTTCTCAATTTTAAACTGTACAAAAACAAAAGAAAAGCTAAACATTGAACAAACATATTGGAGGTCTTCATTAAATGAAGTTTTACAAAATATAAGTCATAAAGATTTTTGAAGTTTTATAGCTTTTAAATAAAAATTTATGACAACCAAGAATTAGAATTAAAAAAAATAAGTTATTAAATGAAAATACTCATTACTGGAGGAAGTGGCTTTATAGGAGGTTGTTTAGTCAGAAAGTTAATAAATGATTATAGATTCTCAATCTATAATATTGACAAATATGGTTATGCAAGTGATGACACGGGTATTGAAAATATTTTAAAAGAGAAAAAAAATATTAATTATAGTTTTTTTAAATTAAACCTCACAGAAAAAAACAAATTAGACGATTTGGTTAATTCAATTGCACCAGATATAATAATGCATTTAGCTGCAGAAAGTCATGTTGATAGATCTATTCAAACTCCTGGAGACTTCATTGAAAGTAATATTGTTGGAACATATAATTTATTAGAGGCCACAAGAAGTTATTTACGAAATAGGGTCCAAAATTCAGACAAAAGATTTATTTTTCATCACATAAGTACTGATGAAGTCTTTGGCTCCTTGGGCAATACTGGTAAATTCAATGAAGAGACAGCATATGATCCAAGAAGTCCTTATTCAGCTTCTAAAGCCTCAAGTGATCATTTAGTTAGGGCTTACTTTCATACATATAATTTGCCATGCCTCATAACAAATTGCTCAAATAATTTTGGACCTTGGCAATTTCCCGAAAAACTTATTCCACTCGTAATAACAAAAGCAATTAATAATCAGCCAATACCTATTTATGGTGATGGTAGTAATATTAGGGATTGGCTTTTTGTTCAAGATCATGTTGATGCTCTATTACTTTGTGCTTTAAAAGGTATACCAGGAGAAACTTATTGCATTGGTGGTTATGGAGAACAAACAAACAAATATATTGTTAATAGGATTTGTGAGATAATGGACAATGAAAAATCATTACCAAGTAACCATAGTAAATTAATTACTTATGTACAAGACCGTCCTGGTCACGACAAAAGATATGCAATAGATTCAACAAAAATCACTGCAGAACTAGGATGGATGCCAAAATATGGTTTTGAAAAAGGATTAGAGACAACTGTTAAGTGGTATATAAATAATTATTCTTGGTGCAAAAAAATATTAGAAAAAAGCAAATATAATGGGGAAAGAATTGGTATATAATTTTATAAATCTATTTTTCGACTATAATTTCCAGTATTAAATTAGTATATGCAGAAAACAAAAAAGGTAATTTTAACGGCAGATAATGTTTGCTTGGATATCCCAGTTATAAGTAAAACAGATCTATCTTTAAAAAAAACATTTGTAAGATCGATTACTGGTGGTAAAGTTGCAAAAAACAAAGGCAATACAATAATTAAAGCATTATCAAACATTAATTTAACAATTTATTCAGGTGAAAGAATTGCTTTAATAGGTCACAACGGGGCCGGTAAAAGTTCATTTATAAGGTTAGTTTCAGGAATATATGAACCCACCAGCGGAATTTTGAAATGTTCAACAAAAGCTTATCCAATGCTTCAAAGGTCTCTTTTAGTCTCAGATTTTCTAACTGGAATAGATGCAGCAAAGGCACATTACTTATTCATTAACAACAACCTAAGAAATTTCAGTGATTTTTTAGAGGATATAAAAAATTTCTCCGATTTAGGAGATTACATTGCATTACCTGTGAGAACTTACAGTGAAGGTATGACTGCTAGATTGATTTTTTCACTATTAACTTATCAGACTCATGAATTTTTGGCTTTAGATGAGGGACTTGGCGCAGGGGATGCTGCTTTTTATGAAAAGGCACAAAAAAGGCTCACTGAGTTTATAAAGAAAACAGGGACATTAGTATTAGCAAGTCATTCAAAGGAACTTTTAAGAAAGTTCTGTGAAAGAGGGTTAGTTTTTTCAGAGGGAAGAATTGTATTTGATGGTAAACTTGAAGATGCTTTAGATTTTTATGATTCAGGAAGTTAGAAAGTTAATTCAATACGGATTTGAGACAAGGCGAGCATGGTGGTTCACAGCCACTGCAAGAACGAGAGCCAGATTCTCTCGAACTGTAATTGGTAGTCTTTGGTTAGGGATAGCAAATCTATTATTTTCATTAGTTCTTGGTGGTGTATACGGAATAGTATTTAAAGTACCTGACATAACTCAATATTTTATCTATTTAGGATTAGGTTTTTCTATATGGGCAACATTAGGTGGAGCAATTAATTCATCTCCCTCTATTTTTGATCATAACTCATCTAACATATTGAATTCTAAGGTTCATCCAATATTTTATGTTTTAGAAGAATGGGCTTTTCAAATACAAACTTTTGTACAATCTTTTCTAATAATAATTATTTTCATAGCATTTTTATCCCCTAATATTCTTATTAATTTAATTATTTTCTCTCCAATACATATTCTAAACTTATTTTTATTTATTTTTTGGCTACCATTATTAATTTGCCTAGCCGCAATTAGGTTTCAAGATTTATATCAATTATTGCCAATAATAACTCAATTAATTTTTCTACTTTCACCAATTTTTTATACCGAAAAAAACCTTGGAGAATTAAAAATAATTGCAGATTTCAATCCAATTTATCAAGTTCTTTCTCTATTAAGAAATTCATTAATAAATGGTGAATTACTTTTAACCCCAGCTTTTGGCTTACTAATTTTAAATTTTATAATGATATCTTTATCTTTATTAGCTTTATCAAAATCAAAGAGGAATTTAGTTTTTTATATATAAAATTCAATTTTTTTCAAATTTGCAATTATCTAAAGCATTTTTAAAATAAATACTTTCTTTTGGTATTTTAGTTTTAAATTCCTTAGGAAATCCATCAACATATATATTTTTTTCATCAATATAACAAGTACTATAGACATATATATTTTTGTCGTAATCAGTTAAAATAAAATTACCTAATCTGGAAATTATTGAAATCATAATAGAAATAAATAAGATGGTGGTAAATAATTTTTTTTGAATTTTAAAAAAGGAATATTTAGAAAATTGTCCAAAATTAATATTTACTTGATTTATAGAAGATTTTAAATATTGACTATTAATAGTATTTGACAATAAAGTAAAAATTATAACTGCATTGATTTGGTTTTGATATAAATAATACCTTTCTGGATAAGCGGAATTTGTAAACCCCGAAAGAAAATAAGCAAGTTCTGGAAAACGTGAATAATAAAAAATTATTGTATTAGATATTATCAGTATTAATAAAAACAAATTAACTAATTCAATTGTTAAATTAGGCTTTTTTCTTTTTAAAAAATATCTAAAAGAGACTAAAAAAGTATCTAAATATAATATAAAATTGAACATCAATATTGTTAAAACTGCAGGAATCATTAAAAAATAAAATCCCAAATAATTATTATGGGTAAATAAAGAAGTAAAGGGTTCATTAAAGACTCGAATAAAAAACTCTGAATATTTGAAAAAATTCAAATTATTTATATTTTCTTCAATAATAGATCCACTTCTATCTTTAATACTGAATAAATAAAATAAAAGAGTAATAATAGAAGAAATAATTATAATTTTATTTTTTATAAATAATTTTTTATCTAAGTAATTTGTCTTTATAACGACGAAAAAAATCTGAGATAATAAAACTAATATTGCGCAGATTGGGAACAAAAATGATGTTAAAAAGAAAATAATAAATATTAAATTAAAAAATTTATAACTTACTTTTTTTTCTTGATATCTATTATTTATTATGTAATAAAAAATATAGCAAAGAAGGTTAATTGTTAATAAAGGATAATACCAAACCAAATTATGTAAATTACCAAAAACCTCAAAATCTATGCTATTAGTTAATGGTACAAAACAAAAAACCGCCAAAAGTAATCTAATTTTTCTACTTAGAAAATTATTAAGAAGATTTGAAATGGAAATTAAAAAAATTAAGAAATACGATAAAAAAGACTTTAAAATTGCAAACTGAGAAAGATTCTTAGCAATAGAAAGGCATATAACCTGAGGCAATGAAGCGCCTAAAACTAAAAAATTAGATCTTGGGAACAGAGATTTATAAATATCCCCGCGTAAAAAATTATTTATCCAAGTAGCATCCTCTCCATAAAGTAATTTATACGATTGCTGGTCGGTAAATACAAAAAAAATTAATAATAATAAAAGATAAAATTTATATGATTTATAAAAATTATTTAGCATTTTTAAATTCAACTTTTTTTAATATACCAATCCTTTGATCTATATCGAACTATGTAAATATAAATAAATCTTAAACCAAAAATCTTTTTTATTAATATTTTCTTATTCTAAAGATTCTTAAAAAACTATATTATGATTACAAATTATTTATTAAATATTTTTTTGGGATCAAAAATTTGGCCTTGACATTTGGGACAATTCAATAGGGGGCCTAAAGTATTATTATTCTTTTCTCTAGTCAAAGAGATTAATGATCTTGAAATTTCGTTTGCATTTGTTTTTGGTAAATTATAAATATTTTTATTCCTTATTGATAAATCCTTAGACTCATAAGTATTAGTGATAACATTTACGCCAAAAAGTGCCATTTCAATAGGCGGATAACTAGGGTGTGGACTTTCCATTAACGAAATTCCAATACTTGCTTTTTTCATCAATTCTGCATATTTCTTAAGAGATAATTTATTTAATAATTCAGCATTTCTTATTCCACTAATTAAATTTTTATCAAATTTTTCACCTACAAAATAAATTTTCCATAAATTAATATGATTTTGATCATCTACTTCCTGCCAATTAATTAAGCCTTTTTTAATTAAATCAAAACAATTTCTTGGCGTTGATGGTCTTCCATAACAAATAATAATTTTCTCTTTTTTTGAATAATTATCATATTTTATTAACTCCCTTTTAAGTTTTTCATTCAATTCAAATGGGACATAATAAGAATCACTAAATTCAAATCTACTTATAAAGTAATTATAAAGCTCCTCTGAATTTATAATCGCAATAGTTTTAAGACCATTTTGATAAGTAGATTTTGCTATTGCAGAGATAGAACTATGAGGATAAAAGATTGGTTCATAATCCTGTATAAAGTAAACTAGTTTCTTAAAATCATTAAAATACTTTTCTTGTTGATCAATTATTCGAAAACCTAGTTCTGCTGTCCACCATGCAGATCCAACATAAAAATCATCTTTTTTAATATCTAAAACCCTATCGCTCATTATCTTAATTGGGATTATAGAAAAATAATTATTTTCTTTTCTACCTTTTCCTCCATTTATTACAAAATTTTTATCAAAATAATCACTTACATAATTGACAGCCTTACATGAAACTAAGTCACTAGAGACTATAATTCTCACTTCATCAAATTTATTATGAATAATTAAACTTTTAAATAATCTTAAGGCTGTAGATATTCCGCCATATATCTTCTCTGGTTCCAAAGTAGGTATTATCAAATTAATCCTAGAACCATTATTATTATTCTTCTTGAAGATTACAGGGTATGTAATATTATCATTTTCAGGCAAAAATCCTTTAATTATTCTTTTAAATTCTGGTGAAAAGTATTTTTTGCAATAATCAATTAGATGATCAATCTTTCGAAAAGTGGGGACTCGCATTTTTTTTATTAATTTTGAAGAATCTTTTTCATAAGCAGGTTTTGTAATTGGAAGATAGTCATACCCATTACTTTTGCATAAGAAGAAAAACAATCTTTCAATGGCATGTGCTGTTGTCCCATCTTCTTGGCCTGCCTCTTCTTGGAACAAATCTTCATCAACATAATTTAGGATTTGCTTTATAGAATCAAATTTAAACCACATCATTGAACCTGCTGGAAATAATAAAAAATCATTTACGTCAATATGTATATTTAGATCATTTAATATTGATGAAGCTGTTTTAAAATTATATCCCCAATTAATTCTATTTTTTATAATCTTTGGAAAATCTGGATAAACTATACCAATTTTTGTTTTTTCTAAAATTTCAATTATTGATAAAACATTTTTTTGATTAAATATAAGTTTAGACAAAGTATCTTTACCCCAATCTTTTAAAGCCTCTTCATGAGGAGATTTTTTTGTATGAATATGCAAAATTGGCAAATTTGTATTTTTTAGATTCTTAAGTTCTTTTAAAAAGGGAAGTATATCTCTGCCTTTATTTGGATGAATATTAACTTCAAAATCAAGATGGTTTTCTATACAAAAATCATTTATCTTTCTTTTCTTTTCTTCATCATCTGTAGTTACTACTAATTTGAATAGAATATTAAGTGCAATTAATTTTTTTATATGATTAATACCTAAATCAGAATAAAAAGCATGAAGAATACATATATATTTAATTTCTCTAGTATTGCTTAAACTTAAATCTTGAATATCTAAAGCTATAGGTCTAAAGATAAAATATGGGGGATAATTTAAATCTTTTTCTTCTTTAATATTTTCGTATTCTTTATATAATATTCTTTCTTCAAGTTTACCTCTACTTTGGATATGCGAATTTATATCATCGAGAACTTGATTATTAAGATAATTTTTATTTTTTATTTTGTTAGTATCAACAAAATTTTCCTCAAAGAGCTTTAATTTAATAAATGGGAAAGATTCCCCTAAAAGCATTTCCCATTGGTTTATCAAAATATTTTTTTTGTAGTTTGAAAATTTATAAAGCGTATCAATTGTATAACCCTTATATTTTAGAAAATGAGACATCCCAATTTCACCATCTCTAATAATTTCATTTTTATCTAAGTTGTGTGAATCGTATTTAAAGTTTTCTAATACTCCTTTTTTTATCGCAGATTCTTTAAATGTAAAAAAGTAACTTTGATTATGATTTAATACTTCATTATTTTCAGTAAGAAAAATTATATCTTTCTTAGAATCATTAATCTTACGCTTTAATTTTTTTAGAAGTTTTATATCATAATTTATTAAACAAATACTATCATTAGTAAGCGTAATTGATTTAGCAATATTTAAATTATTAAAAACACTTATTGCATTTGACCAACTTCCAAAGTCAAAACCTAAATTATTTCTTATCAATTCAATATCACTTTCATTACTAATATTTTGATCATAAAAATCGATATCACTACAGGCTATTATTAATAGAACTTTATACCCTGCTGACTTATAAGCTTTTATTAAATTCTTTTGAAATTCTGAAAGTTTATCTTCATTACAATAAACAGCTAATAATAAAACTTCATCCTGATTACTAATTTTATTATTTTTATTAATGTAAAAATAATTCTCTATATTTAATTGCTGATTTTTAAATCCAAAAAAATCTTCAGCTTTTTTGACAAAATAATCTTCTTTACTAAATTCAAAATTCCCTTTTTTTTTAAATTCTGAATTTTGTTGATATAACATTTTAAACAGCTTAAAAACTGTATTAATATTTTTAATAGAACTATTTATTAAATATTTAATTATTTTTCTATGTGAATTTAGTTCTTGATCCATTGATTTATTTATAAAAACTCAATCCATTATTTATTTAAATTTTTTTAAATATAACATGTCATAATATACCAAGAATTATATTATAGGTAATTAATGTTGCAAAGATTTAAAAATAAATAAAATTTTATATATTGATTAGTAATAATAAAGTAAAAGTTCATTAATTTATAGTTTTATGGGCCTAAAAATAACTACTAATAATGAATTAAAAAATTTAGCTTATTCAATTTTTATTATCTCATTCATATCTTTAAATCTTTTTTTAACACTTAAGTTTTTTGTTAATTTACATGCAGCTATTTTTGAAGAGCCCTCCAATATTCTTTTTTGGGATGATTGGAGCATAACAAGTAATGATTTTCTTCAATCAATTATTAAAAAGCATAATGAGCACCAACTTAGTATCCCGATAGCACTGTCTTGGTTAAGTTATAAATTTAGTGGTTTGCCTGGTGGTTTTAACTTATTGTTATCAAGTTGTTTTAGACTAATTTGCTTAGTTTTTTATTTTTTAAGTATAAAAAAGATATGTGGAATCAAATTTCAAAGAGGATTCAATATTAATTCACTTACGGTTACTTTTTTCTCCATAATTATAGGTATCATTTTCTTAAATTATCCAATATCTTATAGAACATTGAATTGGGGATTTATGCTTCACTGGTATATACCTTTATTAATTTTATTCACAAATGGATATTTAGTTTTTTCTAGTAATATTAATTTAAAGTTATTTATAAAAACTTATTTTTTAGTCTTTGTATCTTTTTTTTCAGGAAGCCAATGGATAATTTGCTTAAGTGCATTGTCAATATTATTTTTCATGAAATCATTAACTAATAAATTTAATTTATTAATCAATGCAATATTTTCTATTATTTCTCTATTAGTAATAGACTCTCTGGCAGGCAATAGTTCAACGCTAACTATAGATAAATTATTAAGTTTCAAATTTAGTTTTCTAATAGGAATTATTTGGCATACCTTTAATTTAAGTTTACCTTTTTTAGTTATATTAATACTTATTTTTATTTTTAATTCAATATCAGATAACAAATTAAAGGAAATATTATTAGATTCTCATTTTCAATTTTCAACTTATATTTTTTCAGCAGGAATAGTTTTTTCAATAATTGTAACTTTAGCTAGAGGTAGCAATTCAGATGCAAATATTTTTTCACCTTCATATCCTACATATACTGGATTACTTCCATTATCTCTTTTTACTTTCATTTTATTCCAAATGAATAAAAAAACAATTTTTGACGTTATTGGAAAAATTTATTTTATAATAGTTAGTCTGTTTTTTACTTTTTCATTATCTAGCAAGTTCTATTTACAGAAAATTGGAATTATCAAACAAGAAAGATATTGGCAAACTTATTCTTTCGCATGTCGAATTATTGGATATGATTTCATAAAAAAAGGATATGATGTAAAATTTGATCCATCCTGTGGCCAAACATATCCCTCTGATAAAAAAGTTTTTACTAATATGGGTAATCCAGTTTTCAATAATGGATTTGAACAGATTATTATTGATTCAAATATAAGTACTGACAAAAAGTATAGGCTAATTAAGGTTCCCATATTAAGATTTGTTCCTTTCATAACAAAATTAAAAATAAAAGAAATAAATAATGATTTTTTTAAAAAAGAATCTTATATAAATATTATCCCTGAGAAGGCTTCAGGGATTAAAAATAAAAGTGTAAAAATAGCAATAGAAAACCATAAATATATTCAGTAATTTTTCAAAAAATTATTTTTTAGGTTTGAACATAATGTCTGTGCATAGATTAAAAAAATTAAATAATTTTTTGTTTAATAGAAAAGTTTTTTCATATAAAACTTTTATTTTTTTAATAATTTCTCTACTTATTATTGTAATAATATGGAGCTTTACTAATCTTTTTTATTTATCTACTATTCATTGGATAAAACCAACTTTATATGCAGATAGTTATAGATTAGTTGAGCAAGGTAATGAAGATTCCTTATTAAAATGGATATTTAGTCAACATAATGAGCATAGAATAGTGATTTCAAAATTATCTGTTCTAATAGAAAGAAATATATTCAAAATTGCTCCAGGACAGTCTGCTCTTTTCCAAAACTTATCTTTGGTTTTATTATCAGGAGGTATTTGGACACTAATAAATATATATTTATTTAAAAACAAGACAATAAAGCTTATATGTACTTTTTCAGGAATTGTAATTTTAGTCCATCCTTGGCAGTGGCAAAACTTTATTTGGGAATTTCAGGTTCCCTGGTTTTTAACTAATAGTTTAGTTTTGCTGGGAGGATTAATTTTAGTTGGAGAATATAAACCAAAATCTAATTTAAATTTGAAATCTACATTAATATTTTTAATTCCTTGGCTATCTATATTTAGCACTGGGCAAGGAATCGCAGTCTCATTTGCTCTCTCTATAAGTTCATTAATAAAAGATATCCGTCTTGGTTTTGTATCTATCATCTCTTCATTTTTCTCATTATTGACATTTTTTTATTTTTTGAATTATTCAAAACCTGGATTTCATCCATCATATAAATTTGATTTAAAATTTTTCTTTGGAATGCTTTTTGGAGGAATATGGCATGGATTGTTTGTATTAATTATAATTGCTATTCTCAGTTTCTTTATTGCAAGGCCAACCATTCACAAAGATAAATTACCGATATTACTATTACCTTGTATTTTTAGTGCTGGTTTTGCTTTTATGACAACTTTATCCAGATCTGATTTTGGTTTAAGAGTTGCAGGTAGTTCAAGATATACTACACACACTCTTATGATGGGTCTTTCTGCAATTTTATTACTTGGAATAATTGCAGAAAGCAGAAAAAATAAAATATATAAACCTCTTATAGGAATTTCAACTTTATTAATAACTCTTGGAGGTTTCCCGCAGAGTCAAATTTTTAGAAATTTCAGAGGTGATTCATTCATTAAAATTTGGGATAAGATGTATGAATTAAGTGCGAAAAATAGGGAGAATTTTCTTTGTATATCCGATCAAATCGCTTTTCAGAAAAAGGGAATAGATGTTCTTTGTAATGCTGCACCACACCATAAAGACTTAGCACCTGCTTATTTAAAAAATGAACTTATTGTAAAACCACTTGGATGGCATAAATTATTAACATTAAAAGAATTATATAATAAAAAAAACCAAATAAAAATATATCATCAATTTAATAAGATAGATTTTAATCCAAAAAAAGGGGTACAAATCAGCGGTAGGATTATTGGCAAGAGTAGAAACAGACTAAATGAAAAAATATATCTTGTAGCAAATTATTCTGATTCAAAAAAGATTATTTTTCTTGCTAGCCATAAAAATATTGATAATAAAATTAATTATAATTTTCATAAATTTTTTCCCAGTAAGTATTTTAGTGAAAATCTTAAAAATATAACAATAGAAACGAGAAATAGTTCCAAATTAATTTGGAGGAATAATGATTCATAAATTTTAATATTAGATAAATTTTCAAATAAAAAATGTAAGTCATAATATCTCAAAAATATAATATTATTAAGTTAATTCATGTTTTATATGACAAGAAAATTTATTAAGAAAGGTGCCATTTTTATTTTGGCTTATAACTGCGCTCCCCAATTAAAAAGGGTAATAAATTCATTAAATAATAAAGCAGATTTACTTATAGAAAGAGGATGGCAAAGCATTTATTTTGTGAATAACAAAAGTACGGATAAAACATTATCTATAATGAAAGATAGTCTTCAAGAACTTAAAAAGAATAATTTTAATTGCTCAATAATAAATAATCGCAAAAACTATGGACTTGGAGGGAGTCATAAAGTTTCTTTCTACGCAGCGGAGAAATTTAAATTTACACATGCTTGCATTTTTCATGGAGATGATCAAGCTGATTTAAATGATTTAATTGATATTCCTGAAAACCTTTATAAAAATGATTGCATACTTGGAAGCAGATTCTCAAAAGGGTCAAAATTAAATGGCTATTCATCAGCGAGAATTATTGGCAATTTATTTTTTAATTTATTATTTTCTATTGTTCTTAAAAGAAAAATATATGACTTAGGCAGTGGATTAAATGTTTTTAGTGAAAAAGTATTCAAAGATAGAAAAATTGTTCTATTTCCGGATGGAATGTACTTTAATCAGTCTCTTCTAATTCTTATTGCTAAGTACTATGATTATGAATATTTCCCTATTAGTTGGAGTGAAAAAGATCAGGTTTCAAATGTAAGAAATTTTAAAATGGGTATTGATACTTTGAGAAATTTATTTTCTGAAAAATTAAAAATAGGTTTAAGTAACAGATCACTTTATAATGAAGCTGAAGATTATACTTTTGATTTAATTAAATAAATGAATAGTAATACTATTATTCTTTTAGCAAATGGCAAGGGGACAAGATTTAAATCTAATTTTAATGATATTCCAAAACCTCTTATCAAATACAAAGACAAAGAATTAATAACTTGGAGTTTAAAAGCTTTAAAAACCATAATTCCTAAGTCTTGGGATAACACTATAGTTGTTTCAAAGTATTCTTCGGTTAGAGAATTTATAATTAAAAAATTTAATTTTAGAGTTTTTGATCCTGGAGAGACCAATTCGCCTGCAGAAACTATCTTAAAATCTAAAAAACTTTGGGAAGGATCAAAAATCTTATATACATTAGACTGTGATGTATATTTTGAAGCGCAAAATCTTTATAAAATATCTCCTTATACCTTGTATACAGTTAATTCAAGTTCTGAAAATTTCTCATACGTAAAATTAGCTCAAAATGGAACAGTAAATTATATTAAAGAAAAAGAAGTAATATCAAACCAAGCAATAGTTGGGTTTTATTCTTTTGATACAGAAAAACTAAAATCACTTTTTAAAGATAAAAAATATATTGAATTATCATCTACAAGGGAAGTTTTTCTATCTGATATTGTTAGAGACCAAATCAAGAAAGGAATAAAGTACTCTACAAGTTTTGTCAAAAATTATAAATCATTAGGTACTCCAATTGATTTAGAATAATGAAAAAATTTTTTGATTTGGATGGAACACTCGTTTGGTCAGCAGAATATATTAAAATTTCATATCTAGATGCTTACAAAAGAAGTGGTTTAAATATTTCTAATTACACGAAAAATATATCTAAACTTTACTCTCTTAGTTTAAAAAATTATTTAAAAATTCTAGATGTTGATGAAAAATTAATAAATGATTATTCCTCAATTCTAAGTAAAATCAAAAATAGATCCTTTTCAAAATTCTCAAATCTTCTAATCCCAAATTATGAACTAATAAATGAATTACAAAGTGATAAATCATCATCTTATATAGTCTCAAATGCAAGTTTTAAAACTGCATTAAACTATTTAAAATTTTTTAAAATTAATTTTCCCGAAAAACAAATATATACAAGAGAAAAATTAATGGAAACAAAGCCGAGTAAATTAGCTTATCAAACCCTTATAAAGTTGTTTAAAAAAAATGAAGAATTTATTGTATATGAAGATTCAGAAGAAGGGATTATTAGTGCTAAGGAAGCAGGTATAACTAATATAATTAGAGTAAGATATGATGTTAATCTTGAAACTTGGGAAATGAAAGAAT
>QCCN01000007.1 GCA_003278925.1 Prochlorococcus sp. AG-347-L17
AGCTCTTCAGGAAAAGGGCAGAGTTTCGTTGAAACAAAAAATGATTTACAAAATGCTTGGAAACAGGCACAAGCAAATTCAAGAGGAAAGGTTAAAGGTGTAATTATTGAAGAATTTATTAATTTTGATTTTGAGTTTACTCTTCTAACTGTAAGAAAAGAAAACGGTGAAAATATTTTTTGTTTACCAATTGGACATATTCAATCTAATGGAGACTATCAATGTAGTTGGCAACCTTTAGAGATTAAGGAGTCCTTAATTATTGAAGCTAAGAAAATGACAAGTAGAATATTAAATAACCTCAATGGAGCTGGATTATACGGAGTAGAGTTTTTTATAAAAGGAGGTGAGGTTATATTTTCAGAATTATCTCCAAGACCACACGACACTGGTATGGTTACATTAGTTAGTCAAAATATTAATGAATTTGAATTACATTTAAGGGCTTTTTTAAATTTACCAATACCGCATATAGATCTAATAGAACCCTCTGCAACCAGAGTTATACTCTCTAACCAAGAGTATCTAAATCCTATTTATGAGGGTCTTAATGAAGCATTAGAATTTGAAAAGACTAAAGTGCTCATATTTGGCAAACCAGTTTCCAGAAAAGGCAGAAGAATGGGTGTTGTTCTCTCATCAAATTCTGACATTAATTTGGCTAGAAAAAATGCAGATGAAGCTGCTCGTAAAATAAAAGTCAGTACTACATAAATATTAAATAAAAATAACGAAAAAAATACTTATTTCCTTTGTTTTTGTTCTATGTCTCTCTGGTTATTATTTGAGTAAGTTCTTATTTTTTCAATGATAGAAAATTATAAAGGTTGGGATATAACTTTAAATTGGGATAATAAAGATTATCTCGAGAGTGATACTACTAAAAGTAATTTTTTTAATCAAAGGGAAAAATGGATTGGTGTTCACTTTAATGGTGAAAAAATCTATGGTTCTTCTTTAAAAGAAATTAGACATATTATTGATTATCCTAGTTTGCATGCAAAGTAGGTTAAAAGATTTTTTTAATTATCCTGATTATTTTCATTATCTTCAATAAGTTCATTAGCAAGTTTTCTCAAATCTCCCTTAATCGAGACCCATGTAAAAGCTATTATAAAAATTGAAGCAGATATTGCAACAGTGATTTTTTCGACAGGAGACATTCCAAGTGCAATAGCAAACATTTCAAACCAAATACTAATTTTTTATTATATTGAATTTTTTTAAAAAGTTAGAAACTATTTTTTTTTTGCAATGATATTTAATTAATCAAAATATAATAAATAAAATTTAAATTACTTATTTTATTTATTGTTTCTGATTTCAATTTTATTCAGTAAGATTAAATTATGGAAAAAAAAAAGTGCCCCCAATGTAAAAATTTAATTTTAAAAACTTCTCCAACATGTTTATATTGTGGTAGACCTAATAAATTTATAACTAAGGAATACGTAAATAAAAAGTGGAATAAAGGTAATAATAAAAATGTATTTGATTATATTTTTATTAATAAGTATATTGTATTTATTTTATTATTAATATTTACAATCGTTATTATTAAATTTAGTTAGATATCATCAAAAATTACTCTATCATTGCATCTAAAACTTCTTTAGTATTTTTTGATAGTTTATTTTTTTTAATCTGCTTTATTGTTTCTATCATATTACTTTTGTAAGGTTCTGAATAATAATGATATCTACTAAATACTTTTATAAAACGGGAAATTACTATTGGATTTAATTTATCAAATTCAATTATCTTTTGTGCAATATATTTATAACCAGAACCATTAATTGCATGAAAAGTACTATTTCTTGTTACGAATGTATTTAATATAGCTCTTAAAGTGTTTGGTGATTTTGAATCAAATAACTTATTTTCAAATAATTTTTCAATACTGCTTGTTTTTTCATCAATTTCAATAGAAGCATTAAATGAAAACCAACTATCCAAAACGACACTATTATTTTTCCATTTATTGAAGAATATATTTGAAATAATTTTTCTTTCAGGACAATTAATTCTACTGAAAGAATTCATTGCAGCTTTTGCTAGCGTCATCGAATTACTATCGACATAATTAATTATTTTGCCTTTAATTTCCCTATCATCACTGCTTAAGAGTAGTTTCCAAATAGTTTCAATTAGTTTTCTTTCATTTTTACCTTCTGGCCAAACTTTATCTAGATTTTTCTCTATTTCTTGGTGCTTAAAATGTAATTCTTCTTTTAATTCGGTACCGAATAAATGATTTAATTCGTCAATAGTTTTATATATCTTTAAAGGGTCTATATTTTCTATCTCCGATTCAATTTCAGCAAATGTCGGAATACTTAGTAATTCTGATAAAAGGGATAAATTAATATCTTTATTTTTTATGAATGATATTAAGGTGCTTATTAATTTATTTTCAATTTTATGATCTGGTTTTTCATCTAATCTGCATAAAATAATTTTTTTATAAAATGCTTTTACAGTATTAGTTAGTGTAAAAAAATCTTTTTCATATTTTAAGATTAAAAAATTTTCATCCAAGGTAGTGTCTGATTCCCATTCAACAGGTGAAGAGAATTCGCGAAAATAAGTTACTAAAGGAATTTGGTCGTGAGATCTTACATTCCTAAAAATGAATTCTTGTTTTTTTGTTGTTAAAACAACTGTTTTTTCTATCGTTTTATTATCACCGCAAAATATAGCCAGATTTATAGGAATTATTAGTGGTAAATCATTATATGGGTTCTTCTTTATTGGATTACTTTGTGAGGCTTCAATTGTAAGTTTTTCTCCTGTTTGATCCCAGATTCTCTTGAATTTAATTTTTGGAGTTCCATTTTGCTTGTACCATATTTTAAACTTTTCAGGATCGATTTCCTTATTGTGCTCTAAAATTTTATCGACAAATTGGTCTATTGTTGCTGCCTTTCCATCATATGTTGAGATGTAATTACTAAATCCTCTATAGAAATTTTCATCTTTTACAAGCTTATTAAGCATTCTAATTATTTCTGCTCCTTTCTCATAAATCGTGGTCGTATAGAAATTGTCTATTTCTTGGTATCTTTCTGGCATTACAGGATGTGATGTTGGACCAGAATCCTCTCTGAATTGACTTCTTCTAAGAAATTTAGCATCATCAAGTCTCTTGATTTCGCGATTATGAACATCTGCAGTGAATTGTTGATCTCTGAATACTGTTAAACCCTCTTTTAGAGATAGTTGAAACCAATCCCTACAAGTTACTCTATTCCCCGTCCAATTATGGAAGTATTCATGGGCGATCACGCCCTCTATTCTTTCTAATTCTTCATCAGTTGTTGTTTCAGAATTAGCGAGTATTAGTTTTGAGTTGAAAATATTGAGACTTTTATTTTCCATTGCTCCCATATTAAAGTGCCTGACTGCAACAATATTGAATAATGACAAATCGTATTCAAGGTTATATTTATCCTCGTCCCACTTCATAGATTTCTGTAATGAACTTATTGCATGTTGAACATATTTTTCATCGCCATATTCAACATAAATATTTATTTTTACTTTTTTATTCGATTTTGTTATGAAATTGTCTTTTACACAATTAAGTTTTCCTGCTACCAATGCAAATAGATATGAGGGTTTCGGATATGGGTCTTCCCAAATTATTTCATGTCGATTATTTGCAAGATTATTTTCTTTTACGACGTTACCATTTGAAAGTAAGACAGGGTAATCATTCCTGTCTGCCTCAATTCTCACGGTGTATTTGCTTAGAATATCAGGCCTATCACAGTGAAAACTTATCCTTCTAAATCCCTCCGCCTCACATTGCGTAGTTATAATTCCATTGCTTTCATACATTCCTAAAAGGGATGTATTTTCCTTAGGTTTAATTATTCCTTCTATTTTTAATAAAAAATTATCTTTGTTTATATTTTCAATTTTTAAGTTATTTTTTTGCTGTTTGTAGTATTCCTTTCCTAGTAGTAAGTCATCTATAAATATTTTTTTAATTAATATATCCGTACCATCAAGAATTAGATTTCTGGTATTCTTATTTTTCTTAACCAATTTTAGTTTGGTCGTAACATTTACAGCATTTTTCTTAATTACGAAGTCCAAAAAGATTTCTGGAATTTCATAATCAAAAACTTTGTAATCTTCAAGTTTTACATATCTTGAAATATTATTTTGGTTTTTTGGATTGTTCATCTTTACAGAAAAGTTTAGAAGTTAAAAAATCTAGAATACTTATTTTGAAATTATAAGTTTGACTTGTTATCTTCTGTTTCACAAAAATGTGTTTTAATCTCCCCTGAAGGTAGTAATTCGTATAAAGAAGGATTATTTATATCAGGCGATCCGTCCTTATTAGATTGATACCTCCAGTCCCATTTTTTATCTGTAAAGGAAATATAATCTTTTCTTAGAGAATATGGAAGCATAAGCTTTTTTTTATTCCAATTAATATTTATAAATGCTCCTGGCTTTAACTCAGATATCTTTTTTACTATGGAAAAGTCACCATTTATATTATTTCTCATAACAAGATCAAGCTTTGAATTTTCACATACATAGCTACTATTTAAAGCTAATAAAAGTATTGAGATAATAAAAAATGAATGAATTTTTTGAGCTCCTTTTAAATTAGATTTACTTTCAAGCTAAATGACTTAATTAAAGATCTTTTAGGATCGATTTAAATCATAATAGATTGCATACTCTTTAGATTTACAAGATTACAATCTAATTCCTCTTCATAATCCTGAACTGAAATAAAATTATTTAAAAAACCTGAATATTTTGCATCTCCGCCTATAGTGCTTGAAAGTATATATTTTGGATTGAATTTGTTAATCAATTTAGGAATTACATCAGCACCTTTTACAAAAGAACCAACTAGGGGTAATTCTAAATTTTTAGTAGGAGTAATAACTGCATCAAGACTTTGCTTGTTTAAATTTTCATCAAGATATCCATGGGGCTCTATATAAAACCCATTATCTAGATCGTCTTTAACGATATATCCGTTTTCTATTTGTGGCACTGGAGCCCCAACGGTTGCTTCAAAACTTAAATTAAGAAGATTTGTCTTTTCAGTTGGCTTAAGCACTTTAATTGAACTAAAACCAATTTTTTTTAAAGTTTCAAAAGCACTTTTAGGGCAAATTATAGGAATATCCTTTCTGAACATTTCTAATGTTGGAACATGACAGTGGTCAGGTAATCCTTGGGTTAACAAAATAATGTCTATATTTTTATTTATTGAAATTTCTTCTTTTAATGATCCTTTAAAAAACCACTCACCTGGAGGAAATATTAAATCTCCCTTGAGCCAAGGATCAATAATTAAATTTGTTTTTTTAAATTTTATAAGCCAACCATTTGAACCAAGGTAGGTCGCTTCAAAAGTCATTATCAATTAATTGCTTTATTAAACTATAAGGTACTTTTGGCTTTATCGAGAAATTAATAATTTAGATTAGTTTGCTTCATTTAAAATTTGAAATGACTTTCTTTTTAGATTAAATATTAAAACTTGATTATCTTTATAATTAATCTCGAAGTTTTCTTTTTCTAGCATTTGTATTGGTATTAGAGCTAATCCTCCTGTTCCTGAAAATATGATTGGCACGGTGCTATTTTTAGTCCCATTCATTTTTTGTAAGTCAATCGCTTGAGAAACTATTTTTCTGGCTTTATCAAATCCGTAGTCTTCTATTAATTCAGGCCATAAAAAGTTGACTAATTCATATTTCGAAAACTCAATTTGTACTGTTTTCATTAAAAAATAATAATATATAGCGATTAGAAGATAAAAATATAAAATTAATTACTATTTTTAAACCTATCCATGACTAGTTGCAACATATCCACTACATCACCATCAGTTAAATTTAAATCCTTCTTTAAATCATTGCAGGTTAAATTCATTTCAAGTGCCGCTTCAGCCATATGATTAACTTTTTGGTTATCACCGCCCAATGAAATAAAGGGATTGAAGTTTTCTATCATTTAATACTTGTTGTTACCACCTAGTTCTAGCTAAGAAATAATCAATTATCATTTATTGATACAGAAGCTTATAAATATGTTATTTAATATTTAGAAAGTTTTTATTTTTAAACTAGGGATATTGAAATACCTTTTGATATCAATGCAAATCTTCTGGCTCTGACTAGTAAAGGAAATATCAAATTTGTTCGTTTAGTTGATTTAAACACTCTAGATAGTATCAAAAGTAAACTACTTGAGGGATTATTTATTTGTTTGCAAATAGTATTAATTGCATCTGCCCCATGAAAGATCTCTTCATCTTTCAGGAGAATAGCTCCTTTATCTAGGTCATAACCTTTATCTAGGAGAGATTTAATTAGAGTTAAATTTTTACGGCCATCCAAAATTTTAATATTATTTAACTTGCTTTTGATCTCAAGGAGCTCAGCAAAATGATTGCAGAATGGGCATTCTCCATCATAAATAAAGGTATAGTTGTAAGTCATTAGAAAAAAACAGTCTTGATGGTATTAAAGTGCGCCAACAAAATAGTAATGCATTGATAATAAAACAAATAATAAAAATTTTGTGGATTTTTTTTTAAGAGATAGCTAAACGATTCTTATAATTACGAAGAAATGTCTCAATATAGGTATATTTTTCATAAAAATCTGTATGCTTACTCGAAGATATTATGTTTTAAAATCATGAATTTATTGGCTTCTTTTGCTTTAGGTGGTTTCAATCCTTGGGCTGCAGGCTTTGGAATTGGTTCTTTAGTCCTTTTTGGTCTCGTTGGTCTTGTTGCTGGTCCAAACCTAAAGAATTTTGACCCTGATGCATAAATCATCAAATTTAATATAGATTTTTAAAAGGCTCATTTGAGTCTTTTTTTATGCGGTTTTTTAAATTTATTTTTAGAATCAATTTAAATTATATTCCGTCAAAAATGTTATTGAATCCTTTTTATCCATTTACTTTTCTGAAAATCTCTTCTCTTAAAGCCACTATTGTTTTTTTATCAATACTTTTAATTAAATCAAATTTGCTCAGATTAAAAGGGGGTCTAATAGGAGGTCTTTTTGCCTTAATACTCATATCAGGGATTTTTGCCTCTAGTACCATAGCTTTAGGATCTTTAGTTTATGCGTATCGATTAAAGAACAAATCTAATTCTGATGATAATCAAATGCAAGATTTAGAAACTGTAAATGTTTAAGATATTTCGTGAATAAAATTCAGATGGATAAACTAAAATGGAGTTCCAGGTACAAAATGCAGGACTAAAAATCCAAAACCGGCAGCAAAAACTATTGATACTGCGATGATGAGAAGACCCGATGCCATCCCCCCTTCGTTAAAAGCCATTTAGTTAGTTATTTTTAAATTAATAATAGGACATATTTGTTTCCAGTTAATAGTTCTAATTACTCATATATCATCCAAATTTATTATTAATTGTGAATAAAAGTAAAAAGATGGAAGTTAATGAGAGGATAAAGCCAAATATTATTAATGGTTTAGATTTGACGTTTTCTTCTTTCTTAAGCTCACTTTTTGAAGAAGAAAAATTTCTATCTTTTTTTTTATAAATAAGATTGGAAAAAGGTTTAATCACGATAAATTTTAGATTTAAGCTAGTTACCCTAAAGTTTTGAACAAATTTTTATGGTAATCAACAACATTTTGACAACTTATAACAGGAGTAAATTCCATATGAATGCCAAATTTGGCTCTCCATGGAGCAAAATGCTCAAAAATTTCTTTATCACTCTGTGCCTTACATAAACAAACTACTCTACCCTCTCCTGGAGCATGAACTCTAAATAACATCTCAAATTTATCCGTTTTATCTGATTTTGCAATTTCACCGTTTTCCCAAGCTTCTACAAATAATTGATAAGCTTTCACTTGATTCTCAATATCTGGGAATTGGCAGTCAGCAAGAAATAATTGCATTGGAGTATTCTTAAAATTACACTTATTATCCCTCAGATACTTATTTATTAATGTGACTGTTTGAATTTGAAGATCAGAATAAGAATATTTTTCTAAATAAAGTGAGAAGAGAGAGTCTCAAGGAATTTTCCAATATCTTTTTTATATAAACTATCTGTGATCTTTAAAGAGAATAATTCATAATCATTTGTTTCTTTTTTTTTATCAAAATTAATATTTCCCTTTAATGAAATATTTTTCATGATTTTATTGATCACTATTTAAAATTTAAACAAATATAAGTAAAAGACAAATTTCTTTACATTATGTTTTTTATGAGGAATTTCTAAAGCTCAATTATAATAATTAATATTTTTTAAGAGTTAATTAATTTTCCTAGGATATATAAAAGAGAATTAGTTAAAGAAAAAATTACAGTTAATAGAGATGCAACAACGGGTAATAAATTGAACCATAATTGCGAAGTTGTCATTTTTGAATCAATAGGCAGAAAATTGGTTCTTTTTTTAATTCTTATTTGTAACCAAAAAATAGATAATGGATAAATAATTCTTGAGAAAGTAATTATCAATGAAGGCAAAATACCTTGTTTTGAATAAAGTATAAATCCCGAAAAAAAGTATAACGCCCAAATTAGAACCCTTTGAATCAGAATTAATCCCTTGCTTTTGACAGTCATTATTAATTTATTAATGAATTTTTATAATTTTAGTCATTTTATATCTTTCAAAAAAAATGTTATTTATAATTACTTTTTCTTTACTTATAATTTTCCATTCATTTTTAAGAAATAATTCATAACTTATTAAACTTGCTTCAGTTGAAAGAGAATCTAAACCCTCTTTTTTAGCTTCATCTTCTAATTTATGTAGTAAATAAGAGCCGTAACCTTTTCTTTGGAATTTACCCTTACAGTAAAATAGTGCAATCCTATTGGTGGGATATCTTGTGGCAAAAGCAATAATAATTCCTTGTTTACTTATAAGCCATCCTTTTCCTTTAATTATTGACTTATCAAAATTTGGGTTATTCCAGGCTTGGCTTGACCAGGCTCTTTTTTGTTCTTGACTATAAATTTTTTCATCTAATGATTGAATTGAATCAAAATAAACCTTCTTTAATTCCAGTTGATCTTTAATAGTGATTTGTCTTAAATTCATATATAAATCTTTTATTTAATATGCCTAGTAAAAATATAGTCGCAATTGGGGGAGGAGGGTTTGGACGTTCAATAGGCTCTCTTGAAATTGAAAAATATATAGTTTCTTTAAGTAATAAAAAAAGACCTAAAATTTGCTTTATTCCAACAGCATCTGGCGATAGTAGTTTGTATAAACTAAATTTTTATAGAGCATTTTCTAAACTTGATTGTATAACAAGCCATATTGATTTCTTCTCTAGAACAGAAAACTTAGAAGAGAAAGTTTTAATTCAAGACATCATTTATGTTGGCGGTGGAAATACAAAAAGTATGTTAGCTGTTTGGAAAGAATGGAATTTACATAAAATTCTGCGAGATGCTTATGAAAAAGGAATTGTAATGAGTGGTGTAAGTGCTGGGGCTATTTGTTGGTTTGATAAAGGTATAACTGATTCTTATGCTAAAGAATTAGCTATAATTGATTGCTTAGGCATAGTTGAAGGTACTGCCTGCCCGCATTTCGATGAAGAGAAAGAGAGGGAACCTTACGTTAATGATGTTATTCAGAGGGAAATTATTGAATCTTGTATATGTATTGAGGGCAATTGTGCCTTGCATATAAAAAATGATTTTGACTATTCCTCAATTGATTTTGGTAATGGAAGAAACTGCTTTAGAGTTGCAATGGAAAATAACATCGTAAAGAAAGAAATCCTATAAAAAGAAAATATATATATGTATTTTAGATTTCTTCATTTTTTGAGATTGAAGTAAATTCAATCCCTTTGTATTTTACGAAAGATGCAGTCCATACTTCTTTTGAGAGATTGCCAAGGTATTTTAGAAACTGTTGTGTATCTCCATCTCTTATCCATTCAGATTTAATGAATGGAAGCTCTTTCTGCATTCTTTTAGGATGCATATGAACAAGGAGCAAACCTTTTTCTTCAGAAGCCCTTTTTAAAGCACCTTCATCACTTCTTTGAAATACTCTCATTAGAAGATTTAAAATTACCTCTTCTCCAAGTTTCTTGAAATTTTCTGCTTCCTCTAAATTATCTTTAATTTCTTTACCTCCAAGAGGCATTGCTCTAACTAAGTTTTGCTCTATTAAAGCTATTGCAATTAGATAATCTTGGCTAGCCATATTCTAAAATAATACTTTTTTGTTATTCTAACCTCTCGAGTTCATGAATATCTTTCATGGATTAAATATCTGAGATAAGAAGAAAGGAAATAATTTATTAATTATTTTCCAATACAATAAAATATTGTTTTTAATTTAGATTAGTAAAATTAAAAATTTTATTTGTCATGAGGTTTTTTTATTTTTATTTATCGGTATTTTTGTAGGTTTTTATTTATCATGACCCGGTTTAGTAATACCAGAAAATTGGAAATGTTTTAATCAAATTATTGCAAAATCTGCAGAAGATAAAATTTCTTTAAAAGCTGCATTAGAGATTTCCCCCAGTTATTTTCTAAAGACTAAGAATAAAAAGACGACTTCCAAAATAAGAATCATAGCAGATGCCTGTTTTCGTTAATATGTTATTGGATGAAATTTGAATACTAAATAATGAACAATAATATAAGATTTGAATTGTCATTTAAAAATATTTCTCAGTTAGAAGATAAACTTAATTTCTGCAAATTAAATAATATTAAAAATATTAATATTCCATGTAAAGGTCCTATAAAGAAGGATTTGTTTAATTCAACTATTAAATATATATCAAAAAACTATGATGAATTTAATGTGACCTATCATTATAGTCTTTATCATCAATATTCAAAAAATAAAGAAAATTCGTATCGGGAATTTTTAGATTTTGTTAATAGTTCTCAGACTAATAAAAATTTTGAAATTCTGCTTGTGTCGGGATCAAATAAGAAAAAAAACTTTGACTCAGTTAATGTGTTAGCTTATTTAAAAAAAGAAAAAAATTTAAAAGTTAAATTAGGTATAGCTTACAATCCATATTTGAAAAAATATTATAATATTTCTTCAGAGAGAGAAAGGTTTGAAAAAAAAATTTCTACTGGGTTAATAAATTCAATTTGGTTTCAATATGGCACAGATATTAAAGTTCTTCAGAATGAGTTGACTTATCTTAAAAACGTAGCGAAAGAAGAAAAATTAAATTTATTTGGAAGTTTATTTATTCCTTCTAAACAATTTATAGCACGGTTTAAATTTCGTCCTTGGAAAGAGGTATATATATCTGAAAAGTGTTTATATGCCTTGGAGAATTTTTTTGATTTCACTAACGATTTAGTTAGTTTTTATAAAAAAAATAATATTACACCTGTAATTGAATCTGATTTTTCATCATCAGAGAAACTTGATTCTGTTTATAGTTTTTTAGAAAATGAAAGATAATTTTTGTTAATATTAAAAATATGAAAAGTGATGTTACATATGACTTATTAATAATAGGTGGTGGTATATCTTCGTGTGTTTTCGCTTCGAAGTATCTAAAAAATAATATTACAAAAAAAGTTGGATTAATTGAAATTGGTCGTGGACTTGGAGGTAGATCAAGTACAAGAATAAGCAAAAAATATGAAGGATGGAAACTAAATCATGGTTCTCCAAATTTTAATATATCTAACAGTAAAAATAATCTTCTATTAAAAAGATATATTGATGAATTATTGGAAAATAAATATATAAAAATTGACGACTCAGAAATATTTTTTTTAAATGAAGACTCTAATTTAGAAATCCAAAAAATATCTGAATTTTCTTGCGGTGTTAATTATTTATCTTCAGATTCGATGAGTGGATTATCGAAAATGATAATTGAGTCAAATAATTTAAAAGAGGAAATTGATTTTTTCTTTGAAACTTTAATAGTTGATATGAAGTTTAATGATAAGGGATGGTTACTAACATCAAAAAATGGCGATAAATTCAAGTCTAAATATCTAATTTGTGCAACTAATTTGTTGTTACATAAGAGGTCTTTAAAAATATTAAATGTAAATCAAATTCCATTAAGAAAAGCTATTCCTATTAATAGTGATAAAAAAATAGATTTAATATTAAATTTCTTAGAAGAACAAACATTTATTCCGAGATTAACTTTTCTAATCTATACAAATAAAAATTATAGTTATAAAGATAATTATTCTAAAAAACTAAGGTATTTTTATTTAAAAAATAATTTAGAAAAAAAATATGGATTTGAAAGAATTATTTTTCAGCTGCAAGATAATAATAAATTAGGAATTGTAGTACATTCAAAAAACGCAGAGTTAATTGATTCTTATATAAGTGCAAAAGATGAAGAAGTTTTTAAACAAAAAATAATTAAAAATTTCAATAAATTGTTTGAAGAGAATTCATTAATACATAAATTAACTTTTGATGAAAAAATATCTATTATGAAATGGAGAGCTTCACAGCCTTCTGGCCTTTCCGTACCATTATCTTTACAATTTAGTAGAAAATCTAAAATTGGATTTTGCGGAGATTGGTTTGAAGGAAATGGATTTGGCAGAATTGAAGGCTCAATTTTAAGTGCTTTAATATTAGAGAAAAAAATTAAAGACTTAATTAAATAATTTTTTCAGAATGTGATCTATATCAGTGTTTTTTTCAATAATGAATTTATTTGTATTATTTTTTATGCTATTGGGTTTGAATTTTTCATAATAAATGCTCCATGATTTTAAGAAATCATTCTCAGCTTGTTTTTTTTCCTTCCCCCTTTCTTTTATATCTCTTTGGACAACTCTTTTCATGCACTCATTTTTTTTAGTTTTTATTTCTAAAAAAATATAATCCTTATTATTTAAAGTGTTTGAGAATTCTTTAGCAAATATACCCTCAACAATTAAAAAACTAATATTATTTGTTTGGTTTAGGATATTTTGAATTGTTTTCTTTTCAAAATTATAATAACGGTCACAGAATGAAATTCCATTCTTACAAATGAAATCAAAATCTTTTTTAAATAGTCTGTTATTAAAACTAATACTTCTATCAAAAAAACCTTCTATAAATATTGGTAGTAATTTACTTATTAAACCTGTCTTATAGTAATTGTCGGTACTTAACACAATACCATTTTTATTTTTTTTTATTATTTGATTAGATAAAGTTGTTTTCCCGCTTCCCGAAGGTCCACTTATAAAAATAAGCTTCATTTTTATGATCTGTTCTTTAATAAGATTTTAACTTTACTATTAATAAATACCTTTAAATTTTGAATATTCATTTTACTATGTTTTAGTTTTTAAAATAATTTAGAATACCTTGTAATGGCTCGTAAGCTTGCATAAATATTAAATGTGTGTCTTTATATAATTGTAAATAAATTATTTCTATGCAGTTAGTTTTTATCTTGTAATTAATTCCTCTGGAATTTGATAATATTAAACTGAATAACTAATTTTATTACTTATATATTGCAATGATTTCTAAATTTATCAGCAAACTAAAATCAATTTTATTTAAAAGTGCAGTAACTTCTGAATCTCCTTTAAAGAAGGAAAAAAAAGCAGCAAAGTCTGCAAAAACAAAAACAAAAACCAAAACCAAAACCAAAACCAAAGCGACAAATTCTAAGAAAAATATTGAGACCTTGACTTCACTACCTGGTGTTGGAGAAAAAAGCGCAAAAGCTTTGTATGAGGCTGGATTTAAAACAACAAAGGCAGTTATCGCTGCAGATGAAAAAGATCTTCTTGCTGTGTCAGGGGTTGGAATAAATCTTGTTAAGAAGCTTAAAAAGCTTAAGTAGTTAAAATTTTAGTTTAAACCTTTCTAAAAAAATTTGTAATATCAACTCATATTAAAAAAATTTATGTGATATAGCAGACTATCTTCTTCTTGCTTTTCTTCTCTGTTGCAACTTTCTTTTATATTTTTCAATAGGAGTTTCGTGATGTCTAAGTCTTTTTAAATCTGCAAAGATGCCCGACTTAGATACTTGTCTTTTAAATCTTCTAAGGGCTGACTCAATTCCCTCGTTCTCTCCAACTGTAACTTGTGTCAAAATTTTCTAAATAAATTATATTCTAGCACCTCAGCAGATATATTTAAACTCAAAACTTCTAATTGAGGGTCAATGGTTTATTTGGCTAATTTTTTGACCACTCTATAAATCTTTTTTTATTACTTTTTATGTCTTGTAATGATTCAAAATAATATTTTTCCCAATTATCTTTCGGCAGGCCAAGAAATAACATTAGATTTAATGGATATTGATCGCTATCAGAACAATTTCTAAAATCGTCCCTAAATAAAAAGATTTCCTTTTTTAAAGCAATTGCGATACCTAATTCAATCATTACACCTTCATCTGGAGGATTTCCATTGACAATCGCAAAAATACAATCACATTCTTTTAAATCATGGAAATTACTATTTGCAACTTCATATGCCCATTGACTTTTTTGTTGAGTTAATGGTTTTGCTCTCTCAAAAGGTTCATATACTTCTACATTTAAATCATTGAAGATTTCAATAAATTCATGTAAGAGGTTTTTAGTTTGTTTTGAAAATCCATATGGATTAGCTAAATATAATTTCTTTCTCAATTTAAACCTCTTTTTTTGATGTAATCTTCGCGGTCACTTTTTGAATTTAAAGTATTTTCCCAAGGAAAGACAATCCATTGACTTTTTTTTGTTATGTGTACTGTATTCCACCATGTAGGTTTGATTTTACTAAATAATACAAAAAACATTGCTCCTTCAATATTCTTGAAGCTCGTCAATGTAATGCCTGTTTCATAAACATCATCTACTATTAGTGAATTCTTTATTGGTTCTGAAATTAATTCAATTTTTAATTTATGGCTTAGTGCTACAGCAAGACATAATCCGCCACGAGGAACTCCATATATCCCAGAAAATTCCTTAAACCTACATTTATTAGCTATTTGTTCTACGCTCTTATCAAATTCGCTCCAAGTAAAAAAACTTATCATCTTAATTTTCGTTTTTTTCTGTTTTAGTAGCGTAATTTGAAGCAATTACACTTAAAAGTGCTACTATTTGCTCATTTGGACAATTAGTATTTTTTTTTAAATTTTCACATTGATTTATTATCTTGGCGTATGTATCCTCAACTATCCCGTTCATTTGATCGATACTAAAAGAATATGGTTTATTCATTATTTATTTATTAGTTATTTTATTTTTACTTAAATATCCAACGAAGTAAATATTTTTAGTATTTGAAGATAAATTTATTCCCACATGGGGTCATTTAATTTTTCATTTTTATGTGAAGAAGGAACATAAGTATGTAAAGTTTCAATTTTTATAGCCCATTTTTTAGTTTTTCCCTTTAAACTTTCGCTTTCAATTAGGTTTGTTAGGGAAATCCTTTTTCTAACTTTAAGAAGTCCTAAACAAGCTTCCCAGGCCTCATGATTTTTATAAATATCTAGCCAAAAATCAAAAATATTTTCCAAGATTTCTAAAGGGATATCAAACGGAATCCCTATTGAAGGTTTTGCAATTAAATAATTTTTTTTTCTTAGTTCATTTAATAAATTATTTACGTTTAAATTAATAGCGAAAAGAATATCTTTTGCGGATTTATTACCTATTAATTCTTTTCTATGGCAATCTAAAAGATTTTCATCCTCAAGGATATTTTCATCGCAATTTTTTATTCCCACAACCCAAAATCCTTCTCCATTATTCACTCCACTAGCAAGAAAAAGATATTGAGGTGAGTTCTCCAAGATTTCAAATAATTTTTTCCATTTTTAACATTTTTTGTTTGAGATGAAAATAATTTTACTGTGTAATCAACAATATAAACTCCTCGTTAAAAAAATTTAGTTGCTAATATAAAGTTTTGGAAAATGTTTGATTTAAAAGAGCTAAAACTTATGTTTTTGGATCCTACTGATTTAATCATTAATAATATTAATAAACACCTTTACAGTAATAAAACAATTAAATTTATTTTTTCTTAGGAAATAATTTTCCTATTTTCTCTTTTTGCAAGTACTCCTTTTTTGTTCTTATTTTTTTATCTTCTAGTGATTCTTTATTGGTACTAACTGCATAAATAATGTAGAAAATCATACCAGTAAATATTAATCCTAAAAAAATAATCAATATTCCTATAGGTTCACTGGGACTGAAAATTTTAAGATCTAAAGATGTATTTAGGGAACTAATCATCAATAAACTAATTCTTTAAAGAAATTAATGGAAATCTAATTGATTTCTTCGTATCCAAAAAATGTAGCATTGTCTGTATTTTTGTACCCGTTAGCTGCTTCTTGTGGGTTTTGACTGTCAATTTTTCTTGCTTTAGCATGAATCATGTTGAATGGAAAAATCACAGCTCCTACAAAAAAATGAAGAATTAAGAAATCAGAAGGTAGTCCATTTGTCCAATCAGGAAAAAATAGCAATGTCATCAATGTATCGTACATATAAGTAGTCAAATAAACCTCTGACTATTATTACTGAACTTATCGCAATACTTTTAATTTTTAATAAATTGAAATTTAATTTGCTTTTTATTATTATAAGATTTAAACGAAAAGACAATTTTAAAATACTATTATATTATTTATGAAGTATTAATTATTAGCTGTTGTTAAAATTCTTTTTTGTCTTACTTTTTGCTATAGTTTTTCAATTAAAACCTGCATTAGGTTTAACTTTTGATACCTCCGACCCTAGTGTTAGTCTGCTACAAAATAGAATCTCAAATAATTTCTCTAAGAAATATTGCAATGCTATTCAAAATGGTTTTTCTAAAGATGAAGCAATGAAATCAGCTATCGTAAAAACCGAAAACATTATATCTTTCTCTTACAACCCACAGAAAAAATGGATTGAGAAAAGTGACTTAGCAAATCAAATTTCATTGCAAGTAGTAAATGATTGTGGATGGTCATTTGGATTAATGGGAAAGGAGGGAGTTGATTATTTTAAATCATATTTTTTAGAAATTTACGAAAAAACCACTCCTGACAAAAATTTTTCAAGATAGAAGAAGTTCTATGAATAATATTTCAGACAAATTAGTATTGAGTATAATTTTGATTACAATTCTTTTTGTATTTGGATTGATTTTTTCAGTAAAGTCTCCAGAGAGAAAGGTTATAGATTCGCCAATAATGTGGAAAGATGATTACTCTAATATTTCGATTTTTAGGAAGAAAATAAATTCAGAAAGAATAATTTAAATAAATATTGATTATTTCACAAAATAGGAAAATCCTTCTCAAAAATATAAAAAATATTTTTTCGAAGATCAATCAATTTATCTTTTCATTGTTTAATTTAAGTAGTTCAAAAGAACTGATGCTAGTTTTAAATCATCATTGAACCATGCTCGTATCGCCATAGCCCTTCGAGGATCATAAAAATCTTGTTTTCTGTACCAACTAAGAACTTCTGAATCTGATTTCTTACCATTACATGACAAACAACATGGGACGCAATTGCTTGTACTGCTAATACCACCTTTTGACATTGGATGAAGGTGATCAAGAGATTCTGATGGTTTACCGCAATAAATACATTTAAATTTAGTAAGTTTATTAAGTGACTCTCTCCAATTTTTATTGCTTATCTTTGGACAAAACTGATCAAGGTAAATTGCATCTTGTCTATGCATGGTATTCTTGAAAATTTTTTTGATAATAACAGTTTTTTAAAAACTTTGATTGGAAAATATAAAATAAAACTTTGAAGTCTTATGTTTCTTTTGAAAAGAACATTTTTTACTTATTAAAATATTAGGATTTTTTAGTTAATGACTTATCTAATAACAAAATTATTAGGGAGTAATGATCATTTTATATTTAAAAGTTTCTATATCTTTTTGATATCCTTTTTTTCTAATACTTTCTCAGCGATTTCTGGTGGAGGAGCAGGATTATTACAATTGCCTGCATTGATTTTATCTGGAGTTCCTTATTATCAGGCTCTGGCTAGTCATAAATTAGCAACAGTAGCACTAGGAATAGGAGGTTCATTGAGGAATTATAAATCTTTAGGAAATGATATAGGTATTGCTTGGCAAATCTTAATTTTTGGATTACCAGGAGTAATTTTAGGTTCTTCTATAGTTGAATATATATCAGAAAAGTATTTGTACTTAATTTTAGGATTAATATCAATATTATTAGCTTTTTATTCATTCCTTAAACCAGATTTAGGCTTAACATCTGGGAATAATAAGCTTAATTTTGTTCATAAAATTAGATTTTTATTTTTAATTTTTCTCGTAGGTATATTAAATGGTTCTATTTCTTCAGGGACTGGATTGCTTGTAACAATACTTTTAATAAAAACTTTTGAAATGGATTTTCTTCGAGCTGTAAGCATGACATTCTTTACTGTAGGTATTTTTTGGAATTTTGTCGGAGCAGTTTTTTTAGTAAGAATAGGATCGGTTCCTTCAAATATATTGATAGTATTAATAATTGGTTCATTTACAGGGGGATATTTAGGGGCTCACCTTTCAAAATTAAATGGAAACATTCTAATTAAGAAAACTTTTATAACAGTTTGTATTTTGGTTGGTATTAGCTTATTGATTAAATCCATAAAAAGTTTTTTTATAATTTAATTGAGAATATTAGTACAATTGTGGTAAAAAAATCTAAAGCAGGTTTATTAGTCAAAAAAAAAATTAAATATTATTTTTATTCACTATCAAGGGGGGGGGTTAATGAATAACTCTTTTTATTAAATAATACTTTTAAAGAGACCTTATTTTCAAAACAAAAAAAGGCCTCACATATGTGTAAGGCCGGGTGATGGGGAACCTTATTTTTAAACCAATTTCTTAAAAAATGCAACCCCCTATCTGTAGTGCAGTTATTGATTAGTTCAAACACTACAGATAGTGCTTTAATGATTTTTAATAGGTAAATTTAAAATTTCTGAAATAATTTTCTAATTTTAAAGTTTATGAGTAAGATTCTTATTTTATAATTTTAAATGATTTTGGTAATTTCACTTGTTAAAAATGTCCCGCACAGTATCATTCGTAAGAAGTTTGCTAGTAAAAATCTTTAATGATCGAATTAACTTTACTAACTCTTTTAAATCATGTTGGTGATAATTTCTGTGAGTATAGAAATCTAGGTCATGATAACTATAAATCTTTACTTCTTTCCTACAGTGATGCTAGTAATAAATTTGGAGCATTAGAGGTTAAAAAGGTAATTGAGAAGTCAGAAAATTTTAAAGTTACGGCTGTAGCTATTGCTGCAATTAAGTGCCCTCAGCATATAGTTAAGTAATGAAGTTTGAATTAAAAACTGAAAAAGAAAATTATTCAAAATCATTTTCGAAAAATTTTGGTATTGTTTTTTTTCTCAGTTTAATAATTATTCTTTGTGATGTTGCTCTCAAATTAGGAATCATATCTAGAAATTATAAAATCGAACATAACTGTAGGCTTTTATCTATTGAAAAATCTAAACCTCATTTTAAGAAAATATCTAGGCTTTCTAATCTGAAAAGTAAACAACAAATTTGGGAATTTTGCAGGGAGGTTATTAAATAATAGTTAGCTAGATGCTGATGAATAGAATTTTAATGCAAATAACCAGAACTTTCTTGAAGTTATAAAAAATACTGAAGCAACTATAACTTCAAGCAATATTTTCCAAGATTGAGAGAGTCCTAGAAAAACTTCAGAAGGAATTGTAGTTATAAAAGCAATAGGAATGAAAATACTAAAAAAAATTCTTAAAGAAAATGAAAATGAATTTAGAGGGAATCTTCCAATATAAAGGAATGATCTTAATACTTCTGTTGCATTCCAAGTCTTAACAAACCAAATAGTAGTAGTAGAGATAAAAAACCATAGGCTATATAAAATACAAATTGAGCAGCTTATCGTAATCAAGGATAGGGTCAGAAAACTTAAATTTAAATTTATTTGATTTATTCTTATGCAGAAGAACAACAAGAAAAATCCTAGTATTATTTCTAAAAATCCAGATGGATTTAATTTTTTTAATGAAATAAAAAATTGACTATCAATAGGTTTTAAAAGTACGAAGTCAAGTGTTCCTTCTCTTATATGTTTAACTATTTCTGTAAGGTTAGGATTGAACCATGTATTTGTTATTCCATTCAAAATTGTATAAATAGCCTGAATTATTAGTGCCTGTTCAAATTTCCACCCTCCAATATATCCATTATTTTGAAAGAAAATAGATAATAGAAAAATACTACCTATTAAACTTAAAATTGCAGTAATTAAATCAACTAATATATTTGTCTTGTACTCCAATTCAGAAGCCAAAGAAGTATGCAAGAATTTTTTATAAACTTTTAGATATTTACTTATATTCATGAACCCATAGCTGTAAATTTTTTAGTTCCTTCAGACCAGATTTTCTTAAATAATGGGAAAAGTAACAAAATCCATAGAATTTGCATGCTTAAGCCTCCACTAATATTTGTTTCATTGCCTGATAACAAGTTCGCTGGGAAATCAATTAAATATGGAAAAGGAGTTAAATAAATCCAAGTTTTAACGTATGCGGGAAATGAAACGACTGGGGCTAAAAGACCTGAGAGAAATAAGGTTGGAATAAATAACAATCTTTCTATCGATGATGCTTTCTCTGTCCAGAAACATAAACATGCAACTATTGACTGAATTAAAAATTGAATCAAGAAGGACAAGAAAATAGATAATATCGATAAGAGTAAAATACCTAAATTTGGCATCCATATACTTTCAGGATTAAAAAGAAAAAAGAAAAATGCGATTATTAGTGCGAAAGGAAATCTTGTTATTTGTTCAGCAAGATGTTGTGCAAAATATCTGAAAAATGGATTTAAAGGTTGGATTAAATACGGAGATACTTTCCCCAGAAGAGAATCCTCTTCAAAACTAAATACAACCCAAACTACAGAAAACTGTCTTACAAAAAAAGCACATAAAAAATACCTAGAAAGCATAACATCACTAATGTTTATGGATTCATTTAAATTATTATTTGTCCATATGTTTAACATGAAAAAAGGAATAATCCCTGAAATTGCCCATAATGCAATTTCTACCCTATATTCCAACATGTTTGAATATTGGACTTTTAATAAGGTGAATATTTTTCGGTTAATCAATTTAGATATCATAATCTTTTTTGATTAATACCTTCCCAATAATTTCATCTATAGGTGGCTCATTTATAAAAAGGTCTTCAATATCAAAATTATTTAGGATGGTTTTTAGTGAAGAGGTAATAGAGTTGTTTTCAATTTTAATAGTGATTTCATTCTTTATTTTATTTTTAACGGTAAAGCCGTATTTTTCTAATTTAATTGCATCCTCTTCTGAGCGACAAACTATTAATATATCTTTAACAGGAGATAGTTTTTTCAATAATAGATCAAGTTTTCCATCATATGATATGGACCCTTCGTGCACACATATGACTCTCTTGCATAGCGATGTAATATCTTTCATGTAATGACTGGTTAGGCATATCGTTGCATTAGTTTCCTTATTATATTTTTGAAGGAATTTTCTTAAATTTCTCTGTGCATTAATATCTAATCCAAGTGTCGGCTCGTCTAAAAACAGAATATTTGGTTCATGTATCAAAGCTGCTAGTAATTCTGACTTCATACGCTGACCTAGTGAAAGTTTTCTGACAGGTATGAATATCTCTTCATCAAGTTCAAGCATATCAGATAGTTTTTTTATTCTCTTTTTAGCTTCCAACTTATCTAAGTCATATATTGATGCATTTAAATAGAATGATTCAATTGGCGGAAGATCCCAAATAAGCTGTTGCTTTTGTCCCATTATTAATGTGATATTCTTTAGGAAATTTTCTTTTCTTCTGAAGGGTAAGTAGCCTGAAACCGAAATCGAACCTTCACTTGGATAAATTAAGCCACAAAGCATTTTTAATATTGTTGTTTTCCCAGCTCCATTAGCACCTAGAAAACCCACTATTTCTCCTTCTTTAATTTCAAAACTTATATCTTTTATAACTTTTAAATTTTTTGTTTTTCTTCTAAAAAAATGTTTAATTGTTCCTTTTATACCTGGTTCTTTGGATGAGATATCAAATGACTTAGATAAATTTCTTACATCGATAATATTTTGTACCATTTAATCTTTAATTACTGAAATTTTATATTTAAATAAATTATTAAAATATTTCTTATTGTAGAAAATTTTTTAACCAATTAAAAAATATCTTTAAACGATACAACCAGCCAGATAAAAAAGTTAATTGGATTAAGTAACTCGCTTACCTTATTTTTATTTTCATAATTTAATTCTCTTAAAAAATTAAATATAAAATTACTATTCTCTTTTTTATCATTATTTTTTTTAATTACATTACCATTTTCGTCAAAGAGGTCAATTTCATCTTCAAAAAACCATTGTTCTTTCCCATTAGATAATTGCAATATAACTCCAATACCTTTGCCATCAGTTATTCTGAAATCACTTATCTTAGCCACAGATGAAACATTTATGGCTCCAACTGCCTCTTTAGTAAGCCTATCCTTTGATAGTTTTAAGTTTATTTGAACTGAATCGCCTATCTTTGCCTTGTCTAAAATTGACATTTTTAGGTTATTATACCTAGTGATAAAGGATTTATGTGATTAATTATGAATTATTTATTTATTTAAATATTTATGATTTTTTGAAAATAGCTTCAAGGATTCTTTTTATTGAAATTGTTAATACTCTCAAGAATACAAAAAAAAGTCCTAACCAACCTAAAATGACAGCTATTGATAATAAGCTTGAACCTAAATCACGCTGTAGCAAATTCTGCATATAATTTTAATTATTCTAAATTATATAAATTTTACTCTACTTTATTAAATTACTTATTAAAGCCGTAAATGTTAAAAATTCAGATGCTTTAAATTCTTTTTTTTGAATTATTTAATACATATGATTTGTGAGTTAAAATTTAGATAGAAAAATATTTTAATATTTTGGACCTATCTTTGAATTCATACATAGGAATACTTTTTATCATTACTGGCCTAATAGTTAGGGTTGACTTGAAATTCTCTATTGAAAAAGATATTCAATAATTTTTAGTAAACTCTTTTTAGTTAAGACTTTATAATCTTTATTTTTGTAATTTCTGTTACTAGTGCAAAAACTAAAAAAGCAGCTTTGAAGCTGCTTCTAATTGGTGGCGGGGGGGAGATTTGAACTTCCGACCTTCGGGTTATGAGCCCGACGAGCTACCAGACTGCTCTACCCCGCGACATATACATAGCATACATCTGAAAGGGTTATTTTTTTCCGTTTTTTAGGATTCTTGGAATTTTACTTTACCTTTAACATCAAGTCGCACCCCTTCAGAAAAATTAAATACCTTTTCTTCAATGTCTTGAATTCTTAAGTCAGATATCCACTCTAACTGTTTAAGTAAGTGAAGACTAACAGCATGTTTAGCTCTTCTTGAACCATCTTCTACTTTTAAAGCCAAACCTATACCTTCATTTACTTTACATAGACACTGTATTCCTTCTGCACCTCCTTTACCTATCACTTGTCCATGAGAAGCTTTAATTATTTCTGTATCAAATTTATTGTTGTCACTTATCATTATCGGGTTTATTGTCATAGCTCTACTTATTTGTTCTAATTCAGCATTGTCGGAACTACTTAGAAGTGAATATAACCTAGACATTTCTAATAGTTTTAAATAAAGAGTGGGGGCACCACAATCATCGCGTCCTGCTTCTATTTCAGATAAAGGGATTTCAAGTAATTCAGAAACAATTCTGAATATTTCTATTTGAAGTGGATGATCCCCCTTTAAATAACTATTTAATGGCCAATTCATTTTTTTGCATGTAGCTAAAAAAGCAGCATGTTTACCCGAACAATTATGTTCTAATGGACTTGTCTTAGATTTTGGACATTTCATATTTTTAATGTCAATGTCATATTCCCATAAAATTTTGAAGGCTTCTCTTGAATGAAGTTTTGATCCACTATGTGACCCGCATGCTAATGCGATTGATTTTGATTCATTATTGATTTTTGATGCCGCTCCACTACTAACAAAAGGTATTGCTTGAAACGGTTTAAGTGCTGACCTTATGAAACTTTTATATTCTGGATTTCCTGCGCACATTAAAACCCTTCCTTTTTTGTCAGTAATAACAGCATGAATTTTATGGATCGACTCAATATTTGATCCTCTCATTAAGATTGCTTGTAAAGGAGGATTATTAGATGTGTAGAGATTTTTGAAATTAGAACTCATTTAGAACTCATTTAGAAATTGTTATATTGAAAAATCAAAATGCCAGACAAAGCTAAGACTGAAATAATAGAAAAAATTTGAATTAAATTTTTTAAAATAGGCTTTACCTCAATTGAGGCAATAAGTGATTCTTTTTCTTTCAGAGCTATTGGCTTTTCCCATACTTGACCGTCATACCAACCGGACTCCTCGTATTCCACTTTTTCAGATATTAGTCTATTAAATATATGATTCCAACCTAAATATAACCTTATAGAAATTAAAAGAGGTATTGATAAGCTGCAAAAAAAACTTAATAGAACATATCTTAAGAGAGATGTTTTGAAATATACACTTCCTGAAGAAATGACAAGAAATAGAATAAAAGCTCCTACCCAGAATTTTATCAATGCAAGAATTAGTGACTTTTTTGTTTTTGGCCAAGAAAAAATTTTAGATTTTGACAATTCTATAAATTCATTTGTTGGTTGTTGATCTCTGGGCACAGGACATTTGGATTCGATCATAAAAAAAATTATGGAAATATAAGATTATCCCCATTACTCCAGAATGATTCAAGGTCATAATATTTTCTTATTTCTGGTTGAAAAATATTTACTATCAAATCACCATAATCAAGTAAAGCCCATTTCGCTTCATTAACCCCTTCTTTTCGTATCGGTTCAATTTTAGCTTTCTCTCTAAGCTCTCCCTCTACAGAGTTAGTTATAGATCTAACTTGTACATCAGATAATCCTTCTGCAATTAAAATCCATTCGCTTATAAATGATACTTTGTCAATTTTTATAAGTTTTATATCTTTTGCTTTTTTTTCATCACATGCTTTAGCTGCCATTAAAACCAAACTTTTATTGTCCATAAACATTTTCACTTGAAACTGATTTTTCTGAACCTTCTTGCTGAGATAATTCTGCTCTTGCTTTTTCAGCACTTTTTCTTAAGGCCTCTAATCTATCTTCAAAGAAACTTCTTTTTTTCTTTTTTCGTGTCTTATCTATTAACTCCTTTAATGCTCCTCCAAGGCTTTTATAAGCATTTGGAATGCTGTATCCAAACCTACAAGCAAGATCGATAGCTCTTTCATCTGCATAAATAGCATCTTGAAGCTTTTTTTCTGAATTATTTTTTAAATATAATCTATACCCAGCAAAACCTGATAAACCAAGAGCAAGTAATAAAAGTAAACCATCTTGCACCCACAACTCTCCAATTGCCCCCCCGAGACCTATTGCAAGAGCAGCCATTTCCCATCCATCTCTGGGAATTGTGTCGTTTTGAATTTTTCCAACCTCGTGCCAAAATAAGAGATTTCTATGGTCAATAGCGAAGTTATCCCATTCATCTAAGTCAATTTGAATTTCTACTTCGTCACGACCTATTTCCTCAAGTGTTATTAAAGGTGGATCTATAGCCGCAGCAGCTTCAACAAATACCCAACTTTCATTTTCTGGAGGCAACAAACTTTTAAGTCGCTGAAGTTCGCTCATAAAAAATTAATTTCTTTCAATACTATAGAAACAAATGTTGCTTTTCAAGTAACTTGATTAACATCTGATGATTTATAAGTAGCATGTGATAAATGAAGGTTTTCAATTATGCCTCAAAGAGGTGATCTTAAAAAAATTCTTATTTTAGGTTCGGGACCAATAGTTATAGGACAAGCATGCGAATTTGATTACTCTGGTACTCAAGCTTGCAAAGCTTTAAGAAACGCTGGTTATGAAATTATCTTGATAAACTCAAATCCAGCATCAATAATGACTGATCCTGAGATCGCAAGCAAAACATATATTGAACCATTGACTCCTGAAATAGTTTCTCAGATCATTTTAAAAGAAAAACCTGATGCCATTCTTCCCACTATGGGAGGTCAAACAGCTTTAAATCTTGCCGTTAGATTATCAGAGTCAGATTTTTTAAAACAAAATAATATTGAATTAATTGGTGCTGATTTAAGAGCTATTAATAAAGCTGAAGATAGAAAATTGTTTAAAGAATCGATGGAGAAAATAAATGTAAATGTTTGTCCATCTGGTATTGCATCTAACCTGAATGAAGCTAAAGAGGTATTAAAAAAAATTAGTTCTTATCCTCTAATAATAAGGCCTGCATTTACATTAGGTGGTGTAGGAGGTGGAATTGCTTTTAACCTCGAAGAATTTGTCGATTTATGTAAATCAGGTTTAGAGGAAAGTCCAAGTAATCAAATATTGATTGAAAAATCACTTATTGGATGGAAGGAGTTTGAACTAGAGGTAATGAGAGATACTGCTGACAATGTGGTAATAGTTTGCAGTATTGAAAATTTAGACCCAATGGGTGTCCACACTGGAGATTCGATTACTGTAGCTCCTGCACAGACCTTAACAGATAAGGAGTATCAGAGGTTACGGGATTTGTCATTGAAGATTATTAGAGAGGTGGGAGTTGAAACAGGAGGAAGTAATATTCAATTTGCAATAAATCCATCTAATGGAGAAGTAATTGTTATAGAAATGAATCCTCGTGTAAGTAGATCTTCTGCCTTGGCAAGTAAAGCAACTGGATTCCCTATAGCTAAGATTGCAGCTTTATTATCTGTTGGCTATACACTTGATGAGATTATTAATGACATTACAAAAAAAACACCTGCATGTTTTGAGCCCTCAATTGATTACGTAGTTACTAAGATCCCAAGATTTGCTTTTGAAAAGTTTAAAGGCTCATCTAATACTTTAAGCACTGCTATGAAATCTGTTGGTGAGTCAATGGCAATCGGTCGTTCTTTTGAAGAATCATTTCAGAAAGCATTAAGGTCATTAGAAGTAGGTGTTTTTGGATGGGAATGTGATTCACAAGATGAATTTAAAGATGAAAGTCAAATTAAAAATAGTTTAAGAAACCCTACATCTGAAAGAATTCTCCTGATTAAAAAAGCAATGAAGCTTGGGAAGACTGATAATTATATTCAAGAAGTTACAAATATAGATTTATGGTTTATCGAAAAATTACGTAATATCTTTAATTTTGAAAATGATTTTTTGAAAGATAAGGAACTCTACACTCTAGATAGGGACTTGATGTTACATGCTAAACAATTAGGCTTTTCAGATCAACAGATTGCAAAGTTAACTAATTCTGAGTTTTTTGAAGTAAGAAGATATAGAAAAAAACTTAATATAATTCCAATTTATAAAACCGTTGACACTTGTTCAGCAGAATTCTCATCCTCAACTCCCTATCATTATTCAACTTACGAAGAATCTTTCATTAATTTTAATTCTCAAATTTTTGATAGCGAGATTTCAGAAAAAAGTAAATCAAAAAAAATTATGATTTTAGGAGGAGGTCCAAACAGAATTGGTCAGGGAATAGAATTTGATTACTGTTGTTGTCATGCATCATATCAAGCTTCTACAAATGGTTATAAAACAATAATGGTTAATAGTAACCCTGAAACTGTATCAACAGATTATGATACTAGCGATATTTTATATTTTGAGCCTGTAACTTTGGAGGATGTGCTTAACATAATAGAAGCTGAAAATCCTTATGGTTTGATTGTTCAATTTGGAGGTCAAACTCCACTGAAATTATCTTTACCTTTATTTGAATGGCTTAAATCTAATGATGGGATCAGAACTGGATCAAAAATTCTAGGGACTTCTCCAATATCTATCGATTTAGCAGAAGATAGAGAGGAATTTACAAAAATTCTTGAAGAATTAAGTATTAGACAACCTTTAAACGGTATTGCACGTAATCAAAATGAAGCAGAAATAGTAGCAAAAAATATAGGATTCCCCTTGGTTGTAAGACCTTCATATGTTTTAGGCGGAAGGGCAATGGAAATTGTTAAAGATGAGAATGAATTATCGAGATATATTTCTGAAGCAGTTAAGGTATCACCTGATCATCCAATCCTTCTTGATCAATATTTGAATAATGCAATCGAGATAGATGTTGATGCTTTATGCGATTCAGAGGGTTCGGTTGTAATTGCTGGTCTAATGGAACATGTGGAACCTGCAGGAATTCATTCAGGAGATTCAGCTTGTTGCTTACCATCCATTTCTCTTTCAAAATCCACAATTGAAAATGTAAGGAACTGGACTAAATTAATTGCACAAAGATTAAATGTTGTTGGTTTAATTAATTTGCAATTTGCAGTAATAAATACAAATAATAAAGAAAATAAATTATTTATTCTCGAAGCAAATCCAAGAGCATCCAGGACAGTTCCATTTGTTTCAAAAGCCATAGGTAAACCAGTTGCAAAATTAGCTACTAAGTTAATGCAAGGTTTTACATTAGAAGATCTTAATTTCACAGAAGAATTTTCTCCAAAATTTCAGGCAGTAAAAGAGGCCGTTTTACCTTTTAAAAGATTTCCTGGTTCTGATACATTACTTGGTCCTGAAATGAGATCTACTGGAGAAGTAATGGGTTTAGCTAAAGATTTTGGAATTGCCTATGCGAAGTCGGAATTGGCAGCAGGTAATGGTGTTCCTTCAGAAGGAGTTGCTTTTTTATCTACAAATGATTTAGATAAAAAAAATCTTGAGGAAGTTGCTAGAGAACTTTTGAATTTAGGATTTAAATTAATCGCAACAAAAGGTACAGCTTCATATTTGGTGAATTTAGGAATTCAAGTTGAAGAAGTGTTAAAAGTTCATGAAGGAAGACCAAATATTGAGGACCTAATTCGTTCGGGGCTTGTTCAATTAATAATTAATACTCCAATTGGTTCACAAGCTCTTCACGATGATGCTTATTTAAGACGTGCCGCTTTAGAATATAATATCCCAACTTTTACAACTATTCCTGGAGCAAATGCTGCCATTAAGGCGATCAAAGCTTTGCAATGCAATAAGATTAATACTTACTCTTTACAAGAAATCCATAATTATTAAAATTTTATTCTAAGTTATTTAGTTTTTCTCTTAATTGATTAACTAAATAGTTTCTACTAATTGAAATTAATTGGAGAGTATCTTGATGCATTTTAAGTTGTGTCTCCGCTATTTGTAGTACTTTTATAGATTCTTTTATTTCATTAGAAAGTTCATTTATTAAATATTTTTTCCCTTCAAAGGTTAAAACTGGATTCGCAGAATCATTTGTGTTTTCGCTCATGGATTTACTTTTTTAATAAATATTTTTAATAAATAAAATAGAACTATAATTTTTTAATCAATTGTTTTTCACATAATTCTTTATAAATTCCAGGTTTATTTATTAAATCAATGTGTTTTCCAACTTCAATAATTTTACCTTTATCGAAAACAACTATTTCATTAGCCTCTTGAGTAGTGGCCAATCTATGAGCAATTACAATAACTGTTCTATCTTTCATAGCTCTATTAAGTCCTTTTTGTACTTCAGATTCAGATTCTGCATCTAATGCACTTGTGGCCTCATCTAAAAGGAGAATTGAGGGGTTCCCAAGTATTGCTCTTGCAATTGCTATCCTCTGTATCTGGCCACCTGAGAAATTTGATCCTCTTTCAGATATTTCAGTTTCATATTTCTCAGGAAGCTTTTGAATGAAGTTGTGAGCGTTTGCTTTTCTTGCTGATTCTATAACCTCTTCTTTGGTGAAATTTCTCCCCATTCTTATTACATCAATAATTGTTCCTGAAAACAAAAAAGGCTGTTGTTGTACTAATGCAATGTTTTTTCTAATATCTTTTGTATTTAATATTTTGAGATTTTTATCATCTATAAAAATGTCTCCATTATTTGGAGTTATAAACTTTAATATCAAAGCCAACATTGTACTTTTACCAGCTCCAGAAGCTCCAACAAATGCTGTGACTTCACCTCTTTTAATTTCTAAATTGATATTTTTAAGTACTTGATTATCTTTTTCGTAAGCGAAATTTACTTTCTTGAAACTTATCTTGCCTTCACAATTGGATATCCTTTGTAAATTTTCTTTACCATCTTCGACAGGTTCTTGATTTATATTCTTCAACCTTTTTATTGAGGCTTCTGCCTGTTTATAGTCATTAAAATTTGTGCTTACATGGCTTATTGGATCAATAAGCATTAATATTGCTGCAAAAAAACTACTAAATTCTTCGCTTGTTAGAAGGCCTTGATTTATTCTTGCAGCTCCTAAACCTAATATTGCTAATATTCCAAATGCTTCAACAAATCCTACAACTGGATGTTGAAATGCAAGTAGTTTTAATGTTTTATATTTTGCTTGTTTATTTGTCCTTAATCTTTTATAAAATCTATTCTCAATCCAATTTTCTGCAGCAAAAGCTCTTATCGTGGACATTCCATTTATAGATTCACCTATTAATCCTGCTAAATTACTTGTTGATTCTTGACTTTTTTCGGATGCAATTAAAACTCTTCTTCCAAAACTGTTAACTGAAAGAATAATCAATGGTGCTAAAACGAATGTTGACACTGTTAGTGACCAGTCTAAATAAAACATGTAGATTATTACCGCTAACAACTGTAAGGTGCATGGAATAGTATCTTGAGCTGTTTTATAAATAACTTCGCTTACCCTGTCTGCATCTTCTGTAAGTCTATATGTGATGTCCCCAGCTGAAATACTTTCAACCGAATTCATCTTTATTTTTTGAATTCTTCTAAATAAATTTCCTCTCATCACTTCACTAATTTCTAAAGATGGTTTTGCTATGAATACATCTTGTCCAAATTGAGCAGTTTTCTGAACTAAAAATACAAATAAAGACTTAATTATTATGCTAGAAACTTTTGAAAGATCACCTGACCCAATTGATGGGATTAAGTTTCCAGCTAAAAAAGCTAATAAAGGCCAACAAGCTACGTAAATGAGCATGCATATAAAACCCTTGATAAACCTATTTGAATATGGTCTGACTGGTGGTATTAGTCTCAAGTTATTATATATTTAATTGTTTATCCTACTTTATCAATATCTTTGGGTATAAAAACAATGAAATTGGATCAATTCTTAAAATGGAAAAATTTGGTATCTTCTGGTGGCGAAGCAAAAATTTTTATTAAATCGGGTTCTGTTAAGGTTAATGGTGTAATTGAGACTAGGAGAGGAAGGAAGTTAGATAAGGGAGATAAAGTAATATTTCTAAAAAATGAATTAATTTTTGAATAGTTAGCTTATTCAACTCACTTTGTATTAGTATGTTTTTCTTGGAGATAGTATTTTGAGAAAATCTGTAATTGCTGGTAATTGGAAAATGCACATGACTTGTGCTGATGCTAAATCATATCTAGAAAAGTTTATTCCCTTAATAAAAAACATAAAAAACGATCGTAAAATCGTTATTGCTCCACCTTTTACAGCTATTTCAACCTTTTCGGATCATTCTGATTTTGAATATTTAGATATTTCTAGTCAAAATATTCATTGGGAAGATCAAGGGGCATTTACTGCAGAAATATCTCCAAAAATGCTTCTTGAACATGGTGTCGCATATGCAATCGTTGGTCATAGTGAACCAAGGAAATATTTTAGTGAAAGTGATGAACAAATTAATAAAAGAGCAGTTTTTGCACAATCTAGTGGACTTACTCCAATAGTTTGTGTAGGAGAAACATTAGAACAAAGAGAAAGAGGAGAAGCTGTTAGAGTTATTACTAGACAGGTCGAACAAGGATTAGAAAATACAGATCCAGCTAATTTAATTGTTGCCTATGAACCAATATGGGCTATTGGCACTGGTAAAACATGTGAGGCAGAAGACGCTAATAAGATATGTTCTTTGATTCGGAAATTAATAGGTTTTGATGATGTAATTATTCAATATGGTGGATCTGTTAAACCTAATAATATTGACGAAATAATGTCAATGAGTGATATAGATGGGGTGTTAGTTGGAGGCGCTTCATTAGATCCGAATAGTTTTGCGAGAATTGCAAATTATCAATAAGACGAATCCATGGCCAAAAGGGTGGGGCCAAAAAACTTCAATTATGGGAGTTATTAATTTAACTCCTGATTCATTTAGTGATGGTGGGGAATTAAACTCCTCAAAAAAAGTTATAGATCAAGTAGACCATTTCTTGAGCAATGGTGTTGATGTAATTGATCTTGGTGCTCAAAGTACGAGACCTGGAGCTGAAGAAGTTGGATCTAGTAAAGAAATAAAAAGATTGATCCCATATCTAAAATTAATAAAATCTGAATTTCCAGATGTTTTGATTTCTATTGATACTTTTAATTCTGAAGTGGCTTACGAAGCTCTTTTAAATGGTGCTAACTGGATAAATGATGTCACGGGAGGAAGAAGAGATATAAAAATTTTGGATGTTGTATCAAAATTCAACTGTCCATTTGTGATAACTCATAGTCGTGGTAATAGTCAAAATATGAATCAACTCTCTAATTACCAGAATGTATTGAGTGATGTTAAGTGCTCGCTTGATAATTTAATAAAAAATGCTTTAGAAAAAAATATATCTGAAAAAAATATAATAGTTGATCCTGGAATTGGGTTTTCAAAGGATATCATTCATAATTTGGAAATCTTGAGAAACTTAGATGTATTTAAAAAATGGAATTTGCCAATTTTGATAGGTGCATCTAGGAAGAGATTTATCGGAGAAATTTTGAATGAGAAAAATCCCAAAGAAAGAGATATAGGAACACTCGCAATAAGTTGTCTTTGTTCTCAATTTAATATTGACATTGTGAGGGTTCACAACGTCAAACTAAATTATCAAATCCTTAAAGTAGCTGATAAGATTTACAGAAAATGATAAATTAATTATTCTTTAACTCCTTCGATTTTATCCTCTACCTCTTGGTATAGTTCTTTCAACTGTTCAATATTCTCATCTGAAGTTTCCCAATATCCCCTACCATTAACTTCTAGCAAAGTTCCAACAATTCTTCTGAAACTATTAGGATTAAGATCCATTAATCTTTTCCTCATCTCTTCGTCATTTATAAATGTTTCATTAGTTTCTTCATATACAAAATTATCTACTTGACCACTTGTCGCACTCCAACCAAGAGTGTAATTAAGTCTGTTAGAAAGTTCTCTAACTCCTTCATAACCAGATTTAAGCATACCTTCATACCACTTAGGATTTAAAAGTTTTGTCCTTGAGTCTAATCTGATGGTTTCTCCAAGTGTTCTAACTTGAGCATTAGAAGTAGTAGTGTCTGCTATATAGCTACTTGGTTCTTTCCCATCATCTCTAAGTGTCTTAATCAATTTTGTTGGATCTGAATCAAAATAATGACTTACATCTGTTAATGAAATCTCTGAGGAATCAAGGTTTTGAAATGTAACATCTGCTGTTTTCATTACTGACTCAAATACCTCTCTTTTTTGATTCATTTCACCTGGATTATCAGCATTAAAAGCATATGTTTTGCGTGATAAATACATTTCTTGTAATTCATTTTCTTCCTCCCAAGTTGAGTTTTCTACAGCTAAATTAACATTTGAACTGTAGCTTCCACTTGCGTTAGAGAATACTCTCGCTGAAGCTTCTCTTATAGAGGTACCTTCTTTTTCTGCTTGTTCTAGTGAATGTTTCCTTACAAAATTAGATTCCAATGGTTCATCAGCCTCAGCCGCTAATTTGACCGCCTGATCTATTAAGGCCATCTGATTTATAAATAGATCTCTAAAAACTCCTGAGCAGTTAACGACTACATCTATTCTTGGCCTACCTAATTCTTCTAAAGGGATTAATTCTAATTTGTTGATTCTTCCCACAGAATCTGGTTTTGGTTTTACACCGACAAACCATAAGATTTGAGCAAGTGATTCTCCATAAGTTTTGATATTATCAGTACCCCATAAAACACAGGCAATTGTTTCAGGCCAAGTTCCTTGCTCTTCTTTTTGTCTTTCAATTAATTTGTCAACAACTGACTTTGCAGCAGCTACAGCTGCTGTAGTAGGGATTGATTGTGGATCAAGTGCATGGATATTTTTACCACTTGGTAAAACACCTGGATTTCTTATGGGATCTCCACCTGGTCCAGGTAAAACATAATTTCCATCTAATGCTTTAATGAGGCTATCCATTTCTTTATCAGCACAGACCTGTTCCAAACAGAAAAGTAAGTAATCAAATAATTTATTTAATTCCTTCTGATTAACTTCATTAAATCCATTTAAGGTACAGACCCTTAGCCAAGGGGTAGGTAAATTCAAACCAAATACTTTAAGAAAGTCAAACAATTTGGAAAGAAGTGATTTTTCTAAATAAACTCTGCCATCAACAATTTTTAAAGAGTTGACCATTGCAAAAATAGACTCTCTTGCTGTCTTTATGATTTTTTCATTTAGCTCTACAAATTTGAGTTCACCTTTATTATTGCCATCATAAATTTGTTCAATAGTTAGGCCCATGGATTCAGCTAGCAATCCAGGAAGAGATCTTAATCCCTCTTGCTCTCTTTCTAATGATGCAATATTTACAAGTGTTGCAACAGCTTCTTCTGCTGTTGGGGCTTCTCCAATAGTATGAAGACCGCAAGGTAATAATCTACTTTCAATTTCCATCAACTGTTTATAGACATTCCCAACAAATAAATCTCTTTCATCTATTGAGAGTTCTTCTACATCTTTTGAAGGGAGCTCAACATCCTTGTCAAGATTACATTGTTTAGAAGTCTCAACTATCGCATTAACAATTTGAATACCCCTGCTATTTTCTCTTAATTGTTGATAAGAACCAACGAGTTCACTTAGTTCTTTAAGTCCTTTGTAGAGTCCTGCATTTTCCGCTGGAGGAGTCAGATAACTAATAGTTGAAGCATATCCTCTTCTCTTCGCAATTGTTGCTTCAGATGGATTATTCGCAGCATAGTAATACAAATTAGGCAATGATCCAATGAGAGAATCCGGATAGCAAGTTTCACTCATGCCCATCTGTTTACCAGGCATAAATTCAAGTGATCCATGAGTTCCAAAATGAAGAACAGCATCAGCTCCCCAGATTTTTTCTACATAGGTGTAATAAGCGGCAAAACCATGATGAGGACTAGCACTTCTTGAATAAAGTAACCTCATTGGATCACCTTCATAACCGAATGTAGGTTGAACACCTATAAAAACATTTCCAAAATGTTTTCCATAAATAAGAAGGTTTTGTCCGTCACTATTGAGGTTTCCAGGAGGTTTACCCCAATTCTCTTCAAGTCTTTGAGAATATGGTGTGAACTCTTCGTATTCTTTTACTGACATCTTATGAGCAATATTTAACTCTGGAGAGCCATCCATCGCTTCAGGGTTGTTAATTACTTTTTCCATTAATTCTTTTGAATTACTTGGAAGTTCATCTATTTGATATCCTTTTGATTTCATTTCAAGAAGTACTCTATAAATTGAACCAAAAACATTCAAGTATGCTGCCGTTCCAACATTTCCTTTGTCTGGTGGAAAACTAAATACTGTGATGGCTAATTTTTTTTCCTTTCTTTGTTTAACTCTTAAAGTTGACCATTTTATTGCTCTTTCAGCTATTACATCAACACGATCTTGGAGCGTATGCGCCTTACCTGTAGCATCATCACGACCTGAGAGAATAATAGGTTCAATAGCACCATCAAGCTCTGGAATTGCAATCTGTAGTGCTACCTGAACAGGGTGTAAACCTAGATCACTATCTTCCCATTCTTGTGTGGTTTGGAAAACTAATGGAAGTGCAACCATATAGGGTCTGTTTAACCTTTTTAGGGCTTCAATAGCTTTAGGATGATCTTGTCTTGCTGGCCCACCAACTAGTGCAAATCCTGTTAGAGATACAACTCCATCTACTATAGGTTGATCTTTATTTATGGAATCATAATAAAATTCATTAACTGGTTTAGAAAAATCTAAACCTCCACAAAAGATAGGTAGAACTCTCGCACCTCTGTATTCTAATTCTTGAATAACAGCAACGTAATGAGCATCATCTCCCGTAACGATATGACTCCTTTGAAGCACTAGGCCTATTGTTGGAGTTTTGTCATCTTTAGGATTTATATCTTTCCTGTTATTTTCCCAATTTTGATATTCTTTAAGACTTTCAAACATGCAAGGAGCAAGAGGATGCCAAATTCCTAAATCTGGAAATGTTTCAGGGTCTTGAATTTTGAATTCTTCTATTTGATCCTTTATTATTTCTGAAACAGCGTACTTTTCAGAAATCATTAACAAGAAGTTTTTTAGGTTCTCAGTTGTACCACCTAACCAGTACTGAAAACTTAGAATAAATGTTCTAGCATCTTGAGCTTTTTCTACTGGTAGATATTTAAGTATTGAAGGTAGTGTATTTAATAACTTCAACATTGAATCTTGGAAACTTGCTCCATCAGATTCTTTTTTCTTTTTTATTAAATCTCCAATAATACTTTTAGATTGACCAAGTTGGGCCATACTAAATGAACCTAGCTTATTTAATCTCATTACCTCTGGCATGGAGGGGAAAACAATTGACGCTTTAAGTTTGTCCTTAAATGGAGATACCGCATCAACAACTTTTTGAGCAAGGTCTTCAATGAATATTAGAGAAGCAACGAATATATCTGCATTAGCTATATCTTCTTTAAAATCTTCAAAATTACTATCATTCCTAAGTTCTTCGATAAGATAGCCGCTAAGGTCTATACCTATTGGCCCATTCATCTTATTTATTGACTTTGCAGCTTCTGTTAAGGAATTTTGGTATTGTGGCTCAAGGACAACATAAACTGCTTTTATTACAACTTTGTGTTTGTTATCCTCAACAGGAGATACTCTGCGGTTTGCTGAGCGGACCTGCGTAAACATTGATTTTCTTTAAGTATTTCTACCAGCCTACGAATGAAAAGACGTTATTGTGTGCAATATAAATAGCGTGTAACAACCTTTAAAAAAAAATTTTTTAAAAAAATGATTGAAAATTCCAAAAAACCCATACCAGTACTAGTATCCGGAGCTTTAGGCAGAATGGGTAGTGAAGTTGTTAATACTGTATTAAATTCTACAGATTGTGAACTTGTTGCAGCAATCGACATAAACGAAAAGAACAATGGTTCAAATATTTCTACCTTATTGAAGGTAAAAGATTGTGATGTTTTTGTTTCAAATGATTTTGAAGGAACTTTATGTTCTGTTAGTCAAAATTATAGAAATGAAAATATCAAACCTGTACTGGTTGATTTTACTCATCCTGATTCTGTATATGAAAATACCAGGTCAGCTATTGCATATGGTGTATCACCAGTTGTAGGAACTACAGGTCTAAGCCCTTCGCAAATACAAGATTTGTCTGTTTTTGCTCAGAAAGCATCTGTTGGTTGTGCAATAATTCCTAATTTTTCAGTCGGTATGGTTCTTCTTCAGCAGGCGGCATCTGTAGCTGCAAGGTTTTACGACAATATTGAATTAATTGAGATGCATCATAATCAAAAAGCTGATTCTCCTAGTGGGACGTGTATAAAAACTGCAGAAATGATTGAAGAATATCCAAAGAAATTTAATCAGAATTTAGTAAAGGAGTCTGAGTCATTGAAAGGTGTACGCGGTGGGCTCAGAGATTCAGGAATCAATATACATTCTGTACGATTACCAGGATTACTCGCTCATCAGTTAGTAATTATGGGATCTCCAGGTGAAACTTACACAATTAAACATGACACTATTGATAGAAAGGCATATATGCCAGGAGTTTTACAGGCTATTAAAAAAATTGGTAATTATGAAACTTTAGTTTACGGACTTGAAAAATTGATTTTTTAAAATGATAATTCCAATTAATTCAAGTCAAATTTCAAAACTTATTCCTGCCGTTGGTACAGGAAGTCAATTTAAGTACGCGTTGGGGAATCCTAGAAAAATTCTTCAAAGAGTAATAGTTTCTTCAATTGGTGGATTTATCTCATTAATTATTAGTTCGACTGGAGATCAAACTAATAATTTCTGGTTATTCCTATGTGTAGGTTTCTTTTTGTATATCATCTGGGGCCCTATTCTTGAATCAAGTAGAAAAAACTTGCAATTAAGAAAATATAAATTTTTTTCTATATTTGATGGATATGTATCAGATATTTATAAAACAGAAAAGATTGAAAGTTCAAGAGAACAATCTAATAGGCAAGGTCGATTAGAAGTTATCGAAAACAAAAGGACTTGGTTAGTACTTGAATTAGAAGATGAAGATGGTTATTTGGAAAAATTAAGTTTTCCTATGGAAAATAAGCACAGTCAAATTAGGGTTGGTTCGAGCATTAGGTGTTTAATAACATCTGATAACCGTAATTTTGACAGAGATTTTTATTTGACCGATGCTTGGCTTCCTGAAATTAACTTATGGGTTGGTGAGTACCCCTATTTATTAAGACCAGCATTTGAGGAAATTTGCTATATTTATCTGAATAGATAGTTGATGCTCATATAATACGATGAAAAATAAATTGAATTTTAAAATTGTTGGATCAGGTCCCACAGGTTTATTACTTTCAATTGCACTTTCAAAATTTGATTGCAATATTTTTTTAACTGATTTATTAACAAAAGATAGATTAATTGATAAAGATAAAACTTATGCAATTACTCACTCATCAAGAAAAATCTTATCTAAATTCAGACTTTGGGAAAAATTAGAACCATTTTTATTTGGCTTTGATACCCTTTCAATTTCAGATAGCGTAACTTCTGCTTTCACCAATTTATCAACTTCTGACTTAGATGATGATATAAGTTCTGCCGAAAATATTGGCTGGGTAGTTAAACATTCGGATCTCATGAACGTATTTTTTCAAGAAATTGACAATTATGAAAATATTTTTTTTATAACGCCACAGAGATTGTTACGTAAAAAAATATTATTTGACTATCAATTCTTTTCAACAGGGGCTAACTCACTTGATAAAAAATTCATAGATTTTGTTGATATAAAAAAATCGTATAGTCAGTCTTGTTTAACTTTTAAAGTTTCTCTTAGAGGTCATTCTGAAAAACGAGCTTATGAAATTTTTAGAAAAGAAGGCCCACTTGCATTATTACCTTTAGAAAAAAACTTATATCAAGTAATTTGGACTTCAAGTACATTAAAGGCAATTGAAAGGTTGAATTCTGACAAGAATTTTTTAATGGATAATTTATCAACAATCTTGCCTAATGAATTTAAGTTGGACCAAATTATAGGCGAATTTAATATTTTTCCTGTTTCATTATCCTTAAACTTACCAGTTTTAAATTTTAAAAAATTAGTTTTTGTAGGAGATGCATTTCATACATTTCATCCTGTTGGTGGTCAGGGTTTAAATACTTGCTGGAGAGATGTTAATACTATTTATGATCTTTTTAATAAAAATACTGCTTTTACTAAATTGCAATTGATAATATTTAAATTTAAGTATTTATCAAGCAGAATTTTAGATATTATTGTCACTATTTTTATAACTGACTCGTTGATATCAATTTTTGCTAATCGAAACGTTTTTTTATTTCCAATAAGGAAATTTTCATTTTTACTTTTAAATAAATTTCTTTTTACAAGAAAATTAGTCCTTAATCAAATGACTAAATCTCTAATTTACTCAAGTATTAAATAGAATTCATGAATAATTACTTATCTAGAGAAATGATAATTTATTTATTTGATGTATTAGGTTTAGATGAATCTACTATTGAACTTGGTATAAAATTATCTATAAAAAATAACACTCCATTGCCAATATTATTATGGAGTTATGGAATGCTAACTATTGAAGAACTAGATAAGTTATATTCATTTTTATTTCAAAAAATGGATTAATAATTCTGTTATAATTTTCTTATATCTTAATCGAGAACAATTACAGATTTAACTAAGGGAAATCAGGTATCAAGACAATCTATAGAGAAGCTTGATTTATTATTAATAATCCTAGAAACTATTGATTTAAATGGTATACAATCCCTTTACGCTATATCAAATAGACTTGATTTAAATGATGTTCTGCCAAATAAAATTACTATTTGGAAATTAAGGAATAATAATCCATTGAGAAATTCTTATGTTAACAACAATATTAAAGTAAACGAATTCGATGCCTTAATTAAAATCACCGTTGAAATGTCCAAATATTTATATCCTTATATTAGAGAGATACTGAAATCTAAAGAAGATATTAAAGAGAATTCAATTATTTGGAGTGATTTTAATAAGAGATTTATTGAGTTGATTAAAGAGAGATTTAATGTAGATAGTATGAGAGTGAAAAAGCTTTTAAATCAAACTGAAAATGGTGAGATTATAATAAAATATTTGCTTATTTTATCTTTTTGTATTTCAAATCAGGGTTATCAAAAGTTGAAGAATTTTTTATACGATTTTTTAATATGATGCAAAATAAATTGTCATTTCATCAATCTTCAGTAAGTCTCGAAATAATCGGATTGCCAGATTATTCCAATAATGAAAATAAAGATCAAATATCTATAATTTCTCAATGGAAACTAACCATAGTTGATAAACCACTAATTGAAGGCAAAATTGAACATTTAGGGCCTATTATTGATGCTTTTTATATTTATTCAAATCTTTTAATAAAAAACGAAATTCCAATATATGAGTCTAAATTAATCGATATTAAAGCCGATAATCTCCACATACATAATATTGTTCTCAAGAGCTCTAAAGCAAATGTAAAGCCTTTAGTTCTAAAGATTGGTAATTCATTGCTTTCAGATACCATAAATTGTTTTGATCAGTTAATTGAATCGCCAAAAGTAAGAATAAAAAAAACAGATATACCTACTAAAATTCCAAAGAAATTAAAATTTGGGTTAAATAATAAAGTTAAATTTTTCAATTTCTTAATTCCACCGTTTTTTGCAATTTGTTCTTTAATTCTATTCTCTTCTTCTTTTATTTATTTTTATAGTCCTTTTGAAAATATAGAAAAAAAAGAACTAACAAATCCTAAATAAAGAGCAATTAGCATCTTAAATACAAAGACGATACCATAGGTTAATTTCTTTTCAGAGTTATTCAAATTTTTTCTTTGAGCTTTGATTTATGGCAGATTTAAACATCCCAAATTTGAATATTAAACCTGATAAATATATTTTTAAAAAAAAATTAAATTTAAGAAGAAAATCTAAAAGAAGACTATTTACTGAATCTTTCTTTTTGTTTATTTTGAGTGTTTTATTAGTTTACATAAATTATTTAATTCCTAATAAAAATTTGCTGTTACAAAATCTACCTTCGACATTTAATAAATCTTATTTATTATTGATTGATCTCTTTTCATATCTGTATGAGATATTTTTGGTGATTTTTATTTTTGTATCTTCTTTTACTTCTATTATTTTAATGATAGGTTCATTTAATAGGTTATTTAAAGTCTCTAAGAGAAAGTCAAAACAAATTGTTCTTAAATAATTTTAAATAGGTTGCATTAAGCCACCACTTCCTGAATCAGAATCATCATCATCATTTTCTGTTTCTTCACCAAATAATGCAAATATGCCTAATACAATGGATGAAAGAATAATTGATAAGGGTAAAATCGAAGTTTGGATTCCGACGTCTATATATTCACCCATAAAATAAATAAATTTTTATAAACCTAACCGAAATCAAACTGTTTCGCGGATTTTAAATAATTATTTAATAATTTAATTTCTTTTAATAAGTTCTTTATCGAAATTCTTAATTTCTCTTTCAAAAGACCCGAACCACAACATTAGTTGATCAATTTGATTTTGAATTTCAGTTGCACCTAAGCCCCTTATAGTGATGATTGAAAATGGTTGGCCTTCATTAAAATTAAATTTATTTTGAACACTACTTGCTAAAGAATTTTTAAGAATTTTAAAAGTAGAATTTTTTAATTTTGTCTCAATCAAGATGTTTGGCTTTTTGAGCTTGATCTTATTAAAACCACATTTTTTAGCTAGTAATTTTATTCTCATTATCATAATTAAGGACTCAACAGGTTTGGGTAAGTTTCCATATCTATTAACCCAGTCTGTAGCTAATTCAGTTAATTCATCATTATTTGAACATTCAGTTACAGATTTGTAAGCTTCAAGTTTCTCTTCTCTGTTTAATATCCATGTTGCAGGTATAAATGCATTTATTGGTAGATCAATTTGAGTGTCATTAACTTCAGGTATTTCTTGCCCGCTGATTTCTGAAATAGCCTCATGGAGCATTTCTATATATAAATCATATCCAATAGCATTAACCTTTCCACTTTGTTCTTCTCCTAGTAAACTACCAACACCTCTTATTTCCATATCTTTCATTGCAAGTTGGTATCCACTGCCTAGTTCTGAAAAGTCTTTTATCGCTTTCAATCTTTGTTTTGCAGCATCATTAATTTTATTTATATTTGGATAAAATAACCAAGCATGAGCTTGTACACCGCTTCTACCTACTCTTCCTCTAAGTTGATAAAGTTGTGAAAGGCCAAATTTGTGTGAATCTTCAATAATGATTGTATTTACTTTAGGGATGTCTAATCCACTTTCAATTATCGTTGTGCATATCATTAAATCTACTTCTCCATTATTAAAAGCAATCATTGCATTTTCAAGCTCTGTTTCGTTCATTTGCCCATGAGCAACAATAAATTTTAAGCTGGGAAACATATTATTTAATTTGTTTACAGCTTGATCTATATCAGAAATTCTTGGAAGAACATAAAAAATTTGACCTCCCCTATCAAGTTCTTGATTAATTGCAGTTCTTATAACATCCATATCTATTTCAGATAAATATGTTTTTATTGATCTTCTTGATGGTGGAGGAGTGTTTAGTAAGCTCATTTGTCTTAGTCCAGATAAGCTCATATAAAGAGTTCTTGGAATTGGAGTTGCCGAGAGAGTTAAAACGTCTATATTGTTTTTGATTTTTTTTATTTTCTCCTTTTGCCTTACTCCAAATCTTTGTTCTTCATCAATAACTAGAAGTCCTAAGTTTTTAATTTCTATTTCTTTTCCTAAAATTTGGTGCGTTGCTACAACTAAATCAATTTTGTTATTTTTTAAACCTGAATAGATTTCCTTTCTTTCATTAACAGTTTTGAATCTATTGAGTAATGATACTTTTATTGGGTAAGGTGAAAATCTATTACTTATTGTCCTCCAATGTTGCTGAGCTAGGATTGTTGTAGGTGCTAGTAATATTACCTGTTTGCCTGATGTAATAGCCTTAAAAATAGCCCGAACAGCTACTTCTGTTTTGCCAAATCCTACATCTCCACAAACTAGCCTGTCCATTGGCTTTTCGCTTTCCATATCAGATTTTATTTCTTCTACAGCAGTAATTTGGTCAGGTGTTGGTTGATAAGGGAATGATTCCTCTAATTCATCTTGCCAAGGACCATCTTCTGGGTAAATGTAACCCTTTAATTTTTCTCTCTTTGCATAAAGTTTTAAAATATCGACAGCAACTTTTTTGATTTGTTTCTTATTTTTTTCTTTTATTTTTTCCCACTCTGTCCCTCCTAATTTATTTATTTTCGGCTTTATTTTTCCGCTTGATCTATATCTGTTAACACTACCAAGTTGATCAGCGGCAACACTTATCTTTCCATCTTGATACTGAATGACTAAATAATCTCTTGAATCCCCAGTTATATTTATTTTTTCTATTTTTAAAAATTTTCCTATTCCATGATTTTTATGAACTATAAAATCACCGGGACTAATCTTATTTACATTTATATTTGAATTGACACTTCTTTTTTTTCTTCTTATGAATACATTATTAAAAAGAGATTGTTGTGAATATAATTCTTTATCTGTTATCAGGACAACTTTCCATATCGGTAGATAAAACCCCTCGATTTCGTAATTGTTCTTATTTTTTAAAATTAGAGGAGTTGAATTATTAATTGACTTATATGCTTCATCAATATCATTAGGATTATTTAAGAAGTTTGCATTACATTCGTGCTCAAAAAGTAAAGTCCTTGTTCTCAATGGTTGTGCTGATAATATCCATACTTTTTCATTATTTTTTATATTTTTATTTATATCATTGGATAATTTCCCTACATTTTTAGAGTATGAATTTAATCTTTTATCGTTTAACAAAAATCTATTATCGATATTGATTTTAGATTCAAATTCATAAAATTTTATTAAATTAAAATTTCCTAGTGATTTTAATATTTCGTTAAACTTTAAATGCAAATTAGGTTTGGCCTCTAAATTAATGTCATTATTTTTAAGGTTCTCATTTAATTCGTACCTATAATTATCAAAATTACTTTCTGAATCTAGATACCAATTATTTGCAAATTTTTTACAATCTTCTAATTCATCAATTACAAGAATTGTTTCCCTATTTATAAAATCTATTATGTTTGAGGGTTCTCCTTCAATTATTCCTAAATAACGATCAAGGTTATTTTTATTTATATCTTCTGAATTAAAAAGATTGTTCTTGGATAAATTATTTAACTTATCTTTTATTAGCAAATCAAATCCAGCCTGTATTATTTCAATAGTATTTATACTTTCTAATGTTTTCTGTGTCTGGGGATCATATTCTCTTATTTTCTCAATTACATTATCAAAAAATTCTAATCTTATAGGAAACTCATTATTGACAGGATAAATATCTATTATTTCCCCTCTCCTACTCCAGAATCCTTCAGTTGAAGTTACATTATCCTTTGTATAGCCCAACAAAGTAAGTTTATTTGCTAATTCTTGAATCTCGATTTGAACTCCTTTTTGCAAATCCAACTTGTTTTCAATTAATAGGTTTTTATTTATTAGATGAGGTTGTAATGATCTCTCAGTTGATATAACAATATTAAGTTCATTTTTCTCTTTTTTTATTAATTTGGATAAAACAGTAAGCTGACTAAATTCAATCTCTTTGGATTTATTAATTGATGAGTATGGGAGATGTTCTGTTGGAGGATAATATAAAATTGCTTTATCATTTATACTTTCAAAATAACCAATCCATTTGTAGGCAATTTCTACATTAGGACAAATTAATAATATATTTTTTTCCTCTTTTTTTGCGATGCTATCTAATATTATTGATTTTGCATATCTACTTGAACCAACAATATTTAATTCATTATTTTTTGAAATTCTTTTTATCAATTCAGAAGTAATTTGTGAGTTCGAAATATAATCAACTAAAGTATTTAAACTCATTTATAACTATCAATCTTGATTACAAATATCCGATACATTATATTAGATTTTATACTGATTGTGAATAATATTAGATGGATTCCGCCGCAATAAATTCTTTTATACCCACACTAGATCAGGTAGACAGTTGGTACGAAATCTTTACACTTTTACCAATATTAATTTCTCTAGAATTATTATTATCTGCAGACAATGCTGTAGCACTAGCTTCTCTTACTAAATCCCTCGATAGTTCAGAATTAAGGTCAAGAGCCTTAAATATTGGTATAACAATATCTTTATTATTTAGAATTATTCTAATCATATTATCTAATGTTCTTCTAAAGTTTATTCTTATTAGAGTTTTTGCTGGTTTTTATTTAATTTATTTATTCTTCTCTAATGTTTTTTTAAATTCAGATATAGAAAACGCTGAAAATGGGACAGATAATAATAAAAATAATTTTAGGTTTTTGAGGGTTGTTGCGCTTCTTTCAATTACTGATTTTGCTTTTTCCATAGACAGTATCACTACTGCAGTAGCTATAAGTGATCAATACATATTAATTATATTTGGAGCAGTGATAGGAGTATTAGCCTTAAGATTTACATCGGGGATTTTTCTAAAACTTCTGGATATATTTTCTAGATTAGAAACAGCCGGTTACGTAGCAATTTTAATAGTTGGGATTAAACTTTTACTAAATACGTTAATTAAAGAATCTATTCTCCCAGACTATTATTTTTATTTTTTGATTCTTTTTGCTTTCATTTGGGGATTCTCTAAAAAAGAATCTAAAACTTAATCTGAGAGATATTCACCTGCTGATGGCTTTAACTGTTGAATCAATTGCTTTTTGCTAGAAATGTTTTTGCCTTCAAGTTTTGCTTCTAACAAAATAATCGGATCAGTTTTAGTTGAAATTATAATTCCTTCATTTTCTATTACAGCGAGAATAATACCTGGTCTTGAATAATTGCTCATGAAAAGGTATTTTTCATTTTTAATTACATCACTAGTCAAAACTTTGATTTTAAGTATTTTAAGGTTCTTACCTCTAAGATTTGTATTTGTTCGTGGATATAATCCTCTTATTTTTTGAGAAATTTTAATTGCCTCATTACCCCAATCAACTTTAAAGTCTGATTTTTCAATCATTCTTGCGTAAGTAATTTCTCTTCCAAGGGTATTTTGTTTTATTAATTGAGGATTAGAATTTTTATTAATATTTTCTTCGATTATAGATGTAGCATTTAAAAATAATTTTGACGATAAAATACTAAGTTTTTCCGATAGTGTATTTAAATTATCGTTATTATTAATTTTAATTTTTTCTTCCAACAATATGTCGCCAGTATCTAGTCCCTCATTCATTTTCATAATTCCTACACCAGTAAATTCATCGCCTCTTATTAGGGACCATTGAATTGGGGCGGCACCACGCCATCTAGGCAGTAATGAAGCATGTGCGTTCCAACATCCAAATTTTGGGATTTCCAATATCTCTTTGGGTAAAATTTTCCCGTAAGCTATAACAATAAATAAATCACAAGAAAGTGATTTAAGTTCATTTATAAAATCTATATTGCCCCTGATTTTTTCTGGAGTATAAATTTTTATAGATTCTTTCTCAGCAAAGCTTTTTACAGGTGAGGCTATTAATTTATTTCCCCTAGATCTCTTCTTATCAGGTTGGCTAACTACTGCAATTACCTCGTGCTTAGATTTAATAAAAATATCAAGACTAGGAATTGAATATTCAGGTGTTCCCCAGAATATAATTCTCACGCGTCACCAGTTATTGATAATTCATCTACCCATATATGTGGAGAAATTCCACTTGTTGTTACCTCCTGGCTTGATTCAATATTTACTATATTTTTCAAAAGATATTTAATATCACCTGCTACTGTGGCAGATTCTATTGAGATTTTTTTTCCGTTTTTGTAGAGCCATCCATCAAATGGAAGAGAAAATGAACCTTGACTTGCTCTAACACCTGCATGGATTGCATTTAACTCTTCTATATAAACAAATTCTCCCTCATAAGTAGAGTGATCTAGTGATGTTTTTAGATCAAAGTTTTCATCTGATTTTTCAACTACGATCCAATCAGGAGATACTGAAACTTTTGATCCTAGTCCAGCGTGGCCAGTGGGAGTCGTTTTAAATATTCTTGCAGTTGATTCAGAATGTATAAAATTTTCAATTCTCCCTCTGTTAATTAGACATAGTCTTTTGGTTGGGGTTCCCTCTCCATCAAATGGTGTTGAAGAAATATTCTTTTCGTGAAGACCATCATCATAAATATTAAGTGCTTCTGTAGATAGTTTCTCTCCAATTGAATTTTTATTAGATAAGCTCACTCCATCTATGATGCTTCTAGCATTAAACATTGAGCTAAAGGCGTTAATGATAGTTAAAAAAGACTCTGGGGAAAAACATATTAAATATTTATCAGTTTTAATAGATGAATAATTTAAATGAGAAATTGTTTTATTTGAAGCCTCTTTAATACAGGACTCTATATCTATATCATCAGCTCCATATCCAAGTTTTACGGAACCTGAACTACGAGGCTTCTTATTTTTCTCTTCTGCTCTTGCATATAAATATAGTGCTGCTTGACTTTTGGAATAACTTCGAAAGGCTCCCTCACTATTTGCATAAACTCTCTCAAAGAAACTCTCAGATAAACCATTATATGGAACAGATTTTATGGATTCATGACTTTCTAATAATTTTACTTCCGCTTCTCTTAAAACTGTAAGTAATTTTTTTATTCCAACAGGATTTCTTTTTTTAACTTCCTTAACTTTAATAGGATCCTTCGCTAGTGGTGAAAATTCTGTAGATTCATTCTTATTGCCGAAATCAGAAGCTATATTTGCTTGCTTAAGAGCCTTTTTAATACCAGATTCACTAATATCACTTGTTGTAGTAATACCAACTAGATTAGATTGATTCCAAACTCTTATAGTTAAAATTTGTTTTTGTGATGCCTTAAGTTGTTTAGCCTCTCCTTTGTCTACTTGCACAGAATAATCATTAGAGAAGCTTGCTCCATAATCCCATTTTCTAAGATTTAGGAAATCTGCAGCTTTGGAGATTTGAGTTGTGATTTCTCTTGAATTCATATCTTATCTTCCGCCAACAGTTATTGAATCAACCTTAATATGAGGTTGGCCAACTGTAACGTTGACACTTCCACTAATGGATCCACAGAATCCAGGAGCCAATTCAAGATCATTTCCGCACATTGATATTTTTGGCATAACTTCTTTAGCCTCACCGATCAATGTTGCTCCCTTTACTGGACTAGTTAATTTTCCATTTTTAATAAGATATCCTTCTTCTACCGCAAAATTAAATTGTCCTGTAGCACCTACACTGCCACCACCCATTGATTTGCAGTAAAGCCCTTCACTAATACTATTGATTAAATCCTCTTTAGAGTGCTCACCTTTAGCTATATAAGTATTTCTCATTCTTGAAGCTGCAGCAAAAGAATAATTTTGTCTTCTTCCACTTCCTGTTCTTTTATGGCCAGTTCTTAATTCACCTGCCCTATCGGATATGAATTTTTTTAAAATTCCATCTTTTATAAGAACTGATTTTTCGGGTTCCATACCTTCATCATCTACTGATAATGAACCGAAGGATCCTTCTGATATCCCTTCATCTATTGCTGTTACAGATTCATGAGCAATTTTTTCATTCAATTTATTCTCAAATGGTGTTGTTCCTCTCTCTATTTGAGTAGTTTCAAGTAGATGACCACAGGCTTCATGGAATATAACGCCACCAAATTTATTAGCTAATACAACAGGCATTTGTCCTGCATCAACATAATCTGCATACAACATGTTCATTGAACTTTCAAACACATCATTAGCTGCTTTTTCGTGATCCCATAATCTAAATTCATTAGGCATCCCTGACGATCCAAATCTTCTACTTCCACTAGATCTATATTGGGCATCACTTGCAATTACGTTGAGACCAACTGTTTGATGCAATCTAATATCTGAGACATAGGTTCCGTCACTGGCGGCTATAATTACCTCTTGAAGATTTCTTGAGTAACTTCCTTTCCTAGTTATAATTTTATTATTTTTTTTTAAAGACTTTGTGCTAACTAGTAGTTTTTCACTTATCTCATGAATAGATGGGACTTCATTAATCCATTTTTTCTTGGATAAACTATAGTCCCTATGTTTATTTAAACCGTTAAATAGTTCTCTTTTGTTATCTGTTATGTCTAACATCTCAATAGCCTGAGATACCGATCTCATCAAGCCATGCTTTGTTAAATCATTTGTACTTACAAATCCATCCTTTTTTCCGTTGAAGATTCTAATGCCAGCACCCCTTCCAAATGATGGACTTACACTTGTAATAAAATCTTCTTCTGCTAACACGCTTGAGTTGTCAGTATTCTCTATAAATATTTCTACAAAATCAGCACCAAGTCCAATTCCGTAGAAAATGATTTCTTCTAATAAATCTTTATTGCAACTACCAAAAACGATTTCATTTGATTTGATTTGTGACGAAAGCATATGAGTCTATAAATCTTCTCTGTATTAAAGATTATCTAATCGAAGGTTGGAAATCTTTGCTATCAAGAGGTTTTAATAAGTATAGTCTTAATAACTGGTAACCGTTTGATAAATATTTAGGTAATTTTTTAAAAGTTTTAGATACTTTATTTCCATCACTGTTTGCAATATCAGAAAGAATCTTATTATTCTCTACTATTTTATCTAATCTTCCATAAAAAGATTTATCATAAACGTCCATTACTACAGGGAAAACTCTAGCTGCAGTTTCATTCGTTTTATTAATAACAAACTGATCGTAATCTCTGGCATCTAAACCTAAAGAACTGTAGAAATCTTTTTTAATTCCCAAATCCCTTGCATACATAGTTGCAAATACAGCTAATAGAAAGAACCTTGACCATAACTTGGATGTTAATGGAAGATTATTCAAGAAATATCTAAACCTATGGAAGTAGTCGAATAATGGGTGTGTAAAAGTAGAGCCGCCAATGGTAATTTTTTGGCTTAATGATTTAACAGTACGCGGCTGTGCTTTCATTAATGCGTCAAAGAAATCCCCATGTCTATTTTCATCTTGACACCAATTTTCAAAGTAATTAAATAGTGGAAAAATTTTGCTATCAGGGTTCTTTTCGAGATGCCTATAAATTGCTATGTATCTCCAATAACCTATTTTTTCGGATAAATAAGTAGCGTAAAAAATACTTCTAGGAGGGAAATAAGTGTAATCTTTATTGGCTGTTAAAAAACCTAAATCTAACTGAAGTCCAAAGTCACTCATTGATTTATTTAAAAAACCTGCATGTCTTGCTTCATCTCTGGCCATATGAGCAAAACATTCAGCAAGTAGAGGGTTTTTGACTTTAATTCTCTTACTAAGTTCCTTGTAAAGTAAAAAACCTGAAAATTCTGATGTACAACTTCCCTCGAGAAAATCAACAAAAAGCTCTCTTGTCTCAGGATCTAATTTTTCTGCAGCGCCTTCAAATTCACTATTTCTTACAAAATGATGCCTATTGTAATCTTTCCTAAATTCCTCACAAATAGCTTCTAATTCCTCCTCGTTTATTGATAAATCCATATTTTCCATAGCCTCAAAGTCTGTTGTATAGAATCTTGGGGACAAAATTGTTTCTTTTGCTGGTATCTTTCCATTATTAATATCTTTTTTATTTTTTGATTCAACAGTTGATTGAGCCATTTTTTATTCGGTTTATTAATACTATTATTTACTATTATTTGTATTTTCGAGGGAAAAGTTAACTTGGTGTTATTGTTTTTCTAATTAACTCCTATTAACTTTTGCCCATTCAATCTTTGAAGTACTCTTGAAATTATTAATTTTAGGGTAATTCTTTTTTCGTCAATAAGAAAGGATTCAATAATACTGGGTTGTTGATTAGGTTTTGATAAGGAAATACTTTTTAATGAACTAATGTCATCCTTCTCAAAGGATAACCAAAAGTTACATGTATCTTTAATTTCACAATTTATTACCCAACATTTATCTCCAGCAATGGGTCTATTTGTGTTAGTAAGGTTAATATTGTTTATTTCAAATCCTCTATGATTAATTTCCTCAGTAAGTGAAGGAATTAGGTGCATGTTAATGAATTCTTGGAAAGGCTTTTTCTCTACTGGGAGTTCTTTTTTTGGTTTTGTTATAGGTTTTTCGGGAGTATTAATTTCATTTTTTATAAGAACTTTAGTAGCAGAATCACCATTATTTATATCCTTGTTGATAACTTTTTCTGATTTAGGTTCTTTTATTTCCTCAGAGTTTGATTTAGTAGTGTTGTCAGATATTTCTTTATTAGCTTCATTATTTTTGTCTAAATTTTCTTCCATAAAAAAAAAACTATTTATCCTATTATAAATTAAAAAAACATTTTTTAATTAATTTTTTTTCTACCAATCATTATCGGCACTATCCCAGTCATCGTTAATATCCTGATTTGAATAACTTTGATCTTTTTTAAAATTATTATCATCCATATTTTTGACTACTCTGTAATTAACAGAAATCGTTGGTTGAGTTTCTCTAATATCCCTTTGTGGCGGCATCTCAACGTTTGGTTCTATTTCTTCCTCATTATTATTAGATACAAAATTATCTTCCACATTTTCGAAAGTTTTTTTTCTGAAACTAGTACTAGTTATTGTTGTATTTAATAAAGTGCTTACAAATAAACCTGAAAAAAATGAAATACTGATTAACTTACCTATACTTACTTCCTGGAGAGTCCATTTAAAGTATCTAAATGAAGTCTTCTGATTATTATTTGTATATAATAAAATTTGAATAATTATTAGAAAAAAAAGAGTTAATAATAAATATTTTTTTTTAAACATATTTCTAATAAAGTTATCTTAAATTTTTTGGGTTAATATTTCCATAATATAATTTTTGAAAAAATATTTATGTTAATTCTAAATCAATTTGATATTTAAGAATATCGACTTTTATGATTTTTACTTCTATTGCATCTCCAACTTTGTATGATTTTTTAGATTTTCTGCCAAGCAATAGATTTTGCCTTGATCTATATTCATACCAATCATTATTGAGAGTGCTGACATGTACTAAACCCTCTACATTTAGTTCTGATATCTCAACAAAGAAACCATATGTTTGAACTGATAATATAAACCCACTATAAATATTACCTAGTAATTTTTCTGCTTTTCTTACTTTTTTTATATTTATCATATTTGATTTATATTGGTTAACTTTATGCTTGTATTCATTAAGTTTATCTATTACAAACTTGTTAAATAATATTTCTAGATTCTTTGAAATTGATGAATTAAATATATCCCATTTTACTAGGTCTAATGATTTACTTTCCGATATATTGATTGCATTAATATTACTTTTCTTTGATTTCTTACCATTTATTATCATATTAAAAATGCAGTACTGGTTAATAAGATTAGTGAAGTCAAAACCAGGAATTGTCCATGGAGAAATAAATAATTTTTCTGATTCCTCATTATCAGGATTTTTAGATATCAACCTTATTTCATTTTCCTTAAATTCATTAATAAGAAGTTTATGTAAGATTCTTTTTTTATTATCATCGCCACATAATTTAATTACTTGACTAAATGTCAAATTGCCATTTTCATTAAGCTCTATATCATTATCAATAAATTCTGAATATTTGATGATTTCATTTGCATTAACGTAATCTATTTCCTTTGAAATGTATCCTGCACTCTTTAAGCTATATTGGTTTGAATGTTTGAACCATATTAAATTAGCTTCATGTAGTATTGATGAAAGATAAGTTTGGCAATCTTCTTTATTTAATGATTCAAAATATCCTTTTGAATATTCAGCTGGATTGTGAATAAAAAATTCTTTTAGTGCTTCAATATTATTAAGTGGTGCAGGAATTTCAACCTTACCCTCCAAAAGATGTTTTTGTCTGAATGAACATGAAATTTCAAGTATTTTATCTAAATCGTCGATATAATCCTTTAAAGGTTTTAATACCCGAGAGGTGATTCTTGATTTACTTTTTCTAGATAGAAGAGCCTCGGTATGATCACTTCCGACAATAAGAGAGCATTTTACTAAAGTAAGATGAAATGACCAATCAATTATTTCATTATCACTATTTAAATGCATGCAGAGGCTTATTGCTTCATTTTTTTCACCAAATTTAAATTCAGAATCATTTCTAATGGCTTCACTAAGGTAGTTTTGCCAATCATTTAATAAGGGCAATGATTCAAGGGCTTTAAATAATATTTCTAGAGATTTTTTACTATTTAGATCTACTCTTTCTGCAATGTTATTTGTATGTATCCATAATTTAGTATTTTTATTTTTCTCCTGCTCTATTTGAATCATTGGGAGCATTGGAGAATTATTAGAATTCCAACTTTTGAATAAATAAGAGTTTTTATCTGTAAGGTCTATCCTCTCCCTTTTTTCTATTTTTTTAGACTCAATATGATTTAAATTGTATGATTTAACGATATTACTTTTAGATAAAACAAAGTCTGTATCATACTCTTCATTATTATTTAGTTTTAGTTCTTTTATCACATGACCTAGTCCTTCTTCTTGACCTATGGGAAATCTATCAATCTCAACTTTTACTATATTCTTGTTGTCTGGTTTGAAAGTGTATTTTTTATTCTCTTTTGGAAGTTTAATTTTAGAAAGGATCCTATCGTCTATTGGGATTGCATATACATCATTGTTTATTATTTCAACTTTAGAAAGAAGTATTTGATTTGATCTTTCAAGAATACAATCAACTATTCCTTCAGGTGATCTTCTTCTATAACCCTCTTTTATTATCCTTACTAATACTTTATCTCCATTCCAGGCATAGTTAAGTAGATTTTCTTTAATATAGATATCTTCTTTATCTTTTCCCCTTACAGCAAAGCAATACCCTTTGCTACTACATCTTATTTTGGCGACAAGATGATCACTATCTTTTATGCAGGTATATTCTTCATCTTCATTTTTATTTATAATTTCAAGTGTTTCTAGAGCTTTTAAAGCAATATTTAATTTATCCTTATCAGATTTCTTTGTTATTTTTAATAATCTGCATAATTTTTTATATTCTAAACCTTCTGACTGATTAATATTATCAATTATTGAAGATGATGTGAACATGATCTAAATGAAATTATAAATTAATATTGGGGTATACCTTTATTATTACACCTAATTATCCAAGCTTAAAACTAATTATTTTCTTTCTCTTCTTTTTCTTCTTTTTCGATAGTGAAAGAATTTATAAAAAGCCTTATACCTATGATAAAAAATGTAATGGAGGCTATTGACTTAAGAACAACTTCGGGTAAAAAACTGGAAATAGAACCGCCTGTTAAAGCTCCTAGTAAACTAGCAAAAACAAGTGCTGAAGAGGATCCTAGAAAAACTGCAAGTGGTTTATTTGAAGTGCCGCTTATTGTTAAAGTAGCCAGTTGAGTTTTGTCACCTAATTCAGCTATGAAAACGGTTAGAAAAGTTGATAGTAATAAACTTAAAACCATTTATAAATAATTTTTGAATGTTTCATAAGCTAAAAATATACTTATCAGTATCATTAAAGCACCAGTTGATAAAGCAAATTTGCTAGGAGATATTTTTTTTGATACCCATTTACCAATAAGAACTCCTACTATGCTGGAGCTTATTAATGCAAGAGAACTTCCAAGAAAAACAATTATTGGCTTGCCCGATTCTGCAGAAAGCATCAATGTGGCTATCTGAGTTTTATCACCAAGTTCAGCAATAAAGATTGTTGTAAAAGTCGTTATAAATATAGAAAAAAAACTTTTTTCTAAATTGTTTTCCTTTTTTTCTAATTTACTATTCATTTTCCTGAAACAGCCATTTTAAAAGTTTTCATCTCTTTACTTTGATATCCATAATTTGATGAAATATGTTGTTTGCAGCAATCTATTAGAAATTTGTCACCAGATTTCAAATATCCTTTAAATGTAGTAGAAAATTCATTTACCCGGCAAAAATGTGGTCTGGTTTCATAAATTAAGCATTTTTTATTTTCTCTGTCTAGGTTCTTACACCAACCGTCTCTAGCAGTCATAGAATTTATCAACGCTATGTCTTCTTTGTTAAGTTTGTCAGCCAAATCGCTTCTTTCGTTCAAGTCGAATTTACAACAAGCTCCACAATTTTCTATACATGTCCATGATTTCATAATTTAATTCAATCTTGTAACGTATCAGTACAGTTTCGTCATTTATTTGTAAAAATAGTATCACAAAACATATTCATTAATCATGGCAACACTTATTCCTTTGGCTGTAGTTGCGTTAGCAGGCCCAGCAATAATTGCTCTTGTATTTTACCGTAAATAAAAGAAATTCTTTTTGGTGACGTATCTTGAGGGTGTTTATTGGGATTTAGATGGTACCATCGCAAATACTGAATTAGAGGCCCATTTACCTGCTTTTAATAATGCTTTCAATGACCTTGGTATTAATTGGAATTGGGACACTAACAAATATATAGAACTTCTGAAGATAAATGGTGGGAAAAATAGAATTGCTTATTACGCAAAATCTAATGATGATCATTTCTCAGAAGATTTAATTCTCAAAATTCATGAAACAAAGCAGTTTCATTATTTAGAAATTATAAAAAAAAATTGCGTTAGATTAAAAACTGGTGTTTTTAGATTAATTAATGAATTACATAAAAAAAAAGTAAGACAATTTATTGTTACTTCAAGTTCAAGAATTCAAGTCAATCTACTTGTTGAATATCTTTTTAGTGGTTTCAACCCTTTTGAGTTCATTATTTCAAGTGAAGACGTTGAATTAAAGAAACCAAACCCATTACCATATTTAAAGGCAATCCAATTAAGTGGTATAAACAAAAACAACTCAATTGTTTTTGAAGACTCTAATCCGGGATTGCAATCTTCTTTGGCAGCCAACTTGCCTACAATTTTTGTCCCTTCAAATATCCCAATTGTTCTTGAGGAAAATTTTAAATTAGATTGTATTTTAGACAGTCTTGGTGATGAGAATAATGTGGCAAATGTAATTAAAGGACCTAAACTAAAAAAATCATATATTGACTATAACTTTCTAAGTGATTATTTAGTGTCTTTTAGTAATGCAAAAAACTAATTTTTCAAGAATTACCTTCCAGTTAAATAACTTATTTTTTGGTTTTCTAAGTGATACTTGGAGAACAAAATCTATTGGCCTAATTTCTGTTTTGACAGGTTATTTTTTGTTCGCAAACTTTATTACAAAATTTATATCTGAAGGTAAAAATGAGTTGATAATGGTCCCCATAATTATTGTTTTTATTGAAATCATCATAAGAATTAAACCTGCCACAAGTTCAAAGTTTTATTATCTATGGACCGTAGTTGATAAATTAAGAATTGGTGCAATTTATGCTGTTATACTTGAAGCATTTAAATTAGGGTCTTAAAAGCTATTCTTCTTCTTCTTCTTCAATAGGATAAACAAATCCTTGAGCTTTCCCAGTTAAAACTGATTTACCTAAAGATATAGCTTTTTGAGCTGCTATTGCTGCTTTCCCTTTCCAAACAGCGTGTCTTTGGTTCCTTTTGCTCTTTGATTTTTTCTTCTTTGGTACAGCCATTCCGTTTCTTTATTTCCATATAATAATATAACCTTTAACTGGTTATCTCCAAAACTTTTGAGTATATTTTGTTTATATACGTCAATTTTTTAAATAAGTATATATGCTTTATTAATCACTTATAAAGAATAGTGTTTAGATCAAAATTCTCATATTCAGATTCTAAATCAAGTTATTCGGATCTTCTAGAAGATATAGAGACGGGAAAAATAGAATCAATATTTTTCTATCCTAGGCAGAGAGAAATTGATGTTCTGTATAAAAATGGCGATAAATTTAAAATACCTATCCTTTACAACGATCAATTAATCCTTGAGAAGGCTACCGAAAATAAGGTGGATTTAACTATTAACAATAGTAGAAAAGAAGCTTCAGCTGCTAACTCATTTGCTTCAATAAGTCTTTTCCTGATTTTCATATTAGCTATAGCCTTAATCTTGAGGAGTACATCAAAATTGGCTTCCAGAGCTTTTGGTTTTACCAAAAATCAAGCAAAATTTGTAACTATTGATGATGTAGAAACTAGATTCGATGATGTAGCTGGCGTCCCTGAAGCTGCAGAGGAATTAAAAGAGGTAATAACATTTTTGAAAGAACCGAAGAAGTTTGAAAATCTTGGAGCAAAAGTTCCTAAGGGAGTTCTTCTAATAGGCCCACCAGGAACAGGTAAAACATTATTAGCTAAAGCAATTGCTGGTGAATCAGGAGTGCCTTTTCTATCAATATCGGCATCAGAGTTTGTAGAACTTTTTGTTGGTGTTGGAGCAAGCCGAGTTCGTGATCTATTCTCTAAGGCTAAGGAAAAATCTCCTTGTATAATTTTTATTGATGAAATTGATTCCATTGGTAGGCAAAGAGGGTCTGGGATCGGTGGTGGAAATGATGAAAGAGAACAAACCCTTAATCAGCTTCTAACTGAATTAGATGGTTTTGCTGATAATTCCGGGATTATTGTTTTAGCAGCAACAAATAGACCAGATATTTTGGATGCAGCATTATTAAGACCAGGTAGATTTGATAGAAAAATTGAAGTAATGCTTCCAGATTTAGATGGAAGAAAAAAAATTCTTTCAGTCCACTCACTTTCCAAACCACTTTCAAGCGAAGTTGACTTAGGATATTGGGCTTCAAGAACAGTTGGATTTTCGGGAGCAGATCTTGCAAATTTGATGAATGAGAGTGCTATTCACTGTGCAAGAGATGAATCTAAATTAATCAGTGATCTTCATATAGAAAATGCTCTCGATAAAATTACCATAGGCCTGAGAAGTTCATTAATAACCTCTTCAAATATGAAAAAAATTATTGCTTATAACGAAGTAGGCAGAGCGATTGTATCTGCTGTGAGAAATGGAATTGAATCAGTTGATAAAATTACGATTTTACCTAGATCTGGATCTATAGGAGGATATACAAAAATATGCCCTGATGAAGATGTAGTTTCTAGTGGCTTGATTTCAAAAAAATTATTATTTTCAAAAATTGAAATTGCTCTAGCTGGAAGAGCAGCAGAAACGATAGTTTTTGGTGAAAGTGAAATTACACAATGCTCTCTAAACGATATCTCTTATGCGACGAATATCGTAAGGGAAATGGTTACAAAATATGGATTTTCAATTATAGGTCCAATTTCAATGGATTCTGATAATAATGAAATGATTTTAGGAGATGGATTATTTAGAAGAAAGCCTCTCATAGCAGAAAATACTAGTTCTAGAATAGATAATGAAATTATAAATATTTCTAAAATTTCATTAAATAATTCAATAAAAATATTGAAAAAAAATAGAGCCTTACTTGATAAATTAGTTGAAATACTTTTAAATCAAGAAACTATAAATAAAAAAGTTTTTAAATTAACAACTTCTAAATTGTTGAAAGTTTGATTTAATTGTTTTAAATTAAAAAAAATTTTTATATATTCTTGATAAATAAAAACAATACAAACAAGTTAATAATTACATTTTTAATCTTACTTATTCTTCCATTTGTACAAAAGCAATGGTTTAATTTGTATGCATTTAATATTAATGATATTTCCTTTTATTCAATCCTTTACTATTTAAGCGGTGCAATATGTCCATCTTTGGTGTGTTTAAACTCTTTAAATAACTATACATACTATAATTTTAATAAGGATAAAATTCATATTAAAAATATAATTAATGGAAAAAGATTATTATTCTTGGTAGCAATAAATTTAATATTTCTCTCTTACTTTATATCTGATTATATATATATAAATTTTGATCTTATAATTAATTTATTTCTTGAAGGATTTAATGTACCAAAACTGGATATTCTACAGTTAAGTTTTTTGATGTTTTTAATTTCTATTTTATTAATTTTTAAGAAATCTAGGTTTTTATTAAAAAAATTAATATTGGTAAATTTTATTTTGATTTCTCTTTATCTTTGGCATCTTCAAATTAACAATATTATTGTTGATGATCAGTTTCATATATATAGATATTTTGGTTTAAATGACTTAAATTTAATTAATCTTTTTATCCTAGTCGCCATAGAAATTTCTTTTTTTACATGGTCTTTTTTATCATATAAAACTAATTTAAGCGATTGGATAGTGCCCAAGCCTCAAAAAGGGGACATTATCCCCATTTTGAATATGTTAATTTTTTATTTTTTTATAATTATTTACTATTCAATACTTACTTAAATGTTTCTAATCCTTCTATAGGGCAGAAAAATATTCCTTGCTACCTTTAGGATCCTCTAACATTGTTTTCTCCCCGGGAGTCCAGTTTGCTGGACATACTTCATCTGGGTTTGCCGCCACGTATTGATAACCTTGAAGAATCCTTAGTGTTTCATCAACATTTCTGCCTACAGGAGCCTTGTTAACAGTGGTATGCATAACTACTCCCTCGGGATTGATAAGAAATAAACCTCTATCGGCCTCTCCATCATCATTAAGAACATTGTAAGCCTGGCAAATTTCCCTTTTTAAGTCAGATACTAGTGGGTAGTTAATATCACCTATTCCTCCTTCATTTCTTGGGGTTTGTATCCAAGCTAAATGGCAGTGTTTGCTATCAACTGATACCCCAAGTATTTCCGTATTAAGTGCTGAGAAGTCTTGGTATCTATCACTAAATGCAGTGATTTCAGTTGGACATACAAATGTAAAATCTAGTGGGTAAAAGAATAAAACAACCCATTTACCTCTTAGACCTGAAAGTGTAATCTCCTTAAACTCTTGATCATATACTGCTGTAGCACTAAAGTCTGGTGCTTCTTGGCCAACTCTTAAGCTCATGAAAAAATTTTTCCTTATTTAAAATATGTATGGTCTTAATGACCGTAATAAGTATTATAATTTTATTGATAATGAATTAGCAAGTTTTTTTTTAATTCAATGAATTGGCATTATTCCTTTACTAGAAAATTTACAATTTTGAATCATAATAAACTTTTAAAAAATCTCAAAAAAGAGTTAATTAAATATCCCATTAATAGACTTGACAATAAAAATTCTAATTAAAAGAAATTTTATTTTATTTAAGATTCCTTTAAATTCAACTCCCTATAATTAGGAATATTATTTTTTAATTATGGCTAAATATATTGAAAGACTAAAGGATAAAGTTAAAATAAAAAAATTTGATTCTAATCAACCAATTGGGGCTTGGATTTTTGTTATAGTACTGAATATAGTTGGGTTTGCGGGTTATTTTTACTTAAAGCTAAATCATATACAACTAGGGAGTTAAAACTTATTTTATTTCCTTTTTAATTGAGCGACAAAAATTTTTTAGCCTTTCATTACTCGTTAAGTCAGGTAAAGTCCAAATTGATTCTATTTCAGGCAATGGATCTTCGCTCCATCCTTTGAATTCTTCAACTATAGAAGCTTTGTTTAATTTTGATATATACTTCTTGCGTTTTTTTAAATATTTTCTTATCACTATAAGATTTTCCTCAATATATTCTCTCATCACGAATATTTAGATTTATATTAATTTATCATCTAGCGAGTTATGCTTTAAAGAAAAGAACAATTAGACATTTTGTACTGCTTGAAAAAGTCCAAACGAATAACCCCCTATTAGAATCCAGCCAAGTACACTTGATATTATTGTAGATCTTCTATTGTGTCTCCTTATAGCTGATTCAATCATTTCATTAACTTCATCTCTATTAAGATATTCTTTCTTTGGGTTTTTTTTCATTTTTTTTTTCTTTTTACAATAAACGAATTTATAAGAAAGTGAGTTTAAGATTTTTATTTATAAGTAAGAGTTTTATTTTTGATGATTTTATAAATATTTTTTATATTTATCATTAAATATATTATGAAATTTTAAGAGTATTTTTTAAAATTATAAGTTAAAGTATTCACATTTAAAGTACATAGTTTTTACACAAATAATGAATATTAATGATAAATCTGTTTTAGAAAAGCTTAATAAACTTATTGCTATTAATAGACTAAATAAAACTCAAATTCTTCAAATGGTGAATTTAGTTTTAATATCAAATAATATCAATGACTTAAAGGATAACTTGAAATGGGAAAGTTATAAATCATATAATCAAAATATTTAAATATATATACTCATTATTTGATAATTATGAATTCTTAAAATTCACATAAGAGATAAATAATAGTGCATTGAATAAATTAAATGTTTTAAAATAATTTATATAAGTTATTCAAATAAATTTTTGATAATAATTCTTTTTATAAGAAACTTGCTCATGATTACTATAATTAAGTGTTGTTTTCTTATCCTTGCTTAATGATTTAATTAATATTGTAGAGGTGATTATTATAATTATTATGATTAGTAAATCTCCAACAGTAATCCCTCTCTCCTTAAGATTCATAATAAAAAATATATTTTGTTTAAATATAGCCTTTTTTTATTTGATAAAATAATATATTTAACAAACGTGCTAAAAATATATATATTAAGTAAATATAAAAATAATATAAAATTTTTAAGAGTAATATCTTTTGAATCATATAAAAATATATAGATAAATTAAATATATGGAAGTCAAAAAAAAAATTAGTAGTTCTAACACTCCTGGTTTTTTCTCTAAAGAGATGATTATCACAAAAAAATCACTTAACGAAAATCAACTCAAATTTACTTATCAAAAACAGTTAATTTCAGATCTAGATTATAAGCACAAGGAATGGTCAAAATCGATTGACAGTAAATTTTAAAAGCTTTCGTTGATTATATTTAAAAGTTTATTTCTTTTATTTGTATTTATCTCTTCCCAATGAAGTGTTACTTCATCATTAATGATAGGTTTTGCTTCATAAGCAAAATACCAAAGAATAAATCCGACAGGAAATATTAAAATATGCATAGCAAAATTAGTTGACTTAAATCAAATATAGTGCAACACTTGTAATGTGCAAGTGTGACACTAATTTTATTTTTAAATATGCCCTCTCCGAGGAAAAGAATTGGTTTTTTGCCAAGTGAAGAAGTTCATGAGATTATTGAAAAATTGTGCACAGCTAATGAATTTAGTCAGTCAAAAGTCACAGGTTTATTGGTCGAAGAAGCGTTGAGGTCTCGAGGAGTATTAAATGACCCTTTTGGAAAAAAAATTAATGGGCAAGCGGATTTAATCAATTTTTGTTTTGATAGTGAAACATGCTCTGAAAATAATAAATCTCCAAGTAATGTGGACGAATATGCAGTTAATAAAAAAGTATTATCTGATAATATCAAATTGATGCATGAATTTATTGAGTTTAAATATTTTAAGAAAGTCATGAAGCAAAATAACAAAATTTTTGATTAAATAGTGTCACACTTCAAATATTTACATGAGATTGCTTTTCAATGGAATTTAGAAATTAAGCAATAATAAATATTTTTGATTATTTCTAATAAACTTCTTAAAGAGGGATACAAAATTAATTGAATCTTTAAAAATTCAGCGGACTAAATCCTCGTGGAGATATGAACTTTAGCCCGCTTTAAAAAAATAGCAATAAAAAATTATAAACACAATAAGTATGTAAATTTACGTTTGATTTAAAATTGGAATATAAAAACTCTAAATATGGCAGTAAGTGAATTAAATGAAGATACACAGGATCAAATATGTGATCTTCCTGAAATTCTTCAGCAAATAGAGAAACATGAAAATAAAATTATACGAATTTTGCTTGATATGATATTTAGAAAATAGGAAGAGAAAGTAGTTATTAAATGAAACGATTATTAATCTAACTATTAGTTTTTCTTACTTTCTCAAATGTTGTTGATAACTCACATTTGTATAATTAAAGAGCACTAAAGAATCTATCGATTTAGCAAAATACCTTAAAGATAGTTGCGTAGTTAATTATTAAGCATTATTGGTGACCTAATTGTATTAATCAAAGTGAACTACTTGGTAAGCAAGCCTACAGGGAAATTAATGTAGTTGAATGTGCAATGGAAGGGATAGCCTGTCAAAATCAATTATGCATAGATAAAAAAATTAAAGGGTTTCCGACATGGGAAATAAATAGAAAACTAATTTTAGGTGAACTTTTACTAAAAAAGTTTTCAAAGTTGACTGGATTTATAATTAAGGAACAAGTAAGAACATAAATAGTTAGAAATTAAAGGTTAATTCCTGAGTCCCTTTCACACAAATTCCAGTTGGATAATTAATTACTTTTTTTGATATTAATCCAATAATGATAGCAACTATTCTAATTCCAACAAATGCTCTGGATCTTTTGCTTAAGATAAGATATTTCATTTAGTATTTATAGTAGGGATTATGAAATTATTACTTGGATTTTTTTAAGAGAAAAACAACAAGGAACTCTAAATCTATAATTTTTTTTAAAAATAATTTTTAAATATAAGATATCTTGAAAACACTTAACCACATAATTCTTATATTTTTTTTAGCATTTTTAGTCTGTATTTGAAGGCCTTTTTATGATTAATACGAGACTATTTCTTTATGAAAGATAAGGAATTTAATGTGACTCAAGGAATGGTTTTGTTACTTTTGAAGCCATTAAATTTACCCACTAACTATGTTCTTAATCTCATAATTTATATATTTAACCATATTAGCAATATTTATTAATAAGATTCTTCCCAAACTGGTTTAGTTTTCCTCCAACCTTGAGAGATTAATTTTTTTCAATTCATCTCTAGCTTTATCAACTTTAAGTTCTTCTCTTGTTGTCATTAGAAGTGGTTCTTTTCCTAATACACCAAGAATTCATCCAGAGTCAATAAATATATATTCAAAAAATTTATCTTTATTTTGATTATTCTTTTAAAACCTTTTAATCCTTGAACGACTCGTATTTATAAGCAAAAAATCTTCTTTCAATCTTACTTATTTTATGTTTTCTCAATTGGAGCCATTGTTAATCCTTTGCTGAAGAGTTGCTCATGATATAGCTCTGCCTGTTCAAAATTACCTCTCCATACTTCCGCCGATCCTGACTTGTCAACTTTAATAGTTAGATCCCAAGCCCTTTTTTCACTCATGCTTGGGATTATTGTTAGAAGACAATTTGCGACATGTTGAAAGGTATTAAAACTATCATCAAGAACTATTACCCTTGCTTCTGAATATTTTGCTTTAGATTTCTTTGGATCTAAGACTGTACCGAGTGAATTAAACATTAATTTCTGTATAGGATTAAGTAAATTAAATCTTCACCTAAGTTTTTCAATCGAGAAGTATTTGATATGTCTCGAGCGTGACTTGAACACGCGACCTGCGGGCTATGAATCCGCCGCTCTAACCAGCTGAGCTACCGAGACATGAGAATATTGTAAGGCATTGATTGTACTTAATTACCATTTTGAAAATTTATTTGTTTATGGGCCTCATATATAGCAATTCCGCATGCTACAGAAAGGTTTAGACTCCTAACACCTTTTTGATCATTATTCCTAGTCTGTAAATTTGGCATAAATATTGATATTAAAAAGTCGCTTTTGTCAATAATTGAATCCGGCAATCCTGAATCTTCTCTCCCAAATAGCAAAATATCATCTTTCTTAAATTTAAAATCCTTCAAATATAATCCATTTTTTTTACTAAAAGAAATTATTCTTTTTGTTTTTTTTGACGCCAAAAATTTTTCATAATTCTCATGCTTATTAACAGTAACGAGAGGCCAATAGTCTAATCCTGCTCTTTTTAAATATTTATCTTCTAGTTTAAAACCCAAGGGCTCTATAAGATTTAAAGGTATATTAAACGCAGCACATGATCTGGCAATATTTCCAGTATTTTGTGGAATTCTAGGTTCAAAAAGAGCGACTTCCAATTTTAATTAGGTATTTCAATACTTATTTCATCTATTTTGATTGCTCTTCCGTTTATTGCCAACCAATTATCTTTTGATATTTGGGTTATTCTCTTTTGAAGTTCGCCGATTCTTTCAATATAAGTATTACCAATTTTATATTCAGAAACAAGACTCCAACCTACTTGTTCTCCAACAATAATTGTTATGCTTACTCTTTTCATTAAGAGACTTATAAGTGAATTCATTTTTGTTGACCATTCATTTTGTTCCTTGCCAATATTTTTCATAACGAATCCGCCAATAGAATCTATTAATAATGGACCTTCTTCTTTCTTTAATGTATTTAATAGATCTGTTGTTTCTATTAATTTCCAATCTTTTGGCCTTCTTTTTCGATGTAGATTAATTTTATATTGCCATTCTTTATCATCCAAATTGTTTTCTGATAAAGCAACATATGATAATTTTTTTACATCCTTTGCAAGATACTCTGCGAATTCACTTTTACCGCTCTTTGTCCCCCCTGTAATAAATACTATATGAGATGAATATTCACTAATACTTAAATCTTGGGTATTCATAAATTCTCTATTATTTAGAGAAATACCACCATGTTGCTAAAGGAATAATTGTGGCAGCAATTAATAAACCTATAACTATATATGTAGCAGTTGAACTCTCAGTATCTTTTGATCTCATAGTGTTAAAATTTGGATCAACTACAGGGTTGTCAATCGATGAAGGCTGACTTTTTTCGTAATTTATAATATTCTTCTGTTGAGTAATAATAAAAAATTCATTTATATTATGAATTTCATTTGCGTATGTTGTCGATGGGATAAGAATTAAAATTAAGCCAGTTAAGATAAGAGAAGGTATATATTTTTTGATGTTTAGATTCATTTTAAAAGGTTTTGGTTAATTATATATTAAAAACCATATGATTGAGTAATTTTAAATGTACTAAATAATATAATATTTGCATAATTTAATTTAGAAATAACATATTTAAAATATGGGATTCAATGGGAAATCATTAATATTAATCGGTTTTATACTGTTTATTTTTCAGATAGCAAATTTCATTTCTATAGAAACAATTACTCCTGAGCTTGAAAGAGCACAAGTATTAGCTGCAATAGCTTCATTAATTATTATTTTGATAGGTTTTTTATTTAAACAATTCGAACCATTAGCTGGTGAGAAAGCTACTTTAAAAGGAGAAAATAAGTTCTTCTTCGATAGAAACATGCCGGATGAAGTTATTGATGAACTTGCATGGGGTTCAGAAGCGATATTAACTTCAACAGCAGCTGCAGCAATATTAATCCACAATGATGGCGTTAATATATTGAGGAGGGGAATCACTTCAAGTAATGATTTTAAACCTGGCGAAACTTGTCTGAGATCTATAAAAGATATGAAATTAATATCATTAGCAAACACTAAATTTTATCCAGGAAGAGATGAATTTTTTAACTTTTGTGCTGAAATTCCATCCATCTTGATTGTACCTATAAATAATAAGGCTTTTATATTGATAGGAGGCTGGAGTTCAAAGTGTTTTACTAAGTCTGATGAAAAATGGATTAATAACTGGTCTAAAAAAATTAATAATATTTTTTCAAAAAATAAAATTTAAAAATAAATTGTTGATTTAACTCTTTTATCTTTTGCTTCAAAACTTACTGATTCATTTTTTAAATTATAGAAAGCATTTTCTGAATTTATTTCATATTTATTTTCGTTATTTTCATCTTTTATTATATATTTTACGGGACTGAAAAATTCAATTATGTTATCTGAACCCAATATGGCTCTTCCTGAATTTAAGATGATATTTTGATTTTCAAATCTTATATTACCCTCTAATAGATAGTTAGTATTTTCTATATTCCAAATAAAATTATCAGCATTTAAAATTTCATCATCTTTTTTAAGTGTTTTTAATTTAACATTACCTTGCAATTTCAATAGTTTATTGTTGTCTGATAATGTAGATTCTTCTGAACTAATAATATATTTAGTTTCTTCCCCATTGAGAATATTAATGATAGGTTTTTTTAATTCGAATTTCAATTCAATATTGTCATAACTTGAATTTGGACTGGTAATTGAATATATTTTATCTCCACTTTTAGAGAAAATAGTCATATCTAAACTGTTTATTTCTTGTATAATTTCTTTTTCGTCAATTACATTTGGTACACAACCAAGCATAAATAATGGAAGGATAATTATTAATCTATAAATGTTGATCATATTCAAGTTTATTTATTATTGGAGTGGGTTTAGGAAGAATTGAGTTACTAACTAATAATCCCCAAATTAATTGTTGTTTCCAAGGAATTTCTTGATTATATATAGAACCAAGTTGTTCATTAATTTTTGTAGATAATTCGGGCAATAAAGGTAGTAATAATAATCCTATTATTCGGGTACTTTCTAAAACGTTATAAATAATTTCTTTAACTAGAGGTAGATTATCTTTCTCTTTTATTAACAGCCATGGCTGATTATCATTCAAATACAAATTTGTATTAATTGCTAGGCTAAGTACTTCATTAGCCGCCAACTCTAATTTGTAATTATCAAAGTTATAAATATAGTTTTGCACTGCAATTTTGGCAGAAATCTCTAATTTATTTTCACTTAAAATTTTTTCATTATTTGGTACTTTATTATCAAACCATTTTCTAGACATAGATGATGTTCTATTTAATAAATTACCAATTGTATTAGCTAAATCATTATTGATAATGTCAACAAATCTTTTATCTTGAAAATCTCCATCATTACCTAGTGATATGTCTTTTATTAAGTACCACCTTACAGGATCATTTCCATATTTTGTAAGCAGTAAATCAGGGTCGAGTACATTTCCTAAGCTTTTACCCATTTTTTGCCCCTCTCTTGTAAGAAACCCATGCCCAAAAACCTTTTTAGGAACTTTCATATTGGCAGAAATGAGCATTGCGGGCCAATATACAGCATGGAATCTCAGAATATCTTTACCAATTAAATGAACATCAGCGGGCCATCCACCATTAATAGAATTTTCTAATAAATTTTCTGTAGCATCAGAACTAATGGCACTTACATATCCAAGTAAAGCATCAAACCATACATAAAAAGTATGATTATCGTAACCAGGGACAGGAATTCCCCATGTGACATTTGTCCTTGAAATTGAAAAATCCTTTAAACCTCTAGAAACAAAATTTATTATTTCATTTTTTCTTTCTATTGGCTCAATAAAAGAAGGTTCGTTGATTATTTTCTCTATTTCTTTTTGATATTTTGAAAGCCTAAAAAAGAGATTCTCTTCATTTTTCCATTCTAAATTTTTTTGATGTATTGGACACTTATAAGTTGATGAGTTTTCTGGATTATCCTTAAATTCCTCACAACCGACACAATACCAACCTTTTTGAACTCCCATATATATATCATCTGATGCTTTTACTCTTTCATAAAATTCATTAACAACATATTCATGATTTTTTGAGCTTGTTCTTATAAATTTATCAAAGGATATATTCCAATTTTTCCAATTATTATTAAAGACTTCTGAAATTTCATCACAATGTGATTTTGGTTCAATACCCTTTTCATTAGCTGTTCTTTGTATTTTTAAACCATGTTCATCAACTCCAGTGATAAAAAGAACTTGTTCACCTGTAAGCCTTTTATACCTAGCTATTGAGTCACAAATTATTGTTGTATATACACTTCCTAAATGAGGTTTATCATTAACATAGTATAAAGGGGTAGTAATGACAAAAGTCATAAAGCTTTTTTATTAATACTAACAGATATTTTTTTAAACTAATAACAAGCTATTATTTTATTATCTTATTAATAAATAAACTCTAAAAGATTACTATCATTCATAATATATTTAACTTTATATGTTTTATTACTATATATTTCTATTGATACAAAAAGAGTAATAAGTAATTCTAGTGAATAATATGGAAAATAAACCAAAGCAATATTTTTTTTATGATTAATCCACTTAACAAATATTATTTTATAAAACGATTTATTTTCATTCTTAAAAAATATAGATAAATACTTAAATTTATCATTTTTAAAAATATTATTATTCTCTGATTGTCTATTTTTTGAATAATCAATAATCTTAGAGATTGAATCTTTACTTAGAATTTTAAAATTATTAATTTTATTATAGACTTGCCTTTGTATAACTAAATCAAGATATCTTCTTAATGGTGATGTACATTGTACATACATTTTAAGTCCTAATGATTCATGTATTCCTGGCTTAGTTGTTATGTAACTTCTTCCCATATATTGTTTTAATATTATATACTTAATATCACTATCATTGTATTTATTAAGTATTTCAGATGGAGTACAATTTAATTTCTGAATCCTAAATGCTGCCCCTAAATTATATTTATCTATAAACAAACTTGTTACATAACCCATTAAGATCATTGATTCTGCAACAATAGTTTGTGATATTGTTTTCTCTAATTTATATAGTACAACCTTATTCTCATATAATTTAATTTTACTATTAGGACTTTCAAAAATAATTGCCCCTTGTTTCTTTCTGAATGTAATACTTTTTTCTAATAAATTTTTAATTTCAATTAATTCAGTTTCTTCTTTAGGTTCTAATTCTAATATTTCGTTTGCATCTTCATATGTTAATTGATATTTTGGTTTTATTATTGCTTCAGTTATTTCATATTTATTTATTGATCCATCTTCATTAAATTCTATTGCTGCACTAATAGTTTCTGAAATTTTATTTTGAGCAAGATTTGCCTTTTCAAGAATATCTTTAGGTAGCATTGGGACATATTGATCAATTAAATATAAACTGCTATTTCTCTTTCTTGCATCTAAATCAACATTAGAGTCATGCAAAAAGAGTTTGCATGGATTACTAATATGTATCCATAAATTTTTTTTATTTCCTTCTTTAATTTCTAATGAAATAGCATCATCAACCTCATGGGGATCATCAGAGTCGATAATATATGTTTTTAAATTAGTTAAATCTTTCAAATATTTGAGGTACTAATTATAGTGCTTACTATATTAAATACGAAATTATCCTTCAGGATTTACAAAGGGTAAAAGAGCTACAATTCTGGCTCTTTTTACAGCTAATGTAAGATCTCTTTGTTGTTTAGAGGTTAAACCTGTCATCCTTCTTGGTAGGATTTTACCCCTCTCAGTTATGAATTTTTTTAGAAGTTCTACATCTTTATAGTCAATAGGATCTCCAGGTTTGATGGGTGATAATTGTTTTTTAAAAATTGAATTAGGCATGATTTAATTTGTTTTGATTACTTTATTTCTTTGTGAATTGTCATTTTATTTAAATGAGGATTAAACTTTTTTAGTTCTAATCTTTCGGTTGTATTTCTACGATTCTTTTCAGTAGTATATCTTGAGACACCATTTGATCTCTTAGGATCTGTGCTTGTTCTAGCTTCAGTACATTCCAGGGTCACTACAACTCTTGTCCCTTTTTTGGCCATTTTAATTAATACTTTATTGTATAATTTTCTATTGTACATCTTCAACAAACATTTTTGAAGATATACTCATTTCTATTATCATCATGGACTAAAAATATATATGAAAGTTTCTCAAAATTGGTTAAAAAATTTAGTAGAAATTACTTCTACTCCTGATGATCTCTCTGAGAAATTGTCTATTGGAGGATTTGAGGTTGAATCATTAGAAGATTGTTCAAAAAATATAAATGGTGTTGTTCTAGGTAAGGTATTATCTGTTTTAAAACACGAAGGATCTGACAAACTTTCAATTTGCCAAGTCGATATTGGTAATTCAAAGAATTTACAAATTATATGCGGTGCGCGCAATATTAAACCAAATATTTATGTTTATGTTGCTACTGTCGGAGCGAAATTAAATGCAGTTGATTTAACTATTAAAAGAAGTGAAATTAGAGGTGTTATGAGTGAAGGAATGATATGTTCTCTGCAGGAACTGGGTTTAGAAGACTCTAGCGAAGGGATAGAGATCATTGATGAAGATTTGGCCCTAAAATATGAATTGGGCACTCCAGGGTCTGAATTGCTTCAATTAAATGATTTTATATATGATTTAGCCATTACAGCTAATAGACCTGATGGAATGTCTGTTATAGGTATTGCCCGTGAAATTTCTGCCCTTTTAGAATCCACCTTAAATTTTCCAGAATTAAATCATAAATACAATATTCATTTACTTAAGGGAATTAAACTTTGTCCAGAGGCTATAGAATCTAATTGCATTTATACAATAAGCTGCATTGATGGAGTAAATGGAGAGAAATTATCGCCAAATTGGCTTAAAGACCGTGTAGAAAAATCAGGTATAAAATCTATTAATCTTCTAGTTGATTTGACAAATTATATTCTTTTAGAACAAGGTCAACCTTTGCATGCGTTTGATAAAGATAAACTGTCCAACTTAATTGGTAAGGAAGTTTCTCCAAAAGATTTCTCTATAAGAAAAGGAAAGGATAAGGAAAGCCTTATTTGCTTAGATGGTAAAGAATATGACTTAAATGACAATATCACAGTTATTACTTGTTGTGATAAACCTGTTGCTATTGCTGGGGTTATAGGCGGTTTAGAAACTTCTGTAAGTAATACCACCTCATCTATTTACCTTGAAGGCGCTGTTTTTAATCCAGTTACTATAAGAAAATCCTCCAAGGCTGTTGGCATAAGAACAGAATCTAGCAGCAGGTATGAAAAAGGGATTTCATCAAAAAATACTATAAATGCAGTAACTAGGGCAATTAATCTTTTAGAAGAATATTTTTCTATTAATTCACCAATTATTAATACTTCAAATTTAATAAGTAATGAGGATATATTTATTAAACTACGGAGAAATCGAATACATAAAATTCTTGGTCCACTAATATTTAACGATCAACTTGAAAAAAGGAATTTATCTGATAATGAAATAGTTGATAAATTAACGCTCATAGGTTGTACTTTAAAGGATAAAGAATATGGCTGGGATGTAACAGTAATTCCTAATAGATCACATGATTTAACAAGAGAAATAGATTTAATTGAGGAAATAGCTAGATTAATAGGGTACGACAGATTCGACTTAAAACTTCCTAATCCAATTAAGCCTGGAAAATTGTCATCAGAACAGTTAGCATTAAGAAAAGTAAAAAATGGTTTTATAGAAAATGGTTTTAATGAGGTACTAAGCTACTCTCTTGTTCCTGAAGATGATGAAAAGCTTATAAAAATTTCTAATCCTTTGTTATTAGAAACAAGCTGTCTTAGAGATAATATCTGGAAAGAACATTTGGAGATAGTGAACCGCAACATAAAAGCTGGACAAGCAAGTTGTTATATATTTGAAATTGGAAATGTTTTTCAAAAGAAAACTGAGTTCATTCAAGAAGAAGTTCTGAGTGGTGCGATTTATGGAGATAAAAAATTTGGAAAATGGATAAATTCGGGTAAGGATAACGATCTTAATTATTACCAGGCCAGAGGAAAATTAAAGGAGGCTTTATCATGTTTGAACATAAAAATTGATGACAAACCTACTGATTCGATTGATTTTCTTCACCCAGGCAGAACAGCGAAATTAGTTATTGAAGGGAAAGATGCAGGTTATTTTGGTGAAATACATCCCAAACTAACATTAGAAAAGAAGTCATTAAAAAAAGTTTATTTATTTAAAGTAAATATTAATAATCTCTTGGCAGCTAGCACAAGAAAAAATAAATGGATTCCAATATATAAGCAATACCCAATTGTTCCAAAAATGGAAAGGGATATAAATTTTGTTTTCAGTAAGAAATTTTTAATTAGCGAAATAACATCACAAATAAGAAAAACAGGGAAGAATCTCTTAGAGGATGTAAATTTACTTGATGTTTTTGAAGATACTAAATTTGGAGATGATCATATAAGTTATACATTTAGATTATCTTATAGAGATAAAGATAAAACATTACTGGACTCGGACATTACATCGATACATTCAAATATCATTTCTAATGTTGAAAAATGTTTTAACACTAAATTGAGGAATTAACTGTATCGATAATCTTATATAAGACTTTAAACTAGTCTATATATAATTCTTATATAAGACAGATAATAATCCTACAAAAGTAATTAATGTTGTATGATAATGATCATGTTCAACCTGCTATCTCTACTTTTATCTTCAGTGCTGTGGGTACAAGTACCTCAGTGGTCAGATGATTGGTCAAAATGTGCTGTTGACATACCAGATGCATCCTGTCACTGGTATATAACTGCACCTGATAATACTTTTGGTGATGGATTTGATTGGGCTAGCGCTCCTTGGTTTGATGCTAACGGATTAAGTGATGTCCCTAGTATTGATAAACAAACTGCAATTGAAAAACTTCAATCTAAGTAGTACTGTCTTTAAGGCAGTACGGGTAAACATAAAAACCCTTGATATCAAGACTTTTTAAGCGTTATTAATTTCTTGGACAATGAAAGGACATAATTTGTGGATTTATTATTCAATTTTAGATTTTTCCAAGGTAATCAACAGTTTGGGTATGAATCATCCAAATTGATAAATTAATTTATCTTACATATCTTTTTTAAGACTATATAATAGACTTAATATAAGTCTCATATAAGAAGTGCTATACAACGAATTTTATTCTTTAAAGGTATATTCTATTTTTATTTCATTTATACATAATTATTGTTTCCATATATTTGAATAATAATAATTGACAAAAATGAGAAATTTTAGATTTGCGGCTATCTTACATGAGACTTTTAGTTAGACTTAAAATTAGTCTTATTTGAGAATTAAAATACTATTTTCTATATAAATTTTTTAGCAATTGATACGCTTCATTTAATTTTCTCATTTGATCTGTAGATCCTCCAGCATCTGGATGCGTCTCTAAGGCGATTGATTTATAGGCCTCCCTAATTTTACGGAAAGTATGAGCGGAACCTGCGGATGTTGATAAATTCAATAATTTAAGTGCTCCATGTACTGTCATTGTTGAGTCCAAAGTGTCAAATGAATTTGATCTATTATTTCGCTTAAATCTACTTATAAACCTTCTCATAAGTGTTGGTATTCTATTTATAAGGTCTGATGTAGCAAAAGGGTCTTCTAAAACGCCAATCATTAATAAAACAATTTCAAGGGATGGATTTTTCTTTATCCAGAATGGGCATAATTCTGACATTAATTTATTGGCTGCACTCCACGTAAAGGGTAGATTTTCAGTTCCATCAAGATTTGGCCATATATCCATTTCAAACCAATCCATCGAAGCTTCTACTACATGATCATTAGGAACTGATCCATATAAGGTTTTCCAATGACTAATTAACTCAATTCGACATTTTATTAATTCAGTTTCTTTAATTGTATTAATTTGAATATCATAAATATTCTCCTTTAATTTTTCACTATTAATACTTCTTCTTAGATTCCTTACTTTTTTTTCAACAAAATTGGGAAGGCTTATATTTAAGTTGGCTTTTTCTTTAGATTGATTGTTATTTGTAAATCTTTTATTCAAAGATATCTCATTAACATTTTTTTTTACGTCTGATTTAATTAATACCAATGCAGTATCTTCATCAATATTTAAATTTTCTTTATTATTATTCTCGTTAAAGTCTATTTCTTGCTGTTGGTTCTTAGGTAGTAAATCATCTTCTTGAAGAAGTTCTTTAAGTATCTTTTCTATTACAGGTCCTCTTGCTCTAAAACCCCACTCTTTTCGTAATTGATCAAACCTGGAAATTAGTTCCTCAGGTAAATCAATTGAAATTCTTTTTGTATTTGAATTTTCAGGAATATTCAATAATATTTTCTTGAATAGTATGGAAATTTATTTAATTTTATTCAAAAAAAATTGAAAGTCCATACAAAATATTGTTTTTAAATTAAAAACAATTTATTTTTATGTCACAAGTTAATTAAGTGTCTTTTTATAATAAAAACAAAAATGTTTAATTGTTATTTCAAGTCATCTAAAGAAAAAAAGAGTTTTTATCAACATAAGAAATTAGAAATGCTTAATTATATTAAGGATTCACTTGAACGTAAAATTGCCTCAGTAACAGCATCTATAGAAGTTCTAGAAAACCAAATAAGCAGGGATAAGGAAGTTGAAGTGACTAACTAGTATTCAAACAAAATTTTCTAGAAGTTTTTCAGGACCTAATTTCTTTAAATAATTAATATTTGAATTTTCAGTTACTAATAAGTATCCTGCAAATCCTAAACCGTTAATACTGAAGCCATGGATATGATCATTTTTTCTTTTAATAATAGCGATCCATTTATTAGTTATTAAAATATTGTAAGGATATATCGGTTTCTTATCATTAATAGGGTTCCCAAGTCCTAATTTCTTGCATAATTCCAAGTAAAATTCAAAAAGACATGATGGATTTTCTAAAAAATTAAATTTGGATACAACAATATTTTTTTTAAGCTTACTATCTATATCTTGATATGAGTTCATCTCTAAAAACCACTTTTCTCTAGGGCATGATATCTCACCTTTAGATCTACGCAGAAGTTGAAAATGCCTGTGAGGTTGACTCGCTCCCGCAATTGGAGAACTATTGAAAAACCATAATCCACTAGTATCTTTATTAACTTGTTGGATCGCTCTCCAATCTTTAATATCTAACCATCCATTTTGAGGTTTCCATTCATTTGTAATAAGTAAAATATGACCTTTTTGTACAGGGTACTTATTTAATATTAATTGATGATTATCACCAATTTTATCAATTTCTAGTATCTTATCCCAAGGACAAAATGGATTTTGCTTAGGACCATAAATTTTTTTTTTATTAAATTTTGAAGTATCGAGTTTCCTAATTATGAAGTCGTCTTTTTCATATAAATCTCTTGTAATAATATCAGTTTTGAGAGGATATAATGAATCATCATCAATTGATAATTGAGTTTGTTCTAGTGCTTTTTTCCAATATATTTCTAAACTCATTTAAAAAAATTTATCATTATCATTTTAAAAAAAAAAATAAACTTGTAATTACTTTTTATTAAATTGATATTCTTTCAATTTTTCCAGAGGTACTGATTCTAAGACTACAATATTCGTTGATTCTAATATGACTTTTGGTGCAAGACCGTCTAATAATGCTTGCTTCCACCTATCAAGACAAATACACCAATGATCACCATCCTTTAGTCCTGGGAAGGAATAAATAGGCATGGGAGTTATTAAATCATTACCTTGTGATTTACTATATTTCAGGAAATTATCATCCATTACACAACATATGGAATGATTCCCTCCATCATTTTTGTCATAGTTGCAATATCCATCCCTGAACCACCCTGTCATAGGTTCGCAGCTACAAATCTCAATTTCTTCTCCAAGGACATTTAACTGATTTTGATTATTTATGGTCATAGTTTTTTTAATAATAATAAAACACCAACATTTCTTTAAAAAAGGTTGACGAGTATGGGGGGTAAGGAGGTAATAATTCTAATAAGGTTTTTTTCATTATGGATTGGGACTTTACTGAAAACATTGCATTTAAAGCTCTTTATGAAGCTTTTAAAGATAGTGATGAAACTTCCGCATTAGAATTTTTATCTAGTGATGGTGCTTCATATTATCTTGAGTTAACACAGGATGCCGCGGGTGAGGGACTTGATCTGGGTGATAATGAAACGATGGAAGAACTACAGGAAGAAATTATTGAATATTTAGAAAATAACTAAAAATTTAGCTTAAGCGCTGAAATATTTAGCTTTTGAGTGTAGTGAAATGATAGCTGTAGTACTTTGTTCTGGATGAAGTTGTTCAGATTCATCCATGGTCAAGTTTATTCTTTTGGCATCCAACAATGATAATTGTATGTTTGAATCAGATACTTTTGGACATGCAGGATAACCAAAAGAATATCTAGCTCCTCTATATTTTTGAGCTAGTATTTCTCTATTTTTGTCTGGTTCTTCAGACCTAAAACCACATTCAATACGAATTAATGCATGGACATACTCAGCTAGAGCTTCTGCTAATTGCACTGTAAGTCCATGGAATAACAAATAATCGCTATATTTATCTTCTTTAAATAATTTTTGAGAATATTCGCTAGCAATATCGCCCATGGTTACTGCCTGCATAGGAAATATATCTATCGGTTTATCATTTTTCATATCACAATAAAAATCAGCTATGCATAAATTATTCCCAGATTTTTGTCGTGGAAAACTAAATTGGGAAATTTTATTTAATGATTTCTCATCAAATAAGAAAATACTATTATCTTTTCTCCCGCATCTGAAATATCCATAAACTGCTTTGGGTGATATAAGTTTTTTCTCTATAATTATCTCTAACCATTTATCTAACAATGGTTTAGCATATGAATCCAAATAATTATTGTATTCATCTACGCTTTGGTTTTTTCCTTTTTTTATTTGCCATTGCCCGCTAAATAAAGCTTTTGTATCTAAATAAAATATTAACTTATTTAAATCTATATCAACATCGTTCAAGACTTTCGTTCCCAAGAAAGGGGCTTGAATTGGATCTTCTTCATTTATAAATTTAGATCTTATAAAATTTTCTTTTAAATTTAATTTTGAATTTTTGGTATTTATGGATATAGATTTTTTAACAGCTTGTGAGTTTGATTTTGATGAGGCTAAATTAATATTTATACCTTCATTGTTAATGAAACCCTCTGTATTTGACCAATTACCCTTTTTCTTGTTATCCATATATTCATTCATAAATTTAAGATCAGTAAACGCATCTTTTCCGTACAATATTTTCCCTTTATATATTTTGCTGCAGTCCTCATTTACAAATTTTGGGGTTAAGGCTGCGCCTCCTAATATTACTGGTACACTAATATTTTCATTGTTAAAAGCCTCTAAATTATCTTTCATAAAAGCAGTTGATTTAACAAGTAATCCGCTCATAGCGATGCAATCTGCATTGTATTTTTTTTGTGCATCTATAATTGCTGAAACATCTTGCTTTATTCCTAGATTTATTACGTCATAACCATTATTTGTAAGTATTATATCTACCAAATTTTTCCCAATATCATGTACATCGCCTTTGACAGTTGCAATTAAGAGTTTTCCATTTGATATGTTCTCATCTACAGTTTCCATGTATGGTTCTAAAATTGAAACAGCAAATTTCATTGTTTCAGCGGATTGGAGTACAAATGGCAATTGCATTTGACCTGAGCCAAATAAATCTCCTACAACTTTCATCCCATCTAGTAAAAAGGTATTAATTATTTCAAGAGGTTTATATTTTTTTAACGCTTTAATTAATTGATCCTCTAATCCTATTTTTTCTCCATCTATAATATGATTTTTCAGACTTTCTTCAAGAGTTAGGTTTTTATTTTCTGAAGATGCTTTTTTGAAATCTTGAATAGATAAATCTTGAAAAGCCTTTGTTAATTCTACTAATGGATCATAAATACAAATATCATCTTCAAATTTTCTTTTATCATAAATCAAATCTAAGCAAAGCTTTTTTGTTTCTTCAGAAATTTTTGATAATGGCAAAATTTTATTTGGTGCGATGATAGCAGAATCTAATCCTGCTTTAATGCATTCATCTAAAAATATTGAATTTAGATTAATTCTTGATAATGGTGAAAGACCAAAACTAATGTTTGATATCCCAAGTATGATATGAATATCTGGAAAATTTTCACGAATTTTTAATATAGCACTAATAGTTTCTTTAGCGTTTAATCTATCTTCTTCTATCCCTGTAGATATTGGCAGAGCTAATGGATCAAAAAATAGCTCATAATCTGACAAACCACATTCTCTTGTTCTATTAATCGCTCGTTTGACAATCTTATATTTTTTTTCTGAATTCCTTGCCATTCCATCTTCATCAATTGTTCCGACAACAAGACCTGCACCATACCCTAAGGCTAAATTTAGAACTTGATCAAACCTTTCATTGCCATCTTCGTAATTGGTTGAATTTATAATACATTTTCCACCAGCTGACTTTAATCCACTTTCCATTTTGTCTGCATCTGTAGAGTCAATCATTAATGGTAAATTTATATTTGTAACTAGTCTTGAAGTTATTTCTTTCATATCTTTCACTCCGTCTCTGCCTACATAATCAACATTTACATCAAGAACGTGAGCATTTTCTTTTTGTTGTTGCTTTGCAATTGCAACTAAGCCATCCCAATCGTCGTTATTTAATAACTCCCTTACCTTTTTCGATCCACTTGCATTTAATCTTTCTCCTACTATCAATATTGAATTGTCTTGTTTATATGGCACAGAGTTATATATTGATGAGGCAGATGGAATAAAACCACTTGAATTTTTCTTACCATTGTTGTGGATCCTTTCGATATCAATAATTTCATCGATTATTGAAGACAGGTTTTTTATATGTTCAGGTGTTGTCCCACAACATCCACCTATTAATTGAACATTAAAGTCATATATAAAATTCATTAACTGCATCTTTAATTCTATTGGCTTTAATCTATAGTGAGCTACACCACCAATATTTTCAGGAAGACCTGCATTGGGAATACAGCTTATAGCGAAGGGAGAATTTTCTGACAAATATTTAATATGATCCTTCATTTGCTCAGGACCAGTTGCACAATTAAGTCCAAGGATATCTATATTAAATGGCTCTAATATTGTTAATGCAGAAGCAATATCAGATCCAACAAGCATAGTACCTGTTGTTTCCATTGTTATAGATACCATTAAAGGTATATCAATATTTTTACTTTCTAGAATTTCTTTTGATGCTAATAAGGCAGATTTAATTTGTAAAACATCCTGACAAGTTTCAATCAAAAGAAGATCAACTCCTCCATCTATAAGACCATAAATTTGTTCTTTATATGATTGCTTTAATTCATCAAAATCTATATGTCCTAAGGTGGGTAATTTAGTTGTTGGCCCAATTGAACCTGCTACAAACCTTGGTTTATCAACTGATGAGTATTTTGCAGCAGCTTTTTTTGCTATATATGCTGCATTTTTATTTATCTCATAAGCCTTATCTGCAATATCATATTCATCAAGAACTATTGATGAGGCACCAAATGTATTAGTTTCTATAACATGACAACCTGCTTCTAAAAATGAATTATGAACCTTCTCAACTACCTCTGGCGATGATAAAACAAGGTTTTCATTACATCCCTCTAATTCTTTTCCTCCAAAGTCATCTGCAGTAAGATTTAAGTTCTGAAAAGATGTTCCAGTACCTCCGTCAAAAATAATTAATGGTTTTTCATCTCTATTTAAATAGGTTCTGAAAGATTCCATTTTTAGGTAAAAAATAATTTATTTTAGTGAAATTCTTGTTACCCAATTATCATAGTCTTGCGAACGACCTTCTGTTATTTCTATAAGCTTACTTTTTAATTTATTCATTATTGGTCTTTCAACATTTAATTCAGTTGATTCAATTTTTTTAACTGGTGTAATTTTTGCTGCTGTACCTGTTAGAAAAACTTCATCTGCTATTAATAATTCTGTTTTATCAACAGGCCTCTCAATTACATTTATTCCAAATGATTTTGCTAATTCAATTACACTAGCTCTAGTAATACCCTCAAGGATATCTTGATCAACACCAGGAGTGATTAAGTCTCCATTCCTTACAATAAATAAATTCATACCACTAGCTTCGCTTACCTTACCACTTGAATTTAATAGCAGGGCTTCATCAAAACCCGATAAACTAGCTTCTGTTTTGGCTAATGAACTAGTAATATATGCTCCACTTATTTTTCCTCTTAAGGGGAGAGATCTATCTTCTTGCCTTGTCCAACTACTCATTCTACAAGAAACGCCATCTGGGGATAGATAATCTCCTAGTTCAATACAATAAATAAAGAAATTTGTTTCAATATTGTGTAACCTTGGCGCTATACCTAAATCGCTTGTATATACAAATGGTCTTATATAAATAGGTTTTTCTGGCTTGTTTCTTTTTATAACTTCTTCTAAGGCTTTATAAATATATTCTTCAGAAATTTCATTTAAGAGTAATTTTGCACTTTGAGATAATCTTTTTATGTGTTTATCAGTTCTAAACAAAAGGAATTCTTCTTTGTTTGTTGGGTTAGGTATCGCTCGCATTCCTCCAAATGCAGCAGTACCGTAATGTAGTGCATGAGTAGCTATTGATATTTTTGCTTCTTTAAATGGAACACATTTACCTTCGAACCAGGCGTATGGAAGAAATTCATGCATATTTAATTTATTTAATTAAGGTAAACTTGTTTTATCCTACTTACGTATTCTAAACCTTATTTATATATAAAAATGCACAGGATATTAAATATAGCAGGAAATGAAAAGAATAAGAATGATTTAATTGAGCAACCAGCTGCAGATTTTATTTTTATAACAAGTGTCAAGGCTGATTTAAATCTTATATCAAACTTATTGTTAGAAAAAGAATTTGCTTCATTAAAAAATAATATAAGGGCTTTAGAAATTTCTAATTTAAATTCCTCTGCTCAAATAGATAATTATTTATTAAAAACAATAAATTATGCAAAAGTAGTCGTACTTAGAATATTTGGAGATAAAGGTACATGGAACTATGGAATTGAACAACTTTTAAATTGGCAAGCAGTTAATAAAAAAAGGAAGTTAGTAATCCTATCAGGTACCATTGACCAGGAAATTTCCTTATGTGAAATAAGTAGTATAGATAAAAATATTGCATTAAATATTTCTAGATTACTAAGATCTGGAGGACTGGATAATTATAGAAAGTTTCTTAATTGTTTAAATTATTTAGTTGTAGATGAAAAATTAATTCCTGATGATTTATTAAATATTACTTTTTATGCAGATCCATATTTACATGATTGGAAAAATGAAAGTGGCGAAAAGATAGGAATAATATCCTATAAATCACTTTTTTTGGCTAATGAAATTGAAGTAAACGAAAAACTTAACTTGCAATTAAGAAAATGCGGATTATCTCCTAAAACATTTTTTATTTCAACACTAAAAGATCATATTATTCAGAAGAAATTAATAGAAATTTTTAAAAAAGAAGATATTAAACTGATAATTACCACAACTTCATTTTCTTCATCTCAAATCAAAAATAATGAATTAATTGAAAATTCAACAAATATTTTTACTTCTCTTAAAATTCCAATTTTACAGCTTCTTTCCTCTAATAGATCAAGAAAAAAGTGGTTAAATTCATCTATTGGAATGAATTCATCTGATTTATTAATGCAAATAATTATTCCTGAATTTGATGGAAGAATTACTACCTGTCCTTCAGCATTTAAAGAAATAATTTCTAAGAAAAATACACTATATAGTGAAATAACTAGTTACAAAGCTGATCAAGTAGGTATTCAATGGATTTCAAAATTTGCAACAAATTATGTGAAACTTCAGAATCTTAATAATTTTGATAAAAGAATTTGTTTAGTAATAAGTAATTATCCAGTAAAGAACGGAAGAATCGGTAATGGCGTTGGTCTAAATACACCATCCTCAATAATAAATATTATTAATTGGTTAAGAGAAGAAGGTTATGACCTTGGATCTTGTAATTATCCACAAGATTCTTCGGAATTAATGTCAATGCTTATAAAAACTAGAACTAATGATATTGAATCTCAAAATAATAAACCATTAGATTATTTACCACTTAATGAATATTTAAAATATTGGAATTATTTAGAAATTGATCCCAAAAATATTATTGTTAGTCGTTGGGGTAAACCATCTGATGCGATCGATCTAGATAATAAAGGTTTCTCAATAAATGGTATTAGATTTGGAAAAATAACATTATTAATTCAACCTCAACGAGGTTATGACGCTTTCACTGATAGAGATATTCATTCTCCCGATCTTCCACCTCCCCATAGATATTTAGCACAATATTTTTGGATTGAAAAAGTTTTTAATGCTAATGCTATTTGCCATATTGGTAAACATGGGACTGTAGAATGGTTACCTGGTAAATCTATAGGTCTCAGCAATAAATGTTTTCCAAATATTATTTGTCCAGCAATACCAAACATATATCCCTTTATCGTCAATGATCCAGGGGAAGGATCCCAAGCTAAAAGAAGAACTGCTGCAACTATTATAGATCATTTAACCCCTCCTTTGGATAGGTCAGAATTATATGGAAAATATTCAATATTAGAAAATTATTTAGACGAATATTTTGAAGCAAAATTATTAAATTCAAATCGGATTGAAATAATAGAAAATTCCATTTTTGAATTAATAAAAAAAGATTTTAGCGAAATTACTTTAAAGAATAAAAATAATCAAATAGAAGAAATTGATTCCTTTCTTTGCAAAATTAAAGAATCTCAAATTAGGACAGGTTTGCATATTTTTGGCAATAGGCAAAATGACATTAATGAAATAAATTTATTCTTGTGTATTGCTAGAGTACCAAATACGAACCGAATTGGTGTTACTCAATATATAGCAAAACATTTAAAACTAGATTTGAATCCTTGGACAAATCAATATGATCAAATTTTAAGTGAAAAGGATAAAAAAATATTATTGACTTTTTCCAACAAAAACATTTTAAACTTTAGAATGGCTATTGATTTTTTGGAACAACAAGCAAAGTATTTAATATATTTGTTTTTTTACAAAAAGAATATCAATATAAAAAATCTTGAAAAATATAAAAATCAGAAAATAATAGACTATTTCTTTAATGAAAAAAAACATAATAAGTATTTTTTATTATTAAAAAAAGAGATTCTAATTCCAATCATTAATTCTTCATATAATGAGAAATTATCATTTATTAATTCATTAAAGGGACAATATGTAAAAAGTGGTCCATCTGGAGCTCCTACGAGAGGTAAAACTGAAACTTTACCCACTGGTAAAAATTTCTTTTCAGTTGATTCGAGAGGACTGCCAACTGAATCAGCATGGAGTGTTGGTTGTAAGTCTGCTTCACAAATACTTGATTTATACAAACAAGATAATGGAGAAGATTTAAAAAATATAGCAATATCTGTATGGGCAACATCCACAATGAGAAATGGTGGTGAAGACATTTGTCAAATACTATATTTATTAGGAGTACAACCTATTTGGGATGGGCCTTCTAGAAGAGTAGTTGATCTAGAAATCATTCCTTTATCTGTTCTCGAAAGACCAAGGGTTGATGTTACTTTAAGGATTTCGGGAATGTTTAGAGATGCTTTTCCACAGTTAGTTAAATTAACTTCTAAAGCAATAAATCTTGTTTCTAATCTTAATGAAGATGATAAATTTAACCCTCTCGCTTGTGCATCAAGGGATGGTGATTCAATTAATCGTATATTTGGGTCAGCGCCAGGTTCATATGGAGCTGGTCTGCAAGAATTAATTTCAAATTCTAATTGGGAAAATATTGATGATTTTGGAGAATCTTTTCTTAATTGGAGTAAGTGGATTTACAGTGATAATCTTGAACCTATAGAGGATAGAAAATCATTAGAAAATGCTCTTAAAAATGTGCAGTTAGTTGTTCATAACCAAGATAATAAGGAACATGATATTTTAGATTCTGATGATTATTATCAGTTTCAGGGTGGATTATCTTCAGCAGTAAAAAAATTGAGCGGTAAATTTCCTGAAATGTATCATGGTGATTTATCAAAATTTGGATTATCCAAAATTTCAAAATTACAAGATGAAATTAATAAAGTTGTTATATCAAGAATACTTAACCCTAAATGGAAAAATGGAATGAAGGATAATGGCTATAAAGGAGCGTTTGAATTTTCAGCTACACTAGATTACTTATATGCTTTTGATGCTTCTACTGAAGTAGTCTCAGATTGGTGTTATGAGGAAGTTTATAAATCATGGTTATGTGATCTGGATCTTAGGAATTTCTTTCTAGAGAATAATCCATGGGCTTTAAGAGATATTGCACAAAGATTTCTTGAAATTGTCAATAGAAAAATGTGGAATAATTGTTCATCAGATGTCATTGAAAATTTAAAGAACATAATTATTAATACTGATTCAATAATTGAAAAAAACGAATTCTGAATTATCTACCTAATAGCGAAAGTCCATGACTATCTGTTCCGCATGTTTTTAGCATTGAATATTTATCGGCTAATTTATCTATTTCTGAACATACAAATAAACTAGGATTCCATACTTCATTAAGTTCATAATCGTACCAAACCTCTATTCCATCAATACCTTGTATTTTGGCCTCTGGAATTAATTTATAAAAGGGAATCCTGTATCTCGCTGGATGTGCAAGAAATGATAAACCACCAGCTAAATTTATTGCTTTTATAACTGATTTAATATTTAGATCATTACCTATTGGAGACTCTCCAAGAATGTAGGGATTTAGGTATTTACTTTTTATATCTATTCCCAATCCAATTACATGTACTAAACATCCTAAAATCAAACAATTAATTTCTATTCCCGAAATTAATGTAAAAGAATCTTTAGGATAATTTTTGAGTATATTATTTTTTTTTATATATTCATGAGCTTTAATTGTATGATGATCGGTTATTGATAAAAATTTCAAGTTATTTTTATAAGCTTGTTCTAAAAGTTCATATGGTTCTAAACTACCATCACTAAATTTTGTATGACAGTGAAAATTAATATTTTTAGGACAACTATTTTTATTAATATTGGAGGTTAATTTTACTAACTCTTCCCTATTCATTACTTAATGAATTCTCATTTTTCTTTCTAATCTTTGCATATAATTGTATTGAAGCCAACATGAAAATAATTAGTCCAACTACGCTCCATGTAGCAACACTAGTTGGAAAATTATTTTTAAAAATAACTAAAAGTACAATTATAAATAATAATAAAGTAGGCAATTCATTTAATAATCTAAGGTTTTTTGCTGAAATGGTTGAAGTACCATTATGTAATGAATACATTATTTTATAACAATAAGAATGATAAATTACTAATCCCAAAACAAAAGAAATTTTAATTTGCAACCACTTCTCACTTAACCAACTTGGTTGCATAATAACCATGCAAATAGCCATACTTAAAGCTAATATCATCCCAGGAGTTGTGATTATATTCGCCAGCCTTTTTTCCATCAAGGTGTATTGTTTATTAAAGGCAATTTTTAATTCATTATCCATATTTTTAGATTCTTCATGATATATAAAAAGTCTTACTAAATAAAAAAGTCCCGCAAACCAAACGATTACACCAATAATGTGAAGTGATTTAAACCAGAGATATGCTTCAGCTGCCAAATTACTAGATTAATTTAAAAAATATATATTTTTAATATAGTTATAATTAACAATATCAAGAAATCTATTTTTCAAAAATTAATTAATATTTATAACTCGTTAAAATATTCATATATATCATTCACTGAATTTTTTCCAAGTCCTTTAACTTTTGATAAATCCTCTTTACTGGCTATTCTTATCGCGTCTATTGATTTAAAATGCTCAAGCAATTCTCTTATTCTTGATGGTCCTAATCCACTGATTTGTGACAATTGAGATCTATTCATTCTTTTAGATCTTTTGTCTCTATGAAAAGATAATGCAAATCTATGTGCTTCATCTCTTACCCTTCTTAATAGAAGAACTCCTTTTTGATTTTCATCAGTATCAAGAGACTTAGTAAATCCTGGAATAAATATTTCTTCATTTTTTTTTGCCAATGAACATATAGTTACTTCTTCCTCAAGATTTAATTCTTTTAATGCTTTGATAGCTGCATTTAACTGTCCTTTTCCTCCATCAATCATTATTAAATCAGGCCAATCTGATAGAAGTTCATTGTCTAATTTACTATTCGTTTTATCATTTAATATTGAAAAATCCCCTCCGTTTTTTTTAAATCTTGACCATTTTTTAAACCTTCTATGTATTACTTCATATATCGAAGCAAAATCATCACTATGTCCTACAAAAACGTTTGGATCTTTAATTTTATATTTCCTATAATCCTGTTTAGAAGGAATTCCATCAATAAAAACGACTTGTGATGCTACAGGGTCACTACCTTGAATATGGCTTATATCATAACCTTCAATTCTTTTAGGTTGTTCGCTTAATTCAAGTATTTGGGCAAGATCCTCAATTGATGATTCATTATCTTGTATCCCATTTAATATTCTATCTAATTCCAATTTCGCATTTTTTAAAACCATTTCTACAGTTTCATGTTTTTTATTTCTTTTTGGGATTAAGATTTTTACTTTCTTTTTTCTTAGCTCCGTTAACCAATCCTCTATGGTTGCTTGTTTTGGAAGGTTATATTGAATAAGAATTTCTGATGGTATTTCTACAGCTTCAACATTCATATAATGCTCTTCTAATATCTTTTGTAAAATAAGATTTTCATCTTCATTATTTAATTTTTGACTATAGCCAATTCTCCCAATGAGCTTTCCAGATCTCATTTGGAAAATTTGTATACTAGCTACATTTTTTTCTGAAACTATTCCAAAGATGTCTCTATTAATTGAAGAATCTGGTATTGATATTTTTTGTGATTCAGTTAATAATTTTAAACCTGAAATTTGGTCCCTTATTTTTGCTGCATTCTCATAATCTAAATCATTTGAAAATTGCAGCATTTTTTTTTGTAAAAATATTTCTAAGTCATCATTTCTTCCCTGAAATATCATAGATACTTGTTTCATTATTTTTTTATAATCGTCAGATGATATAACTTCTTGGCAAACACCTGGACATCTTCCTATTGAATAATTCAAACAAGTTCTATCTTTATAGACTGGCCTTGGTCTTTGTCTAAGTGGAAATATTTTTTTTATCGTAAATAATGTTCTCCTTAATAATCCGACATCAACATAAGGTCCATAATATCTATCTAAATTATTTCTATTTCTTCTTCTTCTTGTAATAAATATTCGAGGATATTTTTCACTCCAAGTTATACAAAGATATGGATATTTCTTATCATCCTTTAAAAGAATATTAAAATATGGTTTGTTTGTTTTAATTAAATTTGACTCTAAATTTAATGCTTCATATTCGCTATCTGTGACTATTATTTCTATTTCAGTTATTTGACGAACCATCAAACTTAATCGGGGTGTTAAATCTGAATAATTATTGAAATAACTACTTACTCTACTGCGTAATTTTTTAGATTTACCGATATAAAGTAAGTTATTATCAATATCTTTAAAAAGATAACATCCAGATGACTTTGGAATTTCGGATAATCTTGATTTTAATAACTCCTTATTATTAATTAATTTATATTCAATTTTAAAATTATATTTGTTATTTATTTTTTCTATAGAGGAATTACTCATTTATAATGATTAACCTCCATAATTCCAGCCAGTTGAAGATAAATTTAGTGAGTCAACATCATTATTCAGATAAGCAGATTGAACCTCTCCTACAAAAACGGTATGGTCTCCATGAATAACACTTCCAACAACATTACATTCAACACCTCCAACACTATCAACTAAAATAGGCAATCCAAGCTCACCTAAATTAAATTCAACAGATTCAAATCTACCTCCTAATGCTTTTTGAGGTTTAAAGAAAACAGCTGCTAGATCCTTTTGATCACTTTTGAGCACATTTAATGAGAACTTATTGGTTGACTTTATTATTTCATGACTAGAACCCTCTGCTCTAACTGCCATTACAACTAATGGTGGGGTGAAAGAACCTTGAGTCACCCAACTTGCAGTAAATCCATTCACTTCATTTTTATCCTCGTCTCTAACGCCACAAATAAATAATCCGTGAGGTATTTTTCTTAATAAGATTTTTTTTGCTTCTAGATTTAATGTCATAATTGATTTAACTAATAATCTTATTTTAACTAAATTTCTTATTCGATCATAATAAATTCATGAAAATTCTTTATCCAGGTACATTTGATCCTTTAACAAATGGGCATCTTGATTTAATAGAACGGGCTGAAAAAATATTTAACAATCTTGTAGTTGCTGTTTTAGAAAATACCTCTAAAACACCAACATTTAATCTTGAAAGAAGAATAATACAAATAAAAAATTCTCTTTCTCATTTACCTAATATTGAAGTTATTTCTTATTCTGGTCTAACTGTTGATTGTGCAAATGATCTAAAAGCTAATCTTATTCTTAGAGGCTTAAGAGCAATGAGTGATTTTGAGTATGAACTTCAGATTGCTCATACAAATAAATCTCTTAATAATGATATTGAAACTATATTTTTATCGACAAATACAAATTATAGTTTTCTTAGTAGTTCTTTAGTAAAAGAAGTTGCAAAATTTGGTGGTGAAATTAATCACATGGTACCCCCCTTTGTTGAGAAGGATTTAAAAGAATATTTTAAATAATATTTTTGTTAACAAGATTTCAAGTAATAAAGATCATGTAATAATTTAAAAGCTTTTTCTTTATCAATTTTATTAGAGTTTTGGATAATGCTTATAATTATTGGCTTTTCATTTTTATATAAAAAGCCTGATAATGCAAAGACATTTGAAAGAGTCCCAGTTTTGCCAAAAAACTTTCCAGACAATTCACTATTTACAAATCTTTTAGCTAATGTTCCTCTCACTCCCGTAATTGAAAGTGTAGATTGATAAGCTTTAAAATCATTAAAATATCTCATTTTATCTAAAAACAATACAACTAACTTCGTTGTAATTTTATTTTTTCGAGACAATCCACTAGCATCTGCAAAGTATGCATTAGTTGCTGGAAGGCCTTTATTTTCAAGCCATCTTTTCAATTTTATATAGCTATTATCGTTCCATGTATTTGAGGCATTTTTAAAAAGAGATTCAGCCGTAAAATTATGGCTTTCAGAATTTGTTAGAGTTAATAATGAAAGAATTGGAGTTGAATATACTTTATTTATCTCTTTAATGTTTTTTAAATAAAAAGTTTTTTCTGAATCAAAAGAATCTATATATATTTTAGAATTTGGAAATTTATTTTTTAAATAATTTTTAATAAAATTTTTTAATGCATAAATATCATCATATTTATTGTGATTACTTTCTATTGCAAGAGATGTAATTGGAGATCCATATTCGTAAAGTTTATCAGTATTTGTCCAACCATTAGGCCAATATAATTTTGAATCAATTTCTACAATATTAAAGTTAATAATTTTATTTTCTTTAACATTTGAAATTAGTTCGATTATATGTTCATAATTAAGATCTGGATCACCTTGACCATGTAAATAATAATCGTTTTTATTTTTAAATAAGGAAGTTTTTAAATTATTATTTAATTTATATTTACTTAAAACATAAGCTGATGAGAATAATTTTTGGTTAGATGCTGGCAACCTTGGAACATCCTCATTGTAAGAACTTATAATTTCCCCTTTATTATTAATAATTGACACACTAAAAGAATCATCAAGCGTTTGATTCAATAAAGCATCATAAGTAGGACATATTTTGTTTTTAGTAATTATTCCCGGGAAATTAAAATAAATACTATTTAAGATAGTTATTTTCTGATTTGCTAGTAAATATCTTATTAAGAAAGGAGATGTTACTAATACAAGAACAATAAAGAAAAATGAATATATTTTTTTTATCACATTCAATCTATAAATTTACAAAAATAGATTCATTGTCGGGTTTAATTTCAAATTCTTTTTTAAAAAAATATCTTCTATTTTCTTCTTTGAAAAGCAACCAGTTATTTGGATATATATGCATAAGAGCAGCTTTATTTAAAGGCTGCAGAAAATAAATATTTTTCCATGTTTTGACAAAGTTTTTACGTCGCTCTCTAATAACACTTCCTATACCAATATTGACATCTTCAAATTTTGGATTTAATGAATAATGCGTACCTTGATAATTATCAGACATTGGTTCAAATGAATCGAAATCATATGGCTGAGGTAGTATAGATATCATTGCACTTTCAATATTATTTATATTATTTGATTCATTAAATGATTTAAAAGTAAAAATTTTATCTTTGATATCTGGATAGTCTCTTTGAGCCAAAGCCACAGCACCTTGATCTGCAAATGTTATGTATACATTATTATTTTTAGACAATATCTTGTAGATAGTTATTCCAATTCTGTTAAACTTCAATCCTTCAAAATTAAATTCTATAGTAAATCTTTTATTTGAATCTAATAAACTTGGAATAATTGCATCCTCCATATTCTTAAGAGATTCATTTAAATCTTTAGGTAGTCTGTAATTGGTTTCCATTAAAATTTGTCAATACATATTTGAATAAGTTCTAAAAATTTATCTATTTCTGACTTATTGTTTATTGAACCTAAAGTAACACGAATATTTGAATATAGTTCATCATTTTTTAAACCAATATTTTTAAGTGTTGAGCTAGGTTTCACAGATGAGCTTGAACAAGCACTTCCACTACTTATAGCTATTTTATTTTCTGACATGAAATTAACAATCTTATAGGCCCTTATAGGCTCAAATAGTTTATTTAATAGTAGAAAAGATATATGACTGGGAAGTCTATGGTTAATACTACCCGTAATCTTTATATGATTATTATCTTTAATTTTTTGAAAAAAATAATTTTTAAGTTTATTAATATTATTAGAAGGAAATTCAGTTATGTAATCATATAATTTTATTTTTCCTTCAATATTCTTTAGTGATTCATACATTCCAGCGATTAATGGCAAAGCTTGTGTACCTTGTCTAATTGAAAATTCCTGAGTAAGTGATATGTCATTATTTTTTAAAATTTGTCTAGACTTTTCTTTTGTTAAAAGAATACCTATCCCTTTTGGACCTCCAAATTTATGAGCGGATAAACTTAAAAAATCACATTTAAGATCTTTCCAACTGAATATTCCATTACTTAATATTTGAGTTCCATCTAAATGAAACATTATATTTAATTCTTCACATTTGGAACCAATAAATTGGACAGGTTGTATTGTCCCAATTTCACTTTGTCCCCAAATAATTGATACAAGCTTAGTATCATTGTTTAAAAATTTTTCGATATTAGAAATATTTAAAATTCCATCATTATTTACCCTCCATTCGTAAATATCCCAATTTTGTTTTCTTAGTTTATTAGCACAAATAGTTGTTGCTTGATGTTCAACATTTGAAATAACAACCCTACCATTTTTAAATTTCTCATAAATATTATTAAATACAATATTTGTCGATTCCGAAGAACCAGATGTAAAAATTATATCCTCTGGATCTGCTTCAAATATATAAGCAATTTTAGATCTAATTTTTTCAAGATATGTAGAGCATTTTATCCCTAGCTCATATGTAGATGAAGGATTATGCCAATAATTCCTATAAGTTGAATTGATTATATTTAAAACATTCTCAGATAATGGAGTTGTGGATGCATTATCTAAATAGATAAAATTATTTTCCATTAATTTACTAACATTGATCCTGAGAAAACCTTTTTAGCATTACCGGTCATCATTACTTCACAATCGTCTTTTGACCAATGAATTTTAAGATCACCTCCTGGTAAGGTTACTATGGTTTGTGAATTACAAAGGCCTAATTTATAAGCTGCCACATGGATAGCACAGGCACCTGTTCCACAAGCTAAGGTTGGTCCAGCACCCCTTTCCCATACTTTTACTTTGATATTATCTTTATTTAAAATTTGACAAAAATGCACATTAGTTTTTTCAGGAAATAATTCATTTTTTTCAAATATAGGACCAAGTCTGGAAAGAACAATTGACTCTATGTCTTTTACAAAGAATATTAGATGAGGATTTCCCATTCCTACGGCATAACCCATATTATTAAAATCTTTCTCAATAAATTCGTGTGAAGGAATTGAATTTATTTTTTTTTCAATTGTTGTTGGAATATTTTGACATTCTAAAATTGGAACTCCCATTTTTACTGTTATTTCTTTATTTATATATTTTGCAATTTTTATACCTGCTTTAGTCTCAATTTTATATTCTATATTTTTATTATTCATTGAATCATTTATGTGGAGATACTCAACTAAACACCTAATTCCGTTTCCACACATTTGTGCTTCAGAACCATCAGAATTAAAAATTATCATTTTTGCATAATTATCTTCATTAGGTTCTTCTATAAAAATCACACCATCTGCTCCAACACCAAATTGCCTGTTGCAAATTTTTTTTATATCAAATATTTTATTTGTCTTGTAATTTTTATAT
>QCCN01000008.1 GCA_003278925.1 Prochlorococcus sp. AG-347-L17
GAAGGCTCTGAATCACCTTGTAAAAAAATACCTAAAGCGAACCAAGCAGTACTAGCAGTGAGGGTAAAAAAATAGGGTTTCCATCTTCTTTGATATAAGTAACCCGATCCTAAACCAGGAAGAAAATTTAAAAAAGATGCTACCCAACCTTTTGAAGATGCAAGTATTTCGTCTCTTGAGGGATAAGACATTTATATTAGGTATTTATTAAATGCGAATTTATATAAGCAAAAGATATTCCTGCACAAATTATCCAACTAAAGGGTAAGAACATTCTTATTTTTTCTTTGTTGTTATTCATTTTTTAATTATGGAAAATATTTTTGTAATCTGTGGATTTAATATATCCCTTAAAACTATAAGAATTAAAAAAAGACGGTTTTTAACCGTCTTTGAAAAAAGTAATTTCTCTAAAAATAAATTATTTATCTTTTGAGGCTGAGAGTACTTTAAGTTCTTTTTTTACTTCTTTTTCTCTCTCTTCAAGATGTTTTAGTTGAGCTTTAAAAGCATCTTCAAGTCTTACTTTTTGTGTTTTAATTTCATCAAGCTCTTCTTGATGCTGGCTTTTCTTTAACTCCTTCATTTCACTATCGGAAATAACATATACAGGGCGATATGAAGGTGTTTCAAAAAGAAGATCAAACATTGAATACATAAGTGACCTTTGAATTAGTACAAATTCAATATCTGATAATTCTTTGAAATATCAAAGGATAAATACCGAAGATATTGATACGGCAAATACACCGAATTTCGGTTTACCTAACTTAACCGCCCAGTATTTACCGATCGAATTTTTAGGTATATTTTAAAGTATTAAGGAGATGATTCTAAAGATCTAAATCAAAAAGAACTAAAAATGGTTTTAAAAATTACTAAAACATTAGTAATCCCATCCAACGAAATTAAGTGGCGATTTTCCAGATCCTCCGGTCCTGGAGGACAAAATGTAAATAAAATTGAAAGCAGAGTAGAGATTATTTTTAATTTAGAAGATTCCAAAGTATTAAATGATTATCAGAAAGAAATTCTTAAGAGAAACTTGAAAAACAAATTAGTGAATAATAGCTTACGTTTAGCGGTTCAAGAACATAGAAATCAATTATTAAATAGGCAGCTAGCTTTAATGAAATTTAGTTCAATAATAAAAAATGCTTTAAATAAACCTTTTAAATTAAGAAAATATACCCAACCCACTAAAGCATCACAAAAGAAAAGAGTTGAGGTTAAGAAAAAACGTGGCGAATTGAAAAAAAGTAGACAAAAAGAAAAAACATATCAAATATGAATAAACTAAATAAATATTTCCCTCGCAAATTGTAATGAAAGCATATTATTAATTTAATTTCATTTTGGATTTTTGAATAAAACTAATGATTTCTGGTTAATTGACTCCAATTTTGTAGGGGTGATGCGTTTCTACAAAGATAGAGATAATTCTGATAAATCTATTAATTATATGTTTATTGAAGAAGGAATTATTATGGGAATACATGGAGAAAATGCTCCTTTGATGAAAACTAGAAAAAAAATTTTTATAGAAGAAGCAAGATTATTGTGGCAAAAATTGTTAAATGAAGGTTGGCAAAAAACTAATAAAAAATGGTGAGTAGATTTTACAAAAACTTTTTTAATTTCAGAAAATAAATGAACCTTTAGGGTATAGCCTGGAAATTTTTTCCTGTTGTAAATATTTCTTTTTTTTGATGTCGTTTTCATATCTTCTCAACATCATTTGATAGTTTGTAACTCCAAAAATTACTAAAAAGACAATAAATCTTATTCCTGCCTCAAAGTTCATATGAGAATTAAGCTTTATTTTAATCTGACAATTACCAATCAAAAATCAATCGGTATTTATATCTAATTAAAACGTCTAAGGAAATTTTTTTTTGATTTTAGTGCATAAAAAATACATAACAAAAGTAATATTAAAATTGCACTAAAGCTTCCGATTGGGTTCGGAATATTTTGTGTAAAAGGACCTGCTAAGAAAGAGGGTGTATTTTCTTTGAATTCTATTAATCCGTTATTTATAAAAAACCAAATACCCACAAGTCCCCCATGAAGTCCTATACAATTCCATAGAGAACCTTTATCTCTGATTTTGACTAATGATAGAAATATCCCAAGTAAAATAAATCCTAAACGTAATCCTATTATATTCCAAAATATGTCATTAGATAAATTATGAACAAAGCTAAAAACTATAGCTTGTAAAGCTATTGATATTTTTGTACCATATTCAAATTTTAGTTCTTCTAGTAACCATCCTCTAAAAATTATTTCCTCTGCGAATCCAACACCTAATCCCAGTACAATAGAATTTAATAATATTATTGGCGAGAATTCACCTATCCAAGAAATATAATTTTTTTGCAATAGTGGTACCAGAATTAGAATTATTAAAACTAAGGAAAATAAGATACCTTTAGAAAAATTGACAAAGTTTTTTAAAAATTTGTCTTTAGTTATCCCAAGAAGTACCCAAGCACTTGATTTGTTTCGTTTTATATAAAACCAATATGGGAGTAAAAAGATAAAAAGAAAAAAAGTAATAATAGTTCCAATTAAGGATAAATTTTCTTCTTCAAAATTAAACAATAGAAGTGGCTGAGATAAAGCCCAGCCAATGCCATAAAGAATTGGAATAAAAAATATAGTGGATAAAAATCTTGGTCTTAAAAGAAAAAAACTTTTAATTAATATCTTTAAATTTTTCATTTTAGTTTGAATATTAATTAACCCCAGCCTTTGCCTTTTATTATTCTAACTACTTGTTCAAAAAGTTTTAGCTTTTTCTTTTTACTATAGTTTATGTTTTTTGAAAGATCCGATAAATCTTTATAAAATTGCCGAGTTATTTTATCTTCTTTATCACTAGGCCATAGTAAGTCTGACCCCTCTTCATATTCTTCTTTATATCTTTCTTTATTCAAATTTTTTTATATCGTAATAATTTAAATTTTACTTATTGCAAATGCTTAGAAGTGATGTTTATTAAATTTGTTTATTTATTTAAAATTTATGCTGATTAATCTTTCAACTTTAATTTTTACATTATTATCTCCATTGCTTATTTTTGCAGTAATAGTATCGGTTTACTTATTACATTAGGAAGTATCTAACAAATGAAATTAATTATTTTAAGGGTGTATTATGCCTACTTTTTCTAATGCAAATGATAAAACTGCAATTACGGCCATTACTGTTAAGATCTTGTTCTTTTTGATGAAATCCATAATGCATATTAATAATCTATTTATTAAATTCTTATATAAAATAATAAATAATTGAAACTATTATAACAATTAGAATGGAACCCATATATGTAGGAGATTTACTTCCCTCAATAGCTTCTTATAAAAAGATAATTGAAAAATATGATAGAGGTATAAAAGAAGGGGAATTTTATGAAGAACCTATAGGCGGAGATTTTAATTACCCTGATTGGTAAATATGCTTACTACAAAAATAACTTTTGCCTTGGCAGATTGGATTAGAGAGTGGCGTAAGTGCCGGGATAAGAATCCTTCTATTGATGAGTGTGTAAAATTTGTTCAGTGGAAATTGGATGATTATAAACTTTCTGATAGTGATAAAAGAATAATTGAATCTATTTTGCTCTATGAATCTGAATAAATAAGAGATTATAGACTTTATTATTTATATTTATCTATAAAAAACAAAGGATCATTAAAATCCTCTTACAAATTAAGAAAAAAGTAAATCAGCATATTTACGGATTTACTGAAAATATAAAAAGGAGTAATTTATAAATGTTGAGTTCGGAGGCAATCTAAATGATTGATAGTCCGCCTGAAATTTAGCAAATTCCAAAATATAGGAAGCGTATTCCTGAGAATGGGATTATTCGAAAATTAAAGTTCAATCAATTAGTCTGATAAGACTTCGCTTTATAATTACTAGCGACAATAGGGACTGAAATTATCGAGAGAAATCCCCGAATTCACGTATTCTAGGTTTATGAGTAAATAGACTTTAAAATATGTAATTATAAATCCTGTAAGAAGGAAATCAAATATCAAAAAGGACTGTACAAGCAGTCCTTTTTTTGTTTAACAAAATACTTCTAAACTAGACTTCTTTTTGGATAATATGGATAAATAAAGTGATTAAAAATATTTCAAAATGAAAGATCAAGTCTTGTTTCCGAAAATTGAAGTACGTGAAAAGGGTTTTTTACAAGTAAGTGATATTCATACAATTTATTGGGAAAGATCTGGTAATCCAAAAGGCAAAAAAATTCTTGTTATTCATGGAGGTCCAGGAGGAGGAAGTCAACCAAGATATAGAAGATACTTTGACCCAGATAAATTCGATATTATTCAATTTGACCAAAGAGGTTGTGGTTCTTCAACTCCTTTCTCCGAATTAAAAGAAAATACGACCAATCATTTAGTTGATGATATTGAGAAATTAAGGATCCTTTTAAAAATAGATAGTTGGCATTTGTTTGGTGGTTCTTGGGGCTCAACACTTTCACTTATATATGCGATTAAAAATCCCTCAAGAGTTATCAGCTTAACTTTGCGAGGAATATTTTTATGTAGAAAGTTTGAATTATTGTGGTTCTATCAATATGGTGCAAGTGAGATATTCCCCGATGAATTTGAAGAATATATTTCTGTAATACCAAAAGAAGAAAGAAATGATTTAATAAGTTCTTTTTATAAATATCTAACATCATCAGATGAAAATCTTAGATCAAAAGCAGCAGCAGCTTGGACAAAATGGGAACTCTCAACAAGTCATTTAATAAATAAAAAATTTGATTTTGATAAGTCTGCAGTTAATTCTTTTTCAGATGCCTTTGCCAGGATCGAATGTCATTATTTTATTAATAATATTTTCTTAGAGGATGATTTTATTTTGAAAAATATAAAAATAATAGAATCGATTCCAACAAAAATAATACAGGGTAGGTATGACGTAGTATGTCCTGTTAGGAGTGCTTGGGATTTAAATAAAAAATTAAAGAATTCTGAATTAATTATTGTTGATGATGCTGGTCATTCAATGAGTGAAAAAGGTATTACTATCGAACTAATAAAAGCTGTAAAAGGAATTCAAAATCTCTAAAAGAGAGAATATCCCTGTAAAATTTAAAGGCCATTATCTTCAATATTTTGTGCAATACTTCTAAGAAGTTCGACGATATCAGAATCTTCGCATTTAGTATCTTCTTTGAGCAAAATGCACTCGTCTCTAATACTTACATTAGTACTCCACCATATACCTGAACTATTGGTATCATCCCATTCAAATCTTTCAGACATAATTAATAAAATCTAATCAATACATTAAAGCTTGCATTAGTTCATCGTGGATTTATATATTTAATTTCAAAATTTAAAAAACTTTCCTAGGCACTAAAAGGAATCTAGAAATTTCTGACAATAAAATTTAAAAATCTAATTTCAGTTCGTATTGTTTTTCCTTTTCCTTAGAAACAGTTTTTTTATTATTTATGTTTTTTCTAAGCCTTTTTCTAGAGCCATGCTTTAAATAAATTTCTTTTGAGATATCCCAATATCCATCCTGTTTTGTGATTTCCTGAATTTTCTTCTTTGCAGTTTTAGTGCTATTTGGGATGTCAATTATTGGTCTTGTGTAATTAATTTGTTCATATTCTTCTTGATTAAATCTAGATAATAGCCATGGTTCATGAATGAAATTAAGTGATATATGCTTTAGTTCTGGTATCCATTTTTTTATAAATTTTCCTTGAGGATCATGATCTTTTCCCTGCTTAATAGGATTATAAATTCTATTGGTATTTATAGAAGTAGTTCCAGATTGCATTTGGCATTGGTTCCAATGTATTCCAGGCTCATAATCTACAAATTTATTTGCTAATTCAGAACCTGAATCTTGCCATGGTAGCCATAAATTATAGCTAGCAAAAGACATTAACATCGCTCTCATCCTGAAGTTAATCCATCCATTGAAATTTAATGAGCGCATACATGCATCTATAAAAGGAAAGCCTGTATTACCTGAACTCCATGAATAAAGTAATTCATTATTTTTTTCTCTAATGTTTTTAAAAAAAGGATGGAATTCCCTAAACTCTAGTTCTGGTTCACTTTCAAGTTTCTGAATAAAATGACAATGCCAAGTTAATCTACTTTTTAACATCCTAGAATTATTGTTTTTTGATATTTTTGCTTTATTAAAAATTTCTTTTAATGAAATGCATCCCCAACAAATATATGGGGATAGTCTTGAACAACTATCAAATGACTTTTCTGGGCTAGAAATATCTTTTGAATAAGAATCTAATTTTTTACTAAAGAAGTATTGCATTCTCTCTAAACCTCTCTTTCTTCCACCTTGCATTCTTCCTGGACAAGTTTCTTTTTTAAAGGGAAAAATTCCGTCTGAGGGTATTTCTCCAACATCAAAGTTAATAGAATTAATTCTTAATGGAGCTTTAAGTAAGTTTTTTTCAGAATTTTCTTGCCACTTTTTAGACCAATTATCCCTATTTAAATTTCCTCTAAAAACTGAAAATTGTAGAAATTCCTTCCAAATAATATTTTTGCTTAAAGCCCATTCTCTTACTTTTTGATCTCTTTTATAAGTAAGCCAATCTCCGGTTTCTTGATGGCTATATATACCTTTGATTTTAAATTTTGAACTAATTTCATCAAAAATATTGATAACATTGCCAGTCCTAATTATTAATGGTTGTCCAATCTCAGCAAGTGCATTTCTTAAGTCTATTAAACTTTCTTTGCAAAATTGCCATTGTCTATCTGAATGAGTATTTTGGCTCCAAATATCTAACTCAATAATATAAATAGGTAAAATATCATTATCTTTAATAGCCTCACAGAGAGCTTCGTTATCAAAAATTCTTAAATCTTTCTTAAACCATAAAATATTTATTTCTTTCATAATTTTTTCTTTTTATCCTAGAAAAATAAGATTAAGTTTGTAAGTAAAAAATGTAAAAAATTTTAGAATAACTAAAAATCAAAAAAATGAAAATAACAAAAAAACTTTGGAAGGATAATTATGAGATTGCTTTACTAAGTTTAAATACAAAATTTGTTCAAGGTTTAAAGAATGGAAGTCTCCCTAAAAATATATTTCAAGAATATTTAGCTCAAGATTATTTCTTTTTAGAAACCTTTGCTAGGGCTTATGGTCTTGCTGTTTCCAAATCAAAAGATAAGTACTCAATAAGGAAGTTAAGTGAACTCTTAATGGGCGTTTCAGAGGAGTTAATACTTCATGAAACATATGCAAAAGAATGGGATATTGATTTGTCTAATAACTATATAAAAAAAGCCACTAAAAATTATACAGATTTTCTTGATGATGCTTCCAAAAGACTTAGCTCCGTTGAAATAATGTTTGCAATGACTCCATGTATGCGACTTTATTCTTGGATAGGAAAAAGTTTGTATAAGGAGGATTTTGACATTAAATATAAAGAATGGATAATTACTTATTCTGATGAGAGCTTTGCAAAGCTAGCAGATTCACTTGAAAATCTTATTGAGACTAATAAAGAAACATATGATATTAATCATGCCAAATATTTATACAGGAGAGCTATGGAATTGGAGTTAGATTTTTTTAATGCATATTCAGATTTCTGATTTAAATTAAAATTTATTTATAGTACTTTCAAAAAAGAGTTAATAAATTATGTATTCAAAAATTGCACTTTCAATAGGAGGTAGTGACTCTGGAGGTGGAGCAGGCATACAGGCTGACTTGAGAACTTTCATGGCTCTTAAAGTACATGGATGTTCTGTTATTACATGTATTACGGCACAAAATAGTATAGAGGTTACATGCGTTCAACCAGTAGAGAAGAATACTTTATTAAATCAGTTAGATACTTTATTTGCTGATTTTGGTATTGATGCTTTGAAAACTGGAATGTTATTAAATGAAAGGATAATTAATGATACTGCTTCAAAATTAAATACATACAAAATAACCAAAATTATTGACCCAGTAATGGTTACAAGAACTGGTTCTAAATTACTGGAAGATTCTGCTATTAATGCTTATAAAAAACTCTTATTACCAATTTCTGATTTGGTAACTCCAAATATTTATGAAGCAAATCTACTTTCTGGTCTAGAAATAAGGAGTAAAGAAGATATCGAAAATTCAGCAAGAAAAATTATTGGTCTTGGAGCTAAAGCGGTACTTATAAAAGGTGGCGGTTTAAAAGATATGAAAGGGAAGGATTTTTTCCTTGACTTAAATGGTAGAAAAGAGTGGCTATTTAATAATTTTATAAATACAAAAAATACCCACGGAAGCGGCTGTACTTTGAGTGCTGCTATTTGTGGTTACAAGGCTTTAGGTTTTGATCTATTTGATTCCATACAAAAAGCGAAATTATTTGTTGAGAAATCTTTAGACAATTCTTATAAAATAGGCTCTGGCCCTGGTCCCTTAGGCCATCATTAATTATTTATAGAAGTGGAGTTAGAACCACCATTTTCTGTAGGGTTTTTTTAAAAATAATATTTCTTCAGTCTCCCATCCGCCCTCCAACCATTCAAGATGCTCAAGTAATAAAGACTCACTTTCCCTTTTGCTTAATTGCCCAATTCTATTAGCAATACCATCGAACCTTACTTTCATCAATTCCTCAATCTTGATGTTATTCATAGGTTAAATAATAAATTTTTTCTACTCTTACTTGTATACATTTTCTTGTCAACGATTTAATTTTATTTGTTTACTAGCAGTTCTTAAATATGTATTAAATACAACTTTTTAAAAAAGATAGTAATTAAGACTTATTCACATAGATTTAATTAAAGACTAATTTATATAAAAATACTTCAACTATGAATAAAGAAGAAGCATCTAATCAAAAAACTATTTTAAATGTAGGCTATTGTGAAACGACCTCTGAATGGCTCAATAGAATCATTACTGAACTGGCAGATGAAAATAAAAATTTTGTAGATTTGTCAGTTATTTGTGCTTAATTTTTTAGAAAATATAGTTTATTTTGATTTTTTTAGTTTGCTTTTAATTATAAGAGAAATTTAAAAGATATTTTGTGATGTGAAGCCTAATAAAAAAAACATAGAAATAATTAAACAATTCAATTTATCTCCTCATCCTGAGGGTGGATGGTTTAGAGAGATAGTAAGGAGTGAGAATTCTCTAATAAGGGAAGATGGCCAAAGTAGAAACTTTATTACGGGAATTTATTATCTTTTGGAGAGAGATGCAAAAAGTGCTTGGCACAGAGTAAATAATGCAGATGAAATTTGGATTTATTTAAGGGGTGATCCTCTGAATTTATGGTGCCTAGATAATGATAATAAGTTAATAAGAAATTTAATTTTAGATTCCAATAATCCAGTAGAAATGATCCCATCTGGATATTGGCAAGCTGCAAAAAGTACAGGCGAATTTACTTTAGTAAGTTGTTGTGTTGGCCCCGGCTTTGATTTTAAGGATTTTGAATTACTAAGAAATACAAATCATACTTCTAGATTGGATAAAGCAATTAATGATCTTATTTGAGATATTTTTTTGTTTATATTTTTGAAATTATCCTCTAGATTTATAAGGCTACTCAATCAATCTATGTTTAATGAATCAAAATTTTGTCAAAACAATTGGTATCAATGATGAACCAAGAAAAGATTCATACTTAGTATATGTAAATCAGGCTGATGGATTAAAAGGCATCCTTAATAGAGATTTTGATGAATGGTCAAATTTTGATAGTTGGGAAAGTATTTCAGTTCAGCAATGGATTTTTTCCAAAGCTTTAGAGGTTTTCAGAGGTAAGAAAATTGATATTAAATGCGACTGTTGTGAATATAATGATTTAATCCCGAATGATTTTGAGAGTATTAAAAAAGAAAAATGTTTTGGTAAAAAAAGTGCTTACATGATTGAAAAAGTTGTAGATGAAATTGTATTAGCTAAGGCAAGAAGAGAAAGTGATGGAACATATTCTGCGTAAGATTCATAAATATATATGGAATGAAAAATCTTTTACTTACCAGTGAAAATTATCAGAAGAACCAATCGTTAAATTTCTAGTGGACATCTTATGGAACTTAAAGTGTACCGAATCACTGAACTCCTTTTCATCTGAGTAATTAACAAGATCCACTGGGTCGATGTTTTCATCGAACCATGCATCATATTCAATATGGTTTGGTTCCGCAAAATAACTCATATCCAATTAATAGCTTTCAAAAAACATATAAACGGTACAAGTGATACCAAATTAACATTCTTAATTTTTAGATATTCCATATTTTTAACTTTTTCATAAAGATTAGTTGCTAGAAAGATAGGAGAAATATCTATAAATTAATGTCTCTAGATACAACCATGGTTTCTATCCATCCCCACTTCACAATCAAGGATGGGAAGATGGACCAGTGCATAGCTCTTTTAGAAGAAATTTTGGTACTGACAAAAGCTAATGAACCTGACTGTCTTTTTTTTAATATCACTACTTGCGGTTCAAATAAGGCTTATGTAAGAGAGGCATATAAAGATGGTGCCGCCGCTTTATTTCATCTCAAAAATATGGGACATATGATTCCCAAGCTTTTTGAAGTGTCAGATATTACTGTGCAGGTCCAAGGCCCTGCCAAGGAGATTGAACCCTTGAAGGAAATACTGCCAGACGCTGATTTCTATGAAGCAATATCTGGATTCTGATTTAGATTGTATATATTGACAGTCGATCGCTAGGGGCTTTTAGCCCCCTTTTTATTTAGGAATTCAAAATAAATTAATCTTCCCTTTACTTATATCAAGTAACTTTATTATCAGCTCAAATATTGTTTTTATGGCATCAACTTTTTATATTGTTCATCATGAATTTAAGGCAGGAAAAGCTGAAAAATGGTGGGAAACAGCTTATGCAGCAATGTCACCAGGTGGTGGATGGGATGATGCGGTAGCAGCTAATAAAGAAAAAGGATTTTTTAACCATTCTGCAAATGCCGTAACTAAAACTGGTCCTGTATATTGTTTTTGGGAAGTAAAAGAGGGTATTTCAGCTGAGGAGTTTCAGGAGTTTATAGACGGTCCCTCTGGACCAGGTTTCGGACAAGATGCTCTGATGAATATCTGTAAACCAATTGACACATCATTAATGAATGGACAAACACCATATCCACCAGTTTTTTCTTGATTATTGACAGTCTATCTAGAATAGGGAGCAACTAGCTCCTTTTTATTATGTCTCTTGAAACTACCGTTTTCACATTCAAAATTAGCGTACCTTTTGAAGAATGGGCTGCGGTTTATGACAGCGAAGAAAATATACAAATGAATAAAGAGCGCGGAATTATTTGCTTATACAAAGGTGTAAAGAAAGATGATCCAACAAGTGTAATTCTTATTGAGCAGGGTGAAGAAGGTAAATCAGTAGCTATGTTTGAAGATCCAGCAGTGAAACCATTAATTGAGAGTGCAGGTCACATTTACGATTCAACGGTTATATCCAGTTATTTTTAAGTGAAATACTTAATTCTTCCTGCAATATTATTATTATTTACTTTTTCTGCTGAAGCTGGTTTTCCAGAAGGTGAGAATGGTTATGATCTAAAAAAAATTGAAGAGTCTTTTAGATTACCTTGTAATGAAATTGGAAATGATGATTGTATTGCCAGAGCATTAGGAGTTGGTGCCTGTACCTGGATATTTGGAATAAACAAAGATAAAGAACCTGCGGAAGCTTTAAAAATTTCAGATACTGTTTTAATTGCTCTTTTGAAAGGAAATAATCTTGATTTAAAATCAATGCTTGAAAAAGATGGATTAATTAAAACGAATATAAAAAAAGAAGCTACTTATAGAATTAATTTCTGCAGAGAGGAAACAAAAAAAGCTATTCCAAAGTTAATAAAAAAATTACCAGAGGGTGTTGCATTAGATGAAGAGAAAATAGAAAATTTAACCAGAGTGTTTCCTCTGCAATATTTAAGTATGTTTGAGCAATTTAGCAAATATAAAAAGTGAAACGTTTACTACTGACCCCTATATTCAAACGTTTTAAAAAAAGTGCTTTTTTCTTATCACTTAATCAGAATACTTGTCCTGTTTATGATGCTGAAGAAATAAAAAAACAAGAACAACAAGAAGCTATTAAAAAGTTATTCCCATTAAAAAAAGGGCGTTAGCTTCGCCCTAATCAAAAAGCTAGATAATCCCCATCACCCGGCCTTTCTAAAAATCCTAGCACTACATATGGTGTTTGTAAGTAATAAAAATTAACTATTGATGGAGTTGTTTGTTTCTAATTAATTTGTCATGATGGAAATCCCCATCATCCAGGCTCGCAAGAGTCTTTTTTTTTTATGTCTAGTTTTGGATCAGATACTCCATTTATGCTTCTCGCAAAACTTAAAGTTAAGGAAGATAAGGTTGCAGAATACTTAGAAATTGCAGATAAGACTGATAAAGCTGTTGAAGCTGATGAACCAGGAATGCTCCATCATACTTTTGATCAAGACCCTGATGATCCTCTTCGTTTCGTATGGTCAGAAGTTTATAAAAATGATGATGCTTTACTAGCTCATTTAGCTAATCCAGCATTAGGTGTTTATCTTGAGGCTCATGCTGAACTGGGAACTGATCTTTCTGTTGAATTTTACGGAACTGTGGGAGATAAAGTTATTGAAGCCATGAACGGAACAGGAGTTCCATATAAGATCTTTAAAACAAAATTTGGTTATAGCAGAGTTTAAGGATAAGGGTATTAACTAACTAGTTCGACTAAATTATTAATAAGAATCTGAGTGCAAGCGGTAACCACAGGCATAGAAGAAGCATTAGTAAAAGAGTTATAGCATGGATATTTGGAATGTAATGCTCTTTTAAAATTTGTGTTTTCATAATTTATCTCGCCTTCTTAAGTTTGATTTCTCTTCTGATAAGCAACGCTATTACCACAACACACATGTTCATTAGAAATACGTCTAATGGCATTTTCTAAAAAAGTCTCTATTTAATTAATAGCAAGATTATTGATCTACGAATCAAGAGATGATTACAAATGTTTATTGGCTTAATAAAAAGGAATTTAAAAATTAAATTTATGCTTAAATATCTCAATTCACATAACTATTAAATGGCTTATTCAGAAACAAGAATAGTAATAGGCGGTCTAGCTCATGTACCTGTTCTTATTTTTATAGCCAATTTTGTTAAAGGTAAGTTTGGGATTAAAACTGAAGAGACAAAAGATACTGTAGTCAAAGGAGAGCCAGTTAAAATTATTGAGGTAAAAGATACTGTAGTTAAAGAAGGAAAAGCAGAAGCTATAAAAGAAATCTCTAGTAAGCTGGACAGTATCGAAAAGAAGGCTGATAAACTTTATGAAAAGGTAAAGAAGAAAAAAAAGGATAAGAAGAAGAAAAAAAAGAATAACTAGATTGAGATCCTATCAAGCATTAATATGTCTTGAGCTTGGATTGTATCTCTCTTTTCTTCATCTTCGGGATCTTTATAAGATTCAATTTCAGCTTGAATTTTTCTCTTGTAAACTCCTTTAATATAGTCCATTTCTCTTTTGTCTTTGTCCAGAATTGAGAATGGTGATCTTTTTAAGTTCATAACTTTCTCCTAATAAATAAGTTTTGATCAGCTCCAGTTCTTATCAGATTCAACAAACCTATCTAATGTTTGCTGATTCCTGATTTCTTCCTCAAGAAGTTCATCTTCTGATCTTGCTTCAATCTCAGATTTATGATCTTCTTTTAGATTGGATTTGGTAGACATTTGCTCATGACGACTACGATCTTGTTCTAACTATTCAGACAAGCTATCCGACTAAAAAATATGTACGGTTTGAGGAACTCCCATATACGGATAAAGGATCAACAATTAAATTTGAATATGGGTAAAATATAATGAATTTTGATCAATTTTTGCCTTTAAGAATCATCAATAAAGGTAGACCAATAAGCATCAGACTCCCATCAATTAATAAAAAAGTATTCAGGTTCATTTATCCATTCTTCCAGGGGTATCCTAATTTAGAGAAATTCCTTTTTTAATTTGTTGTTTTTTCATATCATCCATCTCTTTTCTGATTTTGTTGTAGTAGGCAAGCTCTTCTTGATCCTCAGAACCAAGACCATAATTCATGGTCGCTGCAAGATAAATTCGGTGCTTACGGTATGACGATAGTGGCATTACTAAAGACAAACTATTTTAAAAATATATTTGAATTTTAGTTAAAATTCTGATCTACGAGATCTCAGTTATATTAATCAATTGCTCAAGCGCCCTCGTCGATTGTTGAGTTGAACGATTTAGGTGCGTTATGACTGGTTTTGAAGGTAGTTTTTAAAGAATATTTGTATTTTTCGGGACGTTTTCGGGATTTATCAACGGTCTATTAATGAAAAGCAAAAAGAAATATTTTTCAAAAAATATTTGTTTTAATACAACTTATTTTTTTAAGTTCATTTAAAGACTTTACCTTTAATTTATTTGTTGACCAATTTTCAAAAGTATTTGGCATTGTGCCTATTTTTAACTTTAACCAATTTTTTAATTTTTTTTCAGTATTTTCTACATCAATTCCTGAATGAGGTCCAGTTGAATCCAATTCAATCCAATTATATTTAAAATGATCTTTTCTTCTTTGCTTAATATTATTTGTTATCCCAAACTGTTGTTCTCCTTTTCTTTCCATTAGATAAAACCATGCTGGTTTATTTGAGTTAAATCCATATTCACAACATCTACTGCAACCTTGTGATTGCCATGAACGGTCTGTAACTCTTGCTGTCCAAATATTGCCGCAAGTTTTACACTTCCATTTTTTCTGGTCGTGACTACCAGCAATAAGAGTAGTTGGATCCCAACAATATGCTTCCTCCGCTAATTCTGGAAAAGTTGTTTTGAGATCGTTAAAACCTACTAAGAGTTTTCTGTTGGCACATATAGGACAGTTAGTTTGATGTTTAGGGTTATTACTTGTCCTTTCAGAGGGAGATGCCTCCCAAAGATGTCCATAATTTTTACATTTCCAGAAAATCTTTTTACTATACCCATTAGATATAGTAGTTGGATCCCAACCATGTGCTTCAAGGGCAATCTCAGGAGATTTTGTCTTCAAATCATTGAATCCAACTAAAATCTTTTGGTTGGCACAATAAGGACATCCATATCCTTTTTGGACTCTACTTTTAACTACAGTTTCCCAAAGATGTCCATAATTTTTACACTTCCAAGGTAATTTTTTATGAGTACCATAAAGTACCAAAGATGGATCCCAACCATGTGCTTCAAGGGCAATCTCAGGAGATTTTGTTTGTAAATCGTTGAATCCGGTCCATACTTTTTTATTACTGCAATAAGGACAACTTGTTTTAGATTTATATCGCATCCCCACAGATGCTTCCCAAGTATGATTTAATTTACACTTCCAAGGTAATTTTTTGTGAGTACCATAAAGCACCAAAGATGGATCCCAACCATCTGCCTCTGCGGCAAGTTCAGGAGATTTTGTTTTTAAATCATTAAACCCTTTTAAAACTTCTTTATTATTGCAGATTCTACATTTTGTTTTGTTTATTGTTCTGTGGCGAATCTGAGTTGAGTATTTGTGTTTAAATTCAGGACATATCCAGGGCATTTTATCTGTACTTTTAAAATGATAATTACTCGGATCCCAACCATCTGCTTCTTCCGCTATCTCTGGGTACTGACTTTTAACATCATTTTTACCAATTATCACTTCATTTTTCATTCTTTATTGAGTTTTAAAAGTTGATAAATTTTTAATAATTAATATAGTTAATTCTCTCTTTGTTGACATTCTTTAAATAAGTTCGAAGTATTCGGGACGTTTTCGGGACATTATAAATTTGACTTTTGACTTATAGTGAATCTGTCTGAAGGATACTTTTTCTTAAGAACCCAGTATTGATCAGTATTTCGCATAAAAAATGGCATCTATTGATGCCTTCTGAATTTCCTTGATTCTCTTTGGTTGAGGGTTTCTGATGCCCTCGTCGGGACTTGAACCCGAGACCTCTCCCTTACCAAGGGAGTGCTCTACCGCTGAGCTACAAGGGCAATTTTAAAGTGGGCCGGGTTGGATTTGAACCAACGTAGGCAGAGCCAGCGGATTTACAGTCCGCCCCCTTTAACCACTCGGGCACCGACCCACACTATTTGAACTTATCAGTTAATGGTCACTTTGTGTGAAAATGTTTTGGTTTTTTTGTTTCTTTCTAGATAGCATTTAATAGAAAAGACTTTATTGATGATGAATATCTTATTGATAAATGGACCGAATCTAAATCTTTTGGGAACTAGAGAACCTGAAATATATGGTAATAAAACATTGAGTGATATAGAAAAAGATTTAACTAAAGTTGCTAAAGAAAAAAGTATTAATCTTGAATGTTTTCAAAGTAATCACGAAGGAGAAATAGTAGATAAAATTCAGGAGTCTGTAAAAAGTATCCAAGGTATTCTTATAAATGCTGGCGCTTTTACTCATACCTCGATTTCTATTCGTGATGCTTTAATTGGATCAAAAATACCGTTTGTAGAGTTACATATTTCAAATATTTTCAGTAGAGAAGATTTTCGTAAAGAATCTTTTCTTACAGATAAAGCTATAGGAATTATTAGTGGATTTGGCATAACGAGTTATTCTTTAGCTCTTGAAGGAATCATTGGGTATTTAAGTAGTAAAGATTAAATGCTAGTCGATTTTAAAAGACCCACTTCTCATATTAAATATTTATCGTCATTTACCTCAGATGAGTGGATCAAACTCGCATTATCTAATCCAATCGATATTCTTATTGATCATGCTCATTGTGAAAGAAAAGCAGCAGGAGTAGCTATTCAATTAATGTTTAGATATCCATCAGAACCAAATCTAGCAGAAGTTCTAAGTCCAATAGCGAGAGAGGAATTAGAGCATTTTGAAAAAATACTTTATTTTTTAAAGGACCTTGGACATTCTCTTGAGTCCTTAAAACCGCCTCCATATGGAGCTGAATTGTCCAAGAATATAAGAAAGGAAGAGCCCAATAGAATGCTTGATAGTTTCTTAATAGCAGGACTTATTGAAGCAAGAAGTCATGAAAGATTAAGCTTGCTTGCGCTGAATTCTGAAGATAAATCGTTTAAATCACTTTATGAGTCTCTGCTTGAGAGTGAGGCAAGACATTTTGGGGTTTACTGGAAACTAGCGCAAACTAAATTCTCTAAAAATCAAACTTTCAAAAGGTTAGAGGAATTGTCTGAAATTGAGTCATCAATTCTTGCTGAAACTTTTGTATTGCCAAGGGTACATAGCTAAAGTTAATAAAATAAAAATGATAATAAACAAGTTCTTAAGTTTACTTAATCGATATAAAACTGATTTACCAACATTCACCATCGTTGGTGTAGGCCCTGGAGATCCATCGCTTTTAACAATTGCTGCTGTGGATGCAATAAAAAAAGCGAAAGTTATAGTTTTCCCAATATCAGATGATAATAAAAAGAGTTTCGCTGCGGAAATAGTCAAGAAGTACACCAAATTTAAAAAAAATATTCCTATCATCTTCCCAATGGCTAGGAAGGATTTTGATCCAGATGAAATATGGTCTAATGCTGTAGAAAAAATTGTGAAATTTATACAAAATGGTGAATCAGTTGTTTTACTTTGTCTTGGAGATACTTCACTATTTGCAAGTTCTTCTAATATTTTGAGGTTAATAAAAAATAATCATGCTGAAATTATTACCAAAACAATACCTGGTATTTCCTCTATTTCAGCAGCAGCAGCTTTGAATGATTTTGATTTGGTAAAAAAAGGCGAGACATTGATCATCAAAGAATGCCCTTCTTTAGAATCTGAATTAACAACCCTAATTAGGGAAAGTAAGGCAAATAAAACGGTATTGGCAATTATGAAAGTTGGCAAAAGATGGAATTTAGTCAGGGAAATTTTAAAAAAAGAGGATATCATCAATACATCATTAATAGCCTTAAGTGTTGGGATGCCTGATCAAATTATTCAATACGCATCACAATATAAAAAGGAATTTATGCCTTATTTTTCTTTGATTTTGATAAGGTTTGTTTAATGTATAAAAAAGAAAAATTAGTTGAAAATCAATTTACATGGCCAATATGTAAGGATCTATTATTTCTTGTTCTCGAAGATAGGGTTAGTGATATTTTTGTTTGTGAATTGGTTTGGGAAAGACTTTTTTATACTAAAGAACTCTCTATAAATGATTGGGCCTTTAGCTCATTAACTCCTTCTTATTGGTCAGAAAAATTTGAAAAAGCTCCTCAAATCATTTCAGAGCGACCAGCCTCTGTACATTTGACTCGATCAATCCCAAAAGACTATAAACAAGGATTAAAAAATTTTCTTAATTTTAAAGGTTATAAGATTAATGAACTCTATCCAAGAAGAACTAGAAGAGCGACGGCAGTAAATTGGTTGATTTATTGGGCGATTGAAAATGATTGTTTTTCAAAAGATAGTGGATTATTGCCAAGTCCTAGTTCGCCACCTGTAAATCCAGTTATAGGACATTTTGGTGATCCAGAAATTAAATAAGTTTTTTTGAAAAAGGTAAATGATTCTATTAAAGGTATAGTTGTAATGGATACTATTTTCTTTGGAGAGAAGAATTGATTCTTCCTACAATAGCAATTATCGGAAGACCTAACGTTGGGAAATCTACCTTAGTTAATCGTCTTTGCCAAAGTAATGATGCAATAGTATTTGATAAGCCTGGTGTTACAAGAGATAGAACTTATCAAAATGCTTCATGGGGAGGTAAGGAATTTCAAATAGTTGATACTGGAGGTTTAGTTTTTGATGATGATAGTGAATTTCTCCCAGAGATAAGGACACAAGTCTTCTTGGCTCTAGAAGAGGCTTCACTCGCGTTACTGGTAGTAGATGGGAATCAAGGCGTTACTGATGGTGATTTATCAATAGCAAAATGGTTAAGAAACTCAAGCTGCAAAACAATTGTTGCTGTTAATAAATGCGAATCGACTAATCTAGGAATATCCCTAGCTTCGGAGTTCTGGAAATTAGGATTGGGCGAACCTAACCCTGTTTCGGCTATTCATGGTTCAGGTACTGGAGATCTTTTAGATCTCGTTATTGGCGAACTTCCTGAAAATAATATCCAGGATGATGAAGAAAAGATAATGATGTCAATTATAGGTAGGCCTAATGTTGGTAAATCTAGTTTGTTAAATTCAATCTGTGGAGAAAAAAGAGCAATAGTTAGTGATATTAGTGGCACGACAACTGATTCAATAGATACGCTTATTATAAAGGGTGATAATCATTGGAAAATTATTGATACTGCAGGAATTAGAAGAAAGAAAAATGTTAAGTATGGTACTGAATTCTTTGGTATTAATAGGGCTTTTAAATCTATAGATAGAAGTGATGTTTGTGTTTTAGTTATAGACGCTATAGATGGAGTAACTGATCAAGACCAGAAGCTGGCTGGTCGTATAGAAGAACAAGGTAGAGCTTGCATAATTGTTGTTAATAAATGGGATCTTGTAGAAAAAAATAGTTCAACAATTTATCAAGTAGAAAAAGAACTTAGATCTAAACTTTATTTTCTACACTGGTCAAAAATGATTTTTATATCTGCTCTAACTGGTCAAAGAGTTGATAATATTTTTGAGCATGCTCTTAATGCTGTAAATCAACATAGAAGAAGAGTTACAACATCTGTAGTTAATGAAGTACTTAAAGAATCAATCAGTTGGAAAAGTCCTCCAACGAAGAGAAGCGGCAAGCAAGGTAGGCTTTATTACGGTACTCAAGTAAAGAACAAACCTCCCACTTTTACTCTTTTTGTAAATGACCCTAAATTATTCGGAATAACTTATAGAAGATATATTGAAAAACAAATTAGAGTAAATTTGGGCTTTGAAGGCACACCCCTCATTTTACTTTGGAGAGGAAAACAGCAAAGAGCTTTAAATAAAGAAGTCGAAAGAGAAAATATTGAGTTAATTCAAAAAGATTAATGAATTTGCTAACCAAATTTTCTGTTGGTCAATACGTTTATGGTAATAGAAGTTGGCTAAGAATTATAGATAGTAGATTAAAAATAATTATCGTAATGATATTTTTAATCACTCCAATTTGGGCAGGTCCAATATGGAGATTGAGTTTAGTTGGTTTTTTACTATTAATTACTTTTTTAAGTTTATTGCCATCTAGGGTATGGTGGCGATCATTATTTTTTCTCTCATGTTTATCACTATTAATTGGATGTATATCAATACTTGCCTCGTCTGATATTCAATCTCTTGATGGCTATTTAAGAAATCCCAATGAGTTGAAAGTAGTACTGGAAAGCCAAAAAGAATGGAATATTTTGCAAATTCCTTCGCAGAAGATATGGTTTATTAATTTTGGTCCCTACAACTTATCAAGAAAAGCATTTGAACTAGGAATAAAAACCTCTACTTTGATATTTACCGTTATTCATAGTGTGAATTTGATGCTTTTAACCACATTGCAGGAAGACATTGTATGGGGATTAAGTTGGTTTATGTATCCATTAAGAAAGATTGGATTGCCAATTAGTAAGTGGCTTTTTCAGTTGTTAATTGCATTACGTTTTATTCCTCTAGTGCAGGAAGAATTTCAAAATATCATTAAATCAGTGTCAGTTAGATCAATAAATTTTCGAAATTTAGGATTAAAGAAATCCTTTAATGTTTTATTAATCTTAGTAGAAAGGTTATTTCAAAATATATTTCTGAGAATTGATCATGGAGCAGAATCATTACTCTCAAAGAAACAAATTATAATAAATACCAACAGATTTAGAACTCTTTATCCTTCAAAGTCTCTCAATGTAATTGTTAATACATTATCGATTTGTTTTATTTGCATAGCAATTTTTCTTAGAAAACTGTATGGTGCATTATAAATAACACAATATTTTAGGTTTGAGTTCTGAGCGTTATTTAAACCATCCAACATTTGGCATGCTATACCAAGTTTCTCCTGGAAATGATGGGAGAGATATTTATGCGACTTTATATGCTCAAAAAATGTTTTTTTTGGTAGAAGTTCGACAGAGAGAAGTTTTTTTTGAAGTTATACCTTATTTAGATGCCCGCAATCAGGCCGAATTAAACCTTCAAAAAGCTAGAAGAAAAGGATCTGAAGAACTATCTAAATGGGAAAATTTATTTACACAAACTTTCTTATAAAAGGTGAACCCTGAAAATTATTTAAAAATAAAAAATAAAATACCATCAAATGTAAATATTCTTGCCGTAAGTAAAGGATTTAAAAGTCAAGAAATCAAGACTATTCAAAATATAGGTCAAAACGATTTTGGTGAAAGTAAGGTTCAAGAGGCGTTTGAAAAACAATTAATCCTAAAAGATCTTAAACAAATAAATTGGCACTTTATTGGAAGAATACAAAGTAATAAAATAAGAAAAATAGTTCAAAATTTTAAATACATTCATTCAGTAGATTCATTTGAAAAGTTGCAAAAGATTTCTAATATTTCACGTGAAGAGAAGAAAAATCCATTAATAATGTTGCAGGTTAAGTTGAGTGATGACCCTACTAAAGGAGGCTTTAATCCTGAATTTTTGATTTTGAAATGGAGAGAAATTCAAGAGCTGAAAAATATTTCATTAACCGGTTTGATGACTATCAATCCTAAAGGACTTAGCTCTAAAGAAAATTCAGGGTTGTTCAAAAAATGTCGTGCTCTCGCTGATTCTCTACAACTACCACATTGTTCCATGGGGATGTCAGGTGATTGGGAGGAAGCTATTGATGCTGGATCAACTTGGTTAAGATTAGGATCATTGATTTTTGGAGGCAGATCCTAATTAGTTATTTTTTTATAAAAATCTTGTCTATAAACTTGCAGTAAAGTTCAACTAACGTTATTTAAGTATAGGTAGTTTATTCATTTAAAAAATGAATCTATTACTCAAGGTTCTTAAACCTTAGTAATCAATTTCAAGAGGATTTAAAAGGTGTCACTTATTTCTAGATTAAAGGCAGTTGTCGCAGGGGATGAGTATCTCGATGATGATTTTGATGAGTTGGATTATGATTCAGAGGATGAATTAAATGATATTAATAATTTCAAACAAAATCCAAAGAATGCAAATGCACTTGCAAATTCAAATCCATTCGATTTTATGAATAACAACAGATCATCAAAAGTAGTTGGTATGCCTGGAATCTCAAATTCATCCTCTGAAGTAAGCCTAATGGAACCAAGAAGTTTTGATGAGATGCCTCAAGCTATACAAGCATTAAGAGAGAGAAAAACTGTAATTCTCAATTTAACTATGATGGATCCTGATCAAGCTCAAAGAGCAGTTGATTTTATTGCTGGGGGCACATATGCAATTGATGGACATCAAGAGAGAGTAGGTGAAAGTATTTTTCTTTTTGCTCCAAGTTGTGTAAATGTAACTAGTTCTTCCCCAGAAGAAGCTTCTCCTTCTTCTGTGTCTACAGAAACCACACCACAATATAGTTTTGGAAAAAATACTACTCCTGAACCAGCATGGGGTAATTCTAAATTAAGTGCTTATTCATGATTAATCTGTGACAGATAAAATTGCGATTATTGGTTTTGGAAATATTGCAAGTGCTATAGTTACTCCTCTATTAGATAACAAATTAATTCAGCCAGAGAATGTTTTTTGTGTTGTAAATACAGAAAAAAGTTTAGAAAACATAAAAAAAAATTATAGACATAATATAAATGTTTATAAATCAGGTTCTGAAGAGTCAAAAATAATTTGGGATTGTCATTATAAGCTTCTTTCGATAAAACCCCAACAACTAAATGATATAAGTGAGGCCCATCATATAAAAAATAAGGACAACTTAATGGTTTCAATTCTTGCCGGGGTTTCAATAAATAGACTTACTCAAAAGTTTCCTAATCACAAATGCGTGAGGGTGGTTACAAATATTCCAATAACTATTGGAAAAGGTTTAACAGGGATTTCTTGGGGAGAAGAAATTACAGAAGATCAGAAACAATTTACAAAAAAATTATTTGAAAATACTAGTAAAATTTATGAATTTCCTGAAGATTACCTTGATATATTTTTAGCTTTAACTTCTTCAGGTCCTGCAATTATTGCTTTAATTATAGAAGCATTAAGTGATGGAGGATTAAGCGGGGGATTACCAAAAATAATTTCAGAGGAACTTGTTATGGAAATGATACTAGGGACTATTTGTCTAATAAAGGAAAATAAACTTACTACCTCTGAGCTTAAAAATTTAGTAACCTCTCCAGGTGGAACAACTATTTCTGCTTTAAGGGTTTTAGAAAAAAAGAGTGTAAGGTCAGCATTAATGGAATCAATAGTTTCAGCTAGTAATAGAAGTAAAGAGTTTCGTTAGGTTTTTCAATTTTCTTTTAAGTTCATATAAACTTTTTCAAGTGAATTTATATTTTTAGCAATTGTGTATCTCTCAAGTATACGTTCTCTAGCTTTCTCTCCAAGATCTTTTGTAAATGAAGGGTGTTCTACAAGAATTGGGATTATAGTTTTTAATTGTGCAGCTACATTATCAGTTGAAATTACTATTCCTGCTCCGTTATCTAAAACTTCACCATCAGCTCCCGCATCTGTAGCTACACAAGCAGTACCAGCAGACATTGCCTCTAAAAGTGATAATGATAAACCTTCTACTAAGCTTGGTAAGAAAAATACTTCTGCTATTTGCATTATTGCTATCCTAGTTTCTAAATCTAATTCAGCACCCCACCAAATTAATTTCTCATTACCTAGGTTAGAAAAACTATTTTCAAGTGTTGGTTTCATTGGGCCATCCCCAACAATAATTAATTTGCAATTTTGAGTTTTTGTTTGGCGCCAAGAACGTAAAAGTGCCTCGATATTTTTCTCATTTGCAATCCTTCCCATATATAAAAAGATTCTTGCATTTCCAAGTTTGCTTTTCACCTGATCATATTTTTTACTTTTTTCAGAAAAAGGTTTCCAAATATTTTCATCAACGCCGTTTGGAATAATTATTTGTTTTTCTTTAGGTACTCCGAATTTCTCAAGAACATTTTTTTGAGGTTCAGAAAAAATAATTATTTTATCGAACTTTGCTAAAGAGGGAGCATAAAGTTGATATGTTAATTGTTGAGTGCTCGCAGTTAGATTTCTATTTTTTGCATCAAATGGGGGATGAAATGTTCCTATAAGAGGAACATTAATTTCATGACAAAGCTCTGGAAGTCTAAAGTCTAAAGGAGATAAAGTTAGGCTTGCATGTACTATGTCAGGTTTTAATCTTTCCAATGATAGCCTTAGCTCTTTTTCTGCCCTTGGCGAGGGTATTGTATAAATTTGAGACTTAATTAAATATGGGAGACTTACATCAGGATCATTTGCAAGAAATAATGGGTTTGATGAATTTGAACTAGAGGGATTGTCGAAATGAATAAAACTAATTTTATGCCCTCTGGCCTTTAATTCCTTAGTAGTTAAATTTCCGTAAGTTACATTTCCACAAAAAGGGGATTTTTTCCCCAACCAGGCAATATGAACCACATTAATTAAATTAACTATTTATTAAGTTAACAGGCAATGGCGCCATGATCATATTTTTAAAATTTTTTAATGCTTCATGAAAATGCTAACTATATATTTCTCTCAACATTTTTAGTGAAGATAGATCCTTCTCTAATTGAGCAGAGATCCATGTCTCAATAATGAATAATATTTTAAGCCAGACTTTTTTTGGACCCAACAACTCTCCATTAGATTTAATTGGTAATTCTGGGAAAAGAAGTCTCTGTAATAGAGCAACTTCAGATGCATTTATTTTTAGATTACTTTGAGGATCTTCTATGGATGAAAACCCTTCACTTGGCAAATAATAACAACTCCATTCCCAATTTCTTAAAGGTGGAATAATAGGTTCTCCAGTTTTACAACAATGATGAATTGGTAAATTAATACCCCCGATGGCTAATAGATGGATTAAAGATTGAATACTCATTGAGAGCATTTTAATGTCTTCTTCTTGAGACTCTTTATACAAATAAATCCTATCAAGATGTGCAAGAACGCAAGATAGATAGTCTTGTTGCTTGTCATTATTACCTACTAATAAAAATGTTAATTCAGTTATTGCTTGTGCAGCTGCAAGACATTCAATATTTTTTCCTAGACCAGAATAGCTTTTTAATATTTTAATTTGACGTACAGATTTAAGATTTCTTTTCCCAAAAATCTGCAGACTTAAATATGTTAAAGGAGTAGCTGCAGCAAGACTACTTTTAGGACGCCTAGCACCAGGAACCGCTAATCTAACAATCCCTTGCTCATCAGTAAGAATAGTTATTAATCTATCATTCTCGCCTAATGGAGAAGCTTTAATACAAAGACCTTTTAGCCTGCACTCACCAGAACCAGACATTTAAAAAACTTTTACTTCTTGAAAAATTTCACAAAAATTGGAAGTTCCAACGCAACTAATTCCAATATCAAACAAATCAATTACTTGCGTTAGTTTTTTTATTCCACCTACAACTTTGATTTGATTTTGTGAGCCTGTTATTTTTAGTATTTCGGGGATGTCATTAGATGTAAGAGGAGACCCAAAACCGTCTCCGAATTGAAAATTTTTTATTCCTAATTCCAAACATATTTCTATCGCATTATTAAAAACTTCTTTTTGTAGTTTTGATTTATTTATGATTATTGAAACTGGTAATCCAGATAATTTAACTTGCTCAATTTCAGCAGCGAAAGTTTCTAAATTTCCTTTGGATAAATTGATAAAGTTTGGGACATATTCAATTCCTTTTGCACCCTTATCTTTTGCAAAACAAACTAATTCTTCTATAAATGAAACTGGTAAATCTGCTAACGGGTAAGAAATAAGCGTGTTTATATAAGCACTGTAATTACCCAAACAGTTTTTAAGATCAATTAAATAATTTAGTGAAGTAGAAATATTTTTGATATTGTGTTTTCTTATTAAATCGCAATTCACACAGAAATCTTCCCATGATAGATAAGGGTTAATAATAATCGCATGAATTTTCTCGTTTAATTCATATTCAATATTGGGCATTTAAAAATTATTTAGATTGAATCAGTCCATAACCTCCATGATTCCTTTTGTATATAACTTGAAGTTCATTATTTTTCTTGTTTCGAAAAACATAAAAATCATGATCAATTAGATCTAATTGTTTTCTTGCTTCTTCTGATGAAATTGGATGCATTTCAAAGTATTTATTTTTTATAGATGGCTCAGGCAGACTTGCTTCAATTCCTTCCTTGAGTAAAGCTTTATCTAAAAACCCTGATTCCATATTTTCAATTGGTAAAGACTCCTTATTTTTAAATTGATTGTTATGAGTTGTTTTATTGTTTCTTTCTTTGTATTTACGTAATTTTCTACAAAGTTTATTTGAAACTAAATCAATGCTTGAGTATAGATTTTCAGTTTTTTCTTCAGCTCTAATGACGGTACCATTTGCAAAAATAGTAACTTCTGCAGTTTGGAACGAGACTCTTGGATTCTTTTCAATTGAAAGGTGTATGTCAGCTTCTTTAACGATATCCTTATAGTGATGTGTTGCTTTTTCTATCTTTGCCTCAGTATATTCTTTTAATGCTCCAGTGAGCTCAAGATTCTTTCCATGGATTAAAATTTTCATAACAAATCTAAAAATATTTACTTACTTTCTAAATCTACTCAAATATGGATAATAGAACAGCAATAATTAAACAACCTGATAATATTTCTTCTTTTAATGATGTTTATAAATTACAAAAAGAATATCAGGAGGCATTGATTTTAGATAATTCTAACCCTGATTTTATTTGGATAGGGGAGCATCAACTCTGTTATACATTGGGGAGAGGATCTAATTATGATAATTTACTATTTTCTCTAAATGATACAAAATATGATGTTTTTAAGATTGATAGAGGTGGTGAGGTAACTTGTCATATGCCAGGACAATTAGTAACGTATTTGGTTTTAGATTTGAAAAATTTTAATAAAGATTTAAATTGGTACTTAAGAAAAATTGAAGAAATTATTATAAAAATCCTTGGGGCTTTTAATATAGATTGTCACTCTAGAAAAGGGTTTACTGGTGTTTGGATAGGAAATAAGAAAATCGCATCAATTGGAATTGGGTGTAAAAGATGGATTACGATAAATGGATTTTCAATCAATATTGACTGCGAATTAGAAAACTTTAATAAGATTGTTCCTTGCGGAATAGAAAATTGTTTTATGGCAAATATGATTGATTACAATAAAAATTTAAATATTCAAGAAGTCAAGAGAATTGTTAAAAAAACCATCGGGGAAGAATTTAATTTTGATTTTATATCAAAATAGAAATTAAAATTTCAAAATCAATTCAATATGGGCGATTTAGCGTATTGGCCTGCAGCCAAACCTCTTTCTAAAAAAAATACATTTGCCAAAAATAGAGATTTTATTAAGAACCTTGATCATATAGATCAAATTTGGGAAAAATTAAAATTTAAATGTGGTGATACTTTAGCTGTTTGCGATTTAAGAGGGAAATACAAAGAAAAATTTTCTTATTCTGAGCTGGCTGATTTAATAACAAAAGTCTCTATTTCTTTCGAAAATTATGGTTTAAAAAAGGGGGATGTAGTTACTGTAATATCTGAAAATTCTCCAAGATGGCTAGCAGTAGATCAAGGCTTAATGCGTTTAGGAGCTATAAATGCAGTTAGAGGTATTAATTCTCCTTCAGTAGAATTAGAATATATTATTGAGCACTCTAATTCAGTAGGACTAATAGTTCAATCTAAGGAAATTTGGCTAAAGTTAAACAACAAAGAAGAATTAAAAAAAAGACTGAAATTTATAATTAATTTAGAAGATGAACAATTTGAAAGTTTAATAAGTTGGAGTACATTCATAAGTTCAGTAGAAAAAGAAAATTCACAAAATAATAATCTTGAAAAATTTAATCCAGAAATTGATGACGTCGCTACTATTCTTTACACTTCTGGGACGACCGGAAAACCTAAAGGTGTGCCTTTGACTCATGCAAATTTTTTACATCAAATAATCAATTTAGCCTATATCGCTGATCCAGAACCAGGGACCTCTGTATTAAGCGTTTTGCCTATCTGGCATTCTTATGAGAGAAGTGCTGAATACTTCTTTTTTTCATGCGGTTGTTCTCAATACTATACAATTCCAAAATTTCTTAAAGATGATATTACACAAATAAAACCTGTTGTCATGGCTACTGTACCGAGACTATGGGAAGCAATACATGATGGTTTTTTTCAGGCTTTGAAAAAAATGCCTTCCAAAAAGCAAAAACTTATTAATTTTTTGATAACTAATAGTTCGGTTTTCAAAAGAAGTCTTAGAAAAATAAGAAATATAGATATAAATCAAATAACTTTTAAATCAAAAATCCCCTTACTGGGTTCTGTTATTAGCCGATATCCTTTACATAAATTGTCTACTATTTTTTTATGGCCGAATATTCTTAGACAACTATGCGGAGAAAGACTGAAATTTCCCATTAATGGTGGAGGTGCATTGCCAGAACATGTAGATCTTTTTTTTGAATCTTTAGGTGTAGATGTTTTGGTGGGATATGGACTCACAGAAACTAGTCCAGTATTAACTTGTAGGAGAAGAGAATTAAATGTTAGAGGATCATCAGGGCAGCCTCTTTCATTTACTGAAATCAAAATAGTGAATGATGATAAAAAAAAGATTCTGAAGTTCAGAGAAGTCGGGAAAATTCTTGTTAGGGGGCCGCAAGTGATGAAAGGTTATCTTAATAATGAAATAGCTACAAATGATGTTTTATCCAAGGATGGTTGGTTTGATACTGGTGATTTAGGTTTTCTAATACCAAATGGTTCACTCTTTATAACAGGAAGAGCCAAGGATACAATAGTGCTATCAAGCGGTGAAAATATAGAACCGAATCCGTTAGAGACTGAAATTCTTAGTTCTGAATTTATTAATCAGATTCAATTAGTAGGACAAGATAAGAAATGTTTAACAGCCCTTGTAGTTCCTAATGTCGAATCGGTCAAAAGCAAGTTTTTGGAAGAAGACCTTTCAAAATTAAACCTGAATAAGGAAATTGGTACATTTTTTAAATCACAAATTAATAATTTGCTTAAAAGTCGATTAGGAGCAAGATCAGAAGAACAAATATTAGATTGTTATTTTGTTGATGCCTTTACTCTAGAAAATGGGTTATTAACACAAACTCTTAAACAAAAAAGAAAAGAAATAGAAAAAAAGTATTCATTACAAATAGAAAATATGTATGAAAACAAATTTAGTAAGAAAATTTGATTTGTTCTATCTATATTGAAAAGGTAATTTAATTTTTTATGGAAACAAAAAACTCAATATCTATAAAGCGCTCAATAGCTATTAAAGCTGTAGTTACACCAACTTGGAAGGAAGATGCTGAAAAAGAATTAAGTAAAGCAATTTCAAACATTGATCAGCAATTATCGCAACTGGAGCAAGAGGGGCAGCAAATAGTAAATAATATTAGATCCCAATCGGTTAATCCCCTAGATCCAAGGGTTCAAGAACAGGTTAGTCAGGTGCAACAACAAGTCGCAGCAAAACGAAATGAAATTGAAGAACAAAAAAGAAATCTTCTTCAACAACAGAGTCAAGTTCGCGAATTAAAAATGGACGAAATTGTTGATCAAGGGCAAGTGGATAGTTTCTGTGATGTCAATGTGGGAGACAATCTTATTGAAAAAATGCAAGTATCGATTACGGTTAAGGATGGAGTTATTCAATCTATAGATAATAATTAAAGAGAAGATTTAGTATTTTTGATAAATATAAGTAAATCTTAATTTCGAAAAGTTTTAAATTCTAATCGATCTAAATTATTACTTTCTTAAGTTTTAAGAGTTCCCACTGTGAACATGATTTCGTATAATTAAAACAAGAGTTTAAAGGGTTCTTAACCATAAAAACTTTAGGAAGTTTGGTAGAAATCCCTTGAAACTTATGCAATAACAATTTTCTTATGTCTCACGAAATATTCATGCCTGCCTTGAGTTCTACTATGACGGAGGGCAAGATTGTGGAATGGCTGAAAAATCCAGGAGATAAAGTTGAAAGAGGTGAATCTGTCTTGGTTGTTGAATCTGACAAGGCAGATATGGATGTTGAATCTTTTCAAGATGGATATCTCGCGGCTGTTTTAATGCCTGCTGGCAGCACTGCACCAGTAGGAGAGACTATCGGTCTTATTGTAGAAAATGAGGATGAGATAGCTTCTGTTCAAGAACAAAATAAAGGAAATCAACCCGAAGTCTCAACTTCAGACCAACTTGAATTGGTAAGCAATAAAACTGAAGAAAAACCAGTAGTCCAGACTGAAAATATCGAGAAAGAAGTTGAAGAAGTCGTCTTAAAGAGTGAAAAGCCTGTCCCATCTTTTAATGTCGATCAAATTAATGCCGCAACAAGTAATGTTTCTTCGAGGATAATTGCATCTCCAAGAGCTAAAAAACTAGCCTCTCAAATGGGTGTTGATTTAGCAAAGGTTCATGGATCTGGCCCTCACGGAAGGATTCAAGCCGATGATATTTTAAAAGCTAATGGCCAACCTGTCTCTATACCATGGATAGGAGAAGGTGGTTCTCCTGCAAGTATTCCAGGTGCAAATTTGGGAGTTGAAAGTAAACCAGAAACTTCAGGAAATAGTTTTGGTAATCCAGGAGAAACAGTTCAATTTAATACTCTTCAAAAAGCGGTAAATAAAAATATGGAATCTAGTTTAGATGTTCCATGTTTTAGGGTGGGTTACTCTATCAATACAGATAAATTAGATAATTTCTACAAAAAGGTAAAACAGAACGGAGTTACTATGACTGCTTTACTTGTAAAGGCAGTTGCAAAGACACTAAAGAAACATCCTCAAGTTAACTCAAGATTTTCAGAAAATGGAATTTCTTATCCAGAAAATATAAATATTGCTGTTGCTGTTGCAATGGAAGATGGGGGACTAATAACTCCAGTATTAAAAGAACCATGCAATACTGATTTATTTGAATTATCTAGGGAATGGAAAGATCTCGTAAAAAGATCGAGATCAAAACAATTAGAACCAGATGAATACTCAACGGGAACATTTACCTTATCTAACCTTGGTATGTTTGGTGTTGATAGATTTGACGCAATACTACCCCCAGGGACCGGTGCGATCTTAGCGATAGCATCATCGAAACCAACTGTTGTGGCTAATAGTGATGGGTCAATATCTGTTAAAAAAATAATGCAGGTAAATCTTACAGCTGATCACAGAGTGATCTATGGAGCTGATGGTGCTTCATTCTTGAAAGACTTGGCTAACCTTATTGAGAATGAGCCAGAGACACTTGTATCATAAATTTAATTGATTTCTCAAATTAATAAAGAAGAAAAAGATTATAGGCTTGAATCTTATGATTATTTACTTGATCCTTCATTAATTGCTAGTAAACCTTCTGCAATTAGGCATGAATCAAGATTGATGATAGTTAGAAATAGTGTTTTAGAAGAAGACTATTTAACTAATAAATTTACAAAGAATCTTTTAGATGAATTTAGAGAAGGCGATCTTGTAGTTGTTAACAATACTAAGGTAATGAAAGCTAGGTTAAAGGTTGAATTAGAAAATGGGACGTTAGTAGAATTATTAGTCTTAGAAAGATCCCATGAATGTGTTTGGTTATGTTTGGCAAAGCCAGCGAAAAAGTTAAAAATAAATAGAAAAATAATATTAAAATCTCTTTCTGGAGAAGATATTAATTTGATGGTTGATGGGTTTGATGAAGAAACTGGAGGCAGATTTATTAAATTTCCTGAAAATATAACTGATCTCAATTCAATGAATGACCTTCTTGATAAATACGGGGAAATCCCTCTCCCGCCTTATATAAAAAATACCGAAGAAGAATCTTTTCATGAGAAAAATTATCAAACTGAGTATGCAACAAATCCGGGGGCAGTTGCTGCACCAACAGCTGGTTTACACTTAAGCAAAAGTCTTATTTCCAATCTAAAAAAAAAAGGCGTAATAATCTTACCGATAACTTTGCACGTGGGTTATGGAACATTCAAACCAATTGATCAAGAAGATTTAAGTAACTTAAAACTTCACAAAGAATGGGTAAGTGTTAATAAGGAAGTAGTGGAGGAAATAAAAAGAATAAAGAAAACAGATAGAAAAATAATTGCTATTGGTACAACTAGCGTAAGAGCTCTTGAAAGTTGTTATTCTCACGAAATTAATGACTTTATTCCCATAGCTAAATATGTAGATTTAGTAATTAAGCCAGGTTATAAATTTAAGGTAGTTGATGGATTATTAACTAATTTTCATCTCCCTAAAAGTTCATTATTACTTTTAGTAAGTGCAATGATTGGTAGAGAAAGATTATTAGATCTATATAAAAAAGCCATAAAAGAAAAATTTAGATTCTTCTCTTATGGCGATGCGATGTATATTTCACCAGATTCACTACTGGAGAAAAAATAGATTTAGGCTTTGACTGGTTCTTGAATGATTCCGCTTGGAACTTCAGTAAACATAATTGATGATAAATACCTCTCTGCTAAATCAGGTAGAACAACTACAATTGTCTTCCCAGCATATTCATCTTGTTCAGCTAATCTAACAGCAGCAGCAGCGGCAGCCCCACAAGATATTCCTACTAATAGACCTTCCTCTTTAGCTAACCTAAGAGCCATCTCAATTGATTCGTCATTTGTTACTTGTTCGACCTTATCAACAATTGATAAGTCAAGGTTCTTAGGAATAAATCCTGCTCCAATTCCTTGGATTTTATGTGGTCCGGATTTAACCTCTTCACCATTCATTGTCTGTGTAATAACAGGACTGTGAGATGGTTCTACAGCTACAGAAGTAATATTCTTGCCCTTCTCTTGCTTAATGTATCTTGAAACTCCTGTAATTGTGCCGCCAGTTCCAACCCCTGCAACTAGGACATCAATTTCACCATCGCAATCATCCCAGATTTCTGGTCCAGTAGTTTTGAAATGAATTTCAGGATTTGCTGGATTATCAAATTGACCTGGCATGAAATATTGAGAAGGATTACTTTCTGCAATTTCTTTAGCCTTAGCTATTGCTCCAGGCATACCTTTAGATGCCTCTGTTAAAACAATTTCAGCACCCAACACTGCCATAACCCTCCTTCTTTCAATTGACATGGATTCTGGCATTGTAAGGATCAGTTTATAACCTCTTGCTGAAGCAGTAAAAGCTAGAGCAATTCCTGTATTTCCAGAAGTTGGCTCAACAATAGTTTTGTCTTTTGTAAGCTTCCCACTTTTCTCTGCATCCCAGATCATGTTTGCGCCAATCCTACATTTGACACTATAAGCAGGGTTTCTACCTTCAATTTTTGCAAGTACTGTAGCTTTCGCGTTTTTAGTAACTGATTTTAATTTTACTAATGGAGTGTTTCCAATAGCAAAACTGTTGTCCTCATAAATTTTTGCCATTTATATATTTAGAAAATATATATTAATACTAACTATTATTCAGAAAAAGAGTATATAAGTTTCTATACGGTAAATACTAGGAATTTAGAAATTATTTAGTGCTTCAGAAAAGCTTTTCCATAATTGATCTTGGTCTTCTAATCCAACTGATACTCTAATAAGGTGCGAGGGTATACCAAAACTTTCAGCCCAATCCAACTCGTCATAATGAGCTAGTAAAACATAAGGGCAAACTAGAGTAAATTTTGTACCTAAACTAGGTCCTTTAGATACTTTTAGAGAATCATAAAATTTCTTTGCTTTGTTCAATCCTCCATTTAATTCAAATGATAATAAGCAGCCATATCCTCCATCAGAAGTGAGCAATGAATTAAAATTTGGACAATTTTCAGGATGGAAAATATTTTTAATCTCGCTATGAGTCTCTAATCTTTTTTTTAATTCTAAACATGCTTTATTTTGTTCAAAAACTCTTTGATTTACATCTCTACTAACTTTCTCTAGATAAACTATATCTCCATCGGAAAGTATTGGAATATTAATCTCGTTTAATGCATTTCTAAGCTGATCAATCCATTTGCTTTTTGGATTTAGTATTAATGATCCGGCAAGAATATCACCACTACCTGAAAAAATTTTTGTAAGTGAAGTAAAAACTATATCTGCATGTTCTATGGAATTTATATTTAAATTTGAACCAATTGTATCGTCAACAATTAAGGGAATATTTAGCTTTTTTGCAATTTTTGAAATTTTTTTAATGTTTACACATTTGAGCATTGGATTACTTGGTAGTTCAATAATTAATGCTGATGGATTTATTCTTTTGATTTCTAATTCAATATCCGTGCAATTTTCTTCTGTAATTAACTTTGCTCCGTGAAAGATTTTCATTGGTAATTTAAGTACATCTACATATGGAAAACCAACTTGGAGTGTTGGTTTAGCTGGAAATAATTTATATATGATTTCTAATGATGTATGCAATGCAGACATTCCAGATGAAGTTAAGTGAATATCATTAGAGTCAATTTTTGTAGATTTAGAAATTCTATTTTTTATTCTTTGAGAACATTCATTTACGTAAGATTTTGGAGGGCAATCTTCAAGACCTAGTTCTATAGCGGCAGCTCTTGAAGATAGACCAAGACCAGTATGTTGCCAAAAATATTTTGCATAAATACTTCCTTCTTTTTCAGTTATTAAGAAAGCTAAATTATTTCTTTTTTCTATTAAAGAATATTTTTCAGAAGTATTTCTATCAATGTATTTTTTAGCTTTAAAAGCTATGCCTTCATTCGGATATGGCCAGATACTTTTATTGTTGTAGTAATTTTGCTTTTTTACTTTTTCGCATAATCTTTTTACTATGGGGTTTAGCCCGAATCGTGGGTAAATGGACTTCAATGAATTCATGCATTCTTGATCTTTTTCCTCGTAATTTATTACATCATTCCAAGTTGGTAATGCTACAGAAACGGCATGAATACTATCGGGAATTGCATATCCCAACTCTAAATTTTTCCATATTGGTTTTTTAAGTAAATCTCTCAATTTTCAGAATTTGTTTAGAGCAAATAAAATGTCCGAGATTAAATCTTTTGTATCTTCACATCCAATTGATAATCTTACAAGAGCATCATCTATCCCTAGTAGATTTTTTGTTTTGTCATCAACTGAAGCATGAGTCATCGTTGCAGGGTGACAAATTAAACTTTCAACCCCTCCAAGGCTTTCTGCTAGAGAGAAATATTTGAGAGATTTGCAAAATTTAAAAGTATCCTTTTTATTTAAATTTAATTTTAGGGTGATCATTGAACCTCCAGATTTCATTTGCGATTTTGCTAAATTAAATTGCGGATGTTCTTGATAAAAAGGGTAAATTACTTTACTAATAATTTTATGATTACCTAATTCTTCAGAAATAAATTCTGCACTTTTAGTTTGTTGCTCGATTCTTAATGGAAGAGTTTTTACTCCTCTCGTAATGAGCCAACTATCAAAGGAGATGGTTGAAGCCCGAGAGCTTTTTGAGAGAAAAGCATCTTACTATTCCATTCCTCATTATTTGTAAGTACTGCTCCGCCAAGTGCGTCACTATGTCCATTAATAAATTTTGTGGTGCTTAAAACCGATAGTGTTGCACCAAGGTCCAATGGTTTTTGAATAAGCGCTGTAGAAAATGTGTTGTCTACAACTACTGGTATTTCGAGTTTATTCGCTTCATCACAAATCGCCTTAATATCAAGCACCTTCAAAAGTGGATTAGTTGGACTTTCTAGCCATATCAAGGTTGGCTCGAAGTATGAAATCTTTTTGATATTATTTTCGTTTGTAAAATCTGTGTATAAAACTTCTAGCCCAAATTTCTTGAAAACTTTTTCGAACATCCTCACTGTACAACCATAGAGATTTGACTCGCAGAGTATCTTGTCACCTGATTTTAGTGTTGATGAAATTGCAGTTACCGCGCTAATTCCAGATCCAAAAACTGTACAGTATTTAGAATCTTCTATTGATTTAAGGACGCTTTCTAGAATTCTAAAGTTTGGATTGCCTGATCTGGTGTAGTCGAAATTATCTTTATTTCCATGTTTAAAAGTGGATGTAGAAAAAATAGGAGGCATAACGCATCCAGTTTCTTCTGCAAATGTTTCCCCATGGTGAATAGATAGGGTCTTAAAACCTGGCTTTTTGATATTATTTTCCTTATTTCCCATTATTTTTAAAAATAAGAATTAAATTAAATCTCTCATTTTTTTTTATGAGAGATTTAATAATCCAAAGAAAAGTAGTATTAAACTTTTCTTGAATAATATTCAACAACTAGTAGTTCGTTTATTTCAAGAGCCACCCACTCTCTATCGCATTTTCCATTTATTTTCCCCGTTAATTTAGGTTTGTCTAAATCAAGATGAGGTGGAACATTTGCTAATCCAGGGAATTCTATATTACCTTCAACAAGTTTTTTGCTTGCTTTGTTTTCTTTAATTCCGATTACATCGCCTGATTTGCATTGATAACCAGCAATATCAAGAACCTTTCCATTAACGGTTACATGGCCATGATTTACTAATTGTCTTGAGCCTGGAATGGTACCTCCAAAACCTAATCTAAAACAAACATTATCAAGTCTGTTTTCCAAAAGTCTTAGTAGGTTAGTTCCTGTAGATCCTTCTTGAGCTCTAGCTTTTTTTACATAACGAACTAGTTGTTTTTCAGAAACTCCATAATTAAACCTAAGTTTCTGCTTTTCTTCTAGACGAATTGCATATTCTGATCGCTTGCGACGGGCTTGGCCGTGCTGACCTGGAGGATTAGACTTCTTTGAAGCTTTCCTGGTGAGACCTGGTAGTTCTCCCAAGCGACGCGTAACCCTTAATCTGGGGCCGCGGTATCTTGACATAATTTTAAATTAATTAGAAATTTGCAATAAATTGGATAATTGATTAAATTCAATTAAACTAATTACTACTGGAAATATTATTTTACATCATTAAAGTGTTCAAAACTATTAATAAATCAATTACTTCTATACTTCTTTTTATGATTTCGTTTTATCAAAAGTGGTTTTCTCCTTTTTTTGGACCAAGATGCAGATTTATTCCAAGTTGTAGCTCTTATGGATATGAGGCAATTACTAGACATGGTCCTTGGAAGGGAGGGTGGTTAACATTAAAAAGATTAAGCAAATGTCATCCTTTAACTCCCTGTGGATGTGACCCTGTGCCTGACTAAATGAATGAAAATATTTATTTTTGTTAGGCAGGGATGTTGCCTTTGTGATTCATTAAAAAATAAATTGGCAAAAATAAATCTTAATGAGTTATTCCCTAATCTAGAAGAGCTTAAAGAAATTGATATAGATAGGGTCGATTTATATAAAGATAAATATAAAAAATATGATTATGAAGTACCTGTTATTGCTATTGAAAGAATTATGTCTGAGGAGATCATAGAATTGCCTCGCATTTCTCCAAGATTAAAAGATGATCAATTAAAGAATTGGTTTCAAAAAAATATTAGTACCATTCTAGAGAAATAATTTTTTTTATATGAGATCTAAAAAATTACATAAACTTTTAGATTTAGTAGGAATTATTCCTTCATTAGATTTAATCGATCATGAAATCAATAATATTTCTTTTAACTCTAAAGAAGTAAAAAAAGGAACTTTATTTTTAGGAATGCCTGGTTTAAATGTTGATGGAGGAAAATTTTGTATTGAGGCAATTGAAAATGGCGCGGAGGCTGCCATTATTGGGTCTGCTGCAAAAGAGAGAATTGGATCTATTGATCGAGAAAGGATTTTGGTTATTGAGGATAATTTAGATTATATTTTTGGTCAAATTGTCGCTGAGTTTTGGAATAGGCCTTCAAGAAAACTTAAACTTATTGGTGTTACTGGTACTAATGGAAAAACTACAATTACTTTCTTATTAGAATATCTTTTAAAAAAATTAGGGAAAAAGACTGCATTATTTGGGACCTTGTTTAATAGATGGCCTGGCTTCTCAGAAGTGGCTTCTCATACAACTGATTTCGCCGATAAACTTCAAAAGAAATTAAATTCTGCTGTTGAGGCAGAATCTGAATTCGCGATATTAGAGGTAAGTTCTCATTCTATTGCTCAAAAGAGGATATCAGGATGCGAATTTGAGGCGGCTATTTTTACTAATTTAACTCAAGATCATCTTGATTATCACTCAGATATGGAATCTTATTTTCAAACAAAAAGAAAATTGTTTTTCCCACCTTACTTAAAAGAAAAAGATGGAATTTCTGTATTAAATCACGATGACCATTGGATATCTAAATTATCGTCTGATCTTGAAAAAAGATCTTCATTAGTGTCTACAAAGATTACTGAAAGTGAATTTGAAAATGATGATTTTTTTTTCGTAACAGATAAAAAATTTACTGAAAGTGGTTCCACTTGTATTTTTCATACACCTAGAGAAAAAATTCAACTTTTTGTTCCACTTGTTGGTGAATTTAATTTAATGAATGCGATTCAAGCAATAACAATTTTGTATAAACTGAATTTTTCTTTAAAAGATTTATCAAAGTTAATACAATCTTTCCCTGGTGCTCCTGGGAGAATGGAGAAAATACAAATTGATGATAATGACGTTTCAAGATCTCTTCCAACAATAATTGTTGATTATGCCCACACTCCTGATGGATTAAAAAAAGTTTTGCAATCAATTAAAAAACTTTGTGAAGGGAAACTAATAACTGTTTTTGGCTGTGGCGGAGATCGTGATCGTAGTAAAAGGCCTTTGATGGGATCAATAGCTGAAGAGTTGTCTGATCAACTTTTTATAACTTCAGATAATCCAAGATCAGAAGAACCCCAAAAGATAGTAAATGATATTTTGATGGGTATAAAAAAAAGAGAAAAAATAACAATTGAAATTGATAGATTTAAAGCAATAAATGAATCTATTAAATTTGCCAATAAAAAAGATATTGTTTTAATTGCAGGAAAAGGACATGAAGACTACCAAATTCTCAATGATAAAGTTATTAATTTTGATGATAGAAAAATAGCTTATAAATTATTAAAAGAAAAAAATAAATCTCAATAAAATTTCCTAATCCAAAAAGAAAGATTTTACGCAAATCATAAGAAAAGTTTCTTAGAATCAATGAAGTTATTTTTAATAAAATGAAAGGCTTAGCCTTAGTTGTAGGCGCAGGTGGAATTGGAACACAACTAGCTAAAGATCTCAATGAAAGTGAAAAAGATTTAGATGTTGTTTTGTGTGGAAGAAAAAGTGAATTTAATCCTTTTTGGGAATTAGATATAGAGGATTCTCAATCCCTTTTGCAGTTGAAAAATAAAATATCAAATCATCCTTCAAAATTAAGGCTAGTTGTTAATGCTACAGGTAGACTTCATAGTAATTCTCTTCAACCGGAAAAAAGATTACAACATCTTGATAAAAAAAATATGATGGAAAGTTTTTCAATAAATGCTTTTTCTCCTATTTTATTAGCTAAAGCGATTGAAGAATTTATACCAAAAGATTTTGATTTTAATTTTGCAAGTATAAGTGCAAGAGTTGGTAGCATTGGAGATAATCAAACTGGAGGTTGGTATTCATATAGAGCTGCAAAATCTGCGCAAAATCAGTTTTTTAAATCTTTAAGTATTGAATGGGCTAGACGTTTCCCAAAGGCTGCTATCACATTGCTTCATCCAGGAACAGTAGATACTGATTTATCTAGACCTTTTCATAAATTTGTTCCAGAACATAAATTATTTAGTAAAGAAAAATCCTCCCAATTTCTGATCAATATTATTAAAAATCAATCACCAGAATCTACAGGAAAATTTATTGCATGGGACAATTCGGAGATACCTTGGTAAACTAAATTTTTTTTATATCAATAGATCTTTTAGTCAATATTTTTTTTATTTCTTTAGCAAGTAAATCAATCTCAGCTTCAGTAGTTATTTGATGTATGCATGCTCTAAACCATTTTGGATCTTCTAAAACTCTAATCCAAATTTTCTTTTCTCCAAGTTTCTTCACAAATTCATCCTTATCTTCAATATTTTCGATATTAAAACTAACAATCCCATTTAAATATTTTTTTTCTAAAACTAATTCAACACCCTTTAATTGATTTAATTCATCCCAAAGTTTTCCACTTAATTTTTTGATATTTTTGTTTTTTTCTTTTTCATGGCAGTCTTTATCCAAAAGATCTAAAGAATTCCGAAGCCCAGCAAGTAAAGGAATACAAGAGGTAGCTATTTCAAATTTCCTTGCATCATCATGAAAAAGATTATCTGAAGGCTCATAAATGCCTTGTTCTTTTTTTAATGATTTCCAACCAATTATTGTTGGATCTGTTTCATGAATAAATCTATCTGAGACATAAATGGCTCCAAGTCCTTCTGGTCCACATGCCCATTTATGAGAAGTTATTGAATATAAATCAGAATAAAAAACTTCTTTTTCAATATTTATGTGCCCAAAGGTTTGAGCACCATCAACGAGTAAATAAGAATCTTCTCGATTATTTTTTAATTCGATAGAAATTTGTTTTAAAGGAATTTTATATCCAAAGTTCCATAAGATATGAGAAATAATTAGGATCTTAGTCTTACGATTTAGATTTTTCAAAATCTCTAAAATTATATTTTCGTCGTTTAGATTTTTAATTTTTTGGATTGGCAAAATTTTGAATATTAATTTATTTCTTCTGCAAAATTCTCGACTTGCAGCTACTACTCCAGGATGTTCACAGTCACTTATTAATAACTCTTCTCCCTCTTCTACTTTTATTCCCCAAAAGGGCAAAATCATACCGGAAGAAATGTTTTCGGTTAAAGCCACATTCTTTGAATTGACACCTAATTTTTGAGCAATTATTCTTTTTGTGGTCAATATTTCTTTGTAAATAAAAGGCCACATATCATTGGTAAATGGACCTAAATCTTGGATAATTTCCCAAGTTTTAACTATTGCTTCTAGAGAAGATTTTGGTAATGGTCCTTGACCACCATAGTTGAAATAATACTTATTTTTTAAAGCGGGTATTTGATCTCTTGGATTATTTCTCATAGAAATTTATAGTAAATTTTCAACTCTTGAATTTTTTTAAATATTGCCCACTAAAGTTACTGTCCTAAATTCAATATCCTCAATTACTTTCCAAGGTTCAGAACTCCTTTCTGCAAATTTTAAATTTTTAAATCCTAGTTCTTTAAAATCACTTATAAACTCTGGCTCATACCATGCTCCACTAATACATCCTGTCCATAGATCATGATCATTTTGCAATCTTAAAGGAACTTTTTTGTTAGAGACGATATCGCTAATTGCAATTCTTCCATTATCGTTTAAAACTCTTTTTATGTTATTTAGAAGGTTATTTCTAGATTCTGGACTTACCAAGTTTAAAACGCAATTACTTAAAATAATATCTACTGATTTATCTGCGATTAATGGATTTAAATCTTTATCTAATTCATCAAGTTTTTCAATTGAGCCTTCTAGAAATTCTGTATTGTTGAAACCTATATTTTTTGTAACTTCTTTAGAGGCTGATCTTGATAAAGAAAGCATGTCAGGATTCTGATCAACTCCAATAACTTTCCCTTCTTTCCCAACAATTTGGGCACAAATGAAAGCATTTTTGCCGCTACCACTTCCAAGATCTAAGACAATATCATTTTTTTGAACATATTTTGTTGGATCACCACATCCATAGTCTCTTTCTATAACCTCTTGAGGAATTGCTTCAAGTAAAACGGGATCAAACCCAACTGGTGTACAAAGACAACTTTCTTTTTCTTGTGCGGCTGAGCCATATCTTTCTTGAATCGCATCTTTATGATCGAATTGATTAGGTGCTTTATTCGATGTGTTTGTATTACAGCAACTTTCAGACATATTTTTTAAAGGACTCTTGATAAATATAGCCAAAAAAAAAGCCCCTGAAAAAGGGGCTTTTAATTTGTTTAATTAAATTATTTAGTGTAATTAACACCTCTGTAATTTAATTCTGCTTTTTCATTACTTGAAGAAGCGTCATCCATTCTGTTGGTGTATACGTTTCTTCTGTAGGTAAGTTCAACAAGTTGCTTTTTAGCAGCTTCTTTGTTTTGAACGTAGTTTTTACCTCTGTAAGTTAAAGTAGTCATGTTTCGATGTGACAACACGGCCATCCCCCGTTCCATGGTATGACTCGAACTGCGCCCTCAACTGAGGGTGAACGAAAAAGTAGCGATTGCTACAAAATAATTATAAGCGTATTTTTAACTGCATGTCTAGCTTTTACAAATAGAAACGAAGATTTAATATTTTTTTAATTATTATCTTAGGTAAATTTTTTTATAAATAGTCTCTAAAAAGGTTTATGTTTATATTTGGTTTAATCTTCATGTAACTATTTATTTATGACAGGTTTTTTATATTTCTTGGGAAATACTTTAAGGTGGCCAGTTTTAAAGCCAAAAGAATTTTTTTCACTACATGCTTATTTTTCAATTATTTATTTGATAACTTTTACTTTGAGTAAATATGATGTAAGCCAATCAAATTTAGTTTTTACTTTAGGAATTCTTGCACCTCTTTTAATCGCTATTGGTCAAGGACTTCCAATTGATTGCCTTGATATGGAATCATCTTTGTTGAAGGAATTAAAAACTAAATAATATATATTTCAGTTAAAAATTTTTATAAAACCTGGACAACTTCGCTTATTTCAGGAATCATTTCTTTTAACTTTCTTTCAATACCCATTTTGAGAGTCATAGTGCTACTTGGGCAACTACCACATGCTCCTTGAAGTCTGACTTTGACAATTGGACCATCTATTTCTGCAATCTCCACATTACCTCCATCAGAAATTAAAAAAGGTCTTAGCTCGTCAAGGACTTTTTCTACATTTTCGTTTGTCAGTGAGAGTGTTTCAGTACTCATAATTTTGTATTAACTTTATAATAAGCCTAGAAAGAAATCTGATTAATTGCAAAAAAGATAATTTTCTGTTGTGACTTCATCTAAAAATCCCACTAATGACAATAGTTACTTTGATGCAGTCTTAGTAGGAGCGGGGATAATGAGTAGTACTTTAGCCCTCCTAATTTCAGAAGTTTTACCAGATATAAAATTTCTTATTATAGAAAAATTAAATGCTCCAGGAAGTGAAAGTACTGGCGCTTTTAATAATGCAGGTACAGGACATGCCGCTAATTGCGAATTAAACTATACCCCTTTAGATGAATTAGGAAATCTAACAATAGATAAAGCGCTCTCAATAAATCGTTCTTTTGAAACATCCATGTCTTTATGGGCCTCATTGTATGAAGCAGGGAAAATTGATATTAAGAAGTTTCTAAAATTTATTCCTCATATTAGCTTTGTGTCTGGTCAGGATAATATTTCTTTTTTAAAAAAAAGATTTCAGAAAATGAACGAAAATCCTGAATTTATCGATATGGAATTTTCTACATCTTTTGATGAAATTTCATCATGGGCTCCTCTAATAACAAAAGATAGAAATCAATCTACTCAAATTGCTGCTACCAGAATAGGTAGAGGAACTGATATTAATTTTGAGGCTTTAACTAAAGAGTATTTGTCATTAGTTTCCTTAAACAAAAATGTTGAAATTAGATACAAAACAGAATTATTAGATTTAAAGAAAATTGATAAAAAACAATGGGAACTAGAAATCAGTTCTGAAGGTAGAAAAACTTCAATTAGAACTGGTTACGTTTTTCTTGGTGCTGGTGGAAAAACAATTAATTATTTACAAAAATCAAAAATTCCAGAAGCAAAAAGTTATGGTGGATTTCCTGTTAGTGGGAAATGGCTTATTTGCGAGAAAAAAGATCTTACAGAAAAACATAACTCAAAAGTTTATGGTAAAGCTGATATTGGATCGCCACCAATGTCTGTGCCTCATTTAGACACCAGATGGATTGATGATAAAAAACTTCTTTTATATGGACCTTTTGCTGGATTTACAACGAAATTTCTAAAACAAAGCTCATACTTTGACTTATTTAGTTCAATTAAAAAGAATAATATTTTTTCTATGTTAGACGTTGGTTTCAAGAACAACGATTTAATTAATTACCTAATATCACAATCATTAAAGAACCATAACTCAAGAGTTGAGAATTTAAAGAATATGATGCCATCAGCTAATCCTTCTGATTGGTATTTAAAGAATGCTGGTCAAAGAGTCCAAATAATTAAAAAAACTGAAGGTGGTGGTTCTTTGAAATTTGGAACTGAGATTGTAAATTCATCTGATGGATCATTATCTGCTTTGTTGGGAGCCTCTCCGGGAGCAAGTACTGCGGTTTCAATTATGGTTGAGGTTCTTGAAAAATCTGCTTTATTTTTAAACGATAAATATAATCTTAAGAAAAAAATAAATGACTTAATTTATCCAGAACTATCAGTCTCTGAAAATTACAATACCTTCATAAAAGAAATTAAAAAAAGAAATAATTCCATTTTTGGTTTCCATCCATAATTTTAATTAGCTAATATTAACCAAGATGTAATAAGAGGAGAATTTTTCTTTTTATATGACTGATATATCGGTTTCAAAAATTAGAAATTTCTGCATAATCGCTCATATTGACCATGGTAAATCTACCCTTGCAGATAGGTTGCTTCAAGATACTGGTACTGTGCAGCAAAGGGATATGCAAGAACAATTTTTGGACAGTATGGATCTTGAAAGAGAGAGAGGAATTACTATCAAGTTACAGGCCGCAAGGATGAAATATAAAGCTGACGATTCCCAAGAATATGTTTTGAACTTAATAGATACTCCAGGGCATGTTGATTTCTCTTATGAGGTTAGTAGATCTCTTCAAGCTTGTGAAGGCGCCTTACTTGTTGTTGATGCAAGTCAAGGAGTAGAAGCTCAAACCTTAGCTAATGTTTATCTTGCCTTAGAAAATAATCTTGAAATAATTCCTGTTTTAAATAAAGTTGATTTACCAGGGGCTGATGCTGAAAAAATAAAACAAGAAATAGAGGAAATTATTGGACTTGATACATCTAATGCAATAAATTGTTCAGCAAAAACTGGAGTTGGTATTAAAGATATTTTGGAAGCAATCGTGAGAAGAGTACCTCCTCCTCAAGATGAAATTAAACTTCCTACAAAGGCACTGATTTTTGATTCTTATTATGATCCTTACAGGGGAGTTATTGTTTATTTCAGGGTGATATCTGGGTCTTTAAATAAGAGAGAAAAAATATTATTAATGGCAAGTAAGAAAAATTATGAACTAGATGAGATAGGAATAATGGCGCCTGATCAGCAGCAAGTTGATGAATTACATGCAGGAGAAGTTGGTTATTTAGCTGCTTCTATAAAATCAGTTGCTGATGCGAGAGTAGGAGATACGATTACTCTTTTAAATTCACCTGCCAATGATCCTTTGCCTGGATATAAGACAGCAAATCCTATGGTTTTTTGTGGCTTATTCCCGACTGATGCTGATCAATTCCCAGATTTAAGAGTATCACTAGAAAAATTACAATTATCTGATGCAGCTTTAAAATATGAGCCCGAAACCAGTAGCGCAATGGGCTTCGGATTTAGGTGCGGATTCCTAGGACTTCTTCATATGGAGATTGTTCAAGAAAGATTAGAAAGAGAATATGACTTGGATCTAATCGTAACGGCACCATCAGTTATTTATAAAGTTAATTTAAATCAGCAGGAACATATCTTTATTGATAATCCTTCTACAATTCCTGATCCACAACTTAGAGAATCAATAGAAGAGCCTTATGTGAAAATGGAAATTTATGCTCCCAATGAATTTAATGGAACATTAATGGGTTTATGTCAGGAAAGAAGGGGTGTATTTATAGATATGAAATATATCACAACAGATCGAGTTACCTTGATTTATGAAATTCCATTAGCAGAAGTTGTTACAGATTTCTTTGATCAAATGAAAAGTAGAACCCAAGGTTATGCATCAATGGAATATCATTTGATTGGCTATAGAAAAAATGACCTTGTTAGATTAGATGTTCTAATAAATTCAGAAAGAGCAGATCCATTAACTTCTATTGTTCATAAAGATAAGGCTTATGGAATTGGCAGAAGTTTAGTTGAGAAATTAAAAGAACTTATTCCAAAACAACAATTTAAAATACCTATTCAAGCATCAATCGGTAGCAGGATTATTGCAAGTGAAAGCATAAGTGCTTTGCGAAAAGATGTTTTATCTAAATGTTATGGCGGGGATATTTCTAGGAAAAAGAAACTTTTAAAGAAACAAGCCAAAGGTAAAAAGAGGATGAAGGCAATGGGTAAAGTTGAAGTCCCTCAAGAAGCTTTTATGGCAGTCTTGAAATTAAACCAGTAATTTCTTTTAATTTAAAATTTATAGCTATTTATTTTTAAAAGAATTGGGTATATTTCATTTATATCTTTAAAAAAAGATTTTGGATATTAACTCATTTAATCGTGTCGGCGCAAATATCAGAAAAGCTGGATTTTTAATTGTACTTTTTTATCTTCTTGTTGTTTTAATAATGAAATTTTTAGAGGCCAATAATTTTTTTGGCTATTCATTTTCAATGTTAAGCAATGATATCTTTGCCCCTCCTTCTCTTAATCATTTTTGTGGCACAGATAGATTAGGAAGAGATGTTTGTTTAAGAACTTTGCAAGGATCATCATTAGCGATAGAAGTTGTATTCTTAGCTATTCTTTTTTCATTAAGTTTGGGTTTGCCATTGGGATTATTAAGTGGATATTTTGGTGGTTTTTTTGATAAATGCTTATCACTAATAATGGATACTATTTTTTCAATACCTGTAATTTTACTTTCAGTTGTTGTGGCTTTTGTATTGGGTAAGGGTATCCTTAACGCGGCTTTGGCATTGTGTATTGTTTACTCTCCTCAATATTTTAGATTAATCAGAAATCAGACAATATTGGTTAAATCCGAAACTTATGTGGAGGCAGCTCAAGTTGCAGGAGCTGATGTTAAAAAAATTATTTTTAAATATATTCTCCCAAATGTAATAACACCATTGCCTATTCTGCTTACCCTAAATGCTGCAGATGCTGTTTTGGTATTAGGAAGTTTAGGATTTTTAGGCCTTGGCGTTCCTGCGGATGTCCCAGAGTGGGGAAGTGATTTAAATCTGGCTCTTGCCGCTTTACCTACAGGTATCTGGTGGACGGCTTTGTTCCCAGGTTTGGCAATGTTTTTTTTAGTTTTAGGTCTTTCTTTTATCGGAGAGGACCTTGAAGAAATTTTTGATAGTCAAAATTCTGAATAAATTTAGTTATCTGTAACAGGATCAAGTTCTCCTTGATCATTCAACTTTGGATATTCTTTAGCTGATTTTTTATACACCGCAGCTAATTCTGGGTAACACCATTCAAAAAGTGTTTTTTGATATTCATCCATATTTAACCCTTCTCCATTAGAGGGCAATATACCTTTATTTTTTCTCTGGCGAACAGCTTCAAATAATAATACAGAAGCAGCAACTGAAACATTCAGAGATTGAACCATACCTCTCATAGGTATAAAAATTGATTGATCAACCATTGATATAAGTTCATTACTTAGTCCCCATTTTTCTGCTCCTAAAACAAAACATGTATTTTGAGAATAATCAAAATTTCTATAATCTACAGATTCACTATTAAGAGTCGTTCCATATAATTTAAAGCCCTTATTCTTTAAATCAGATATTGCAGTGATAGTGTTTTCATGATTATTCAGTTTTACCCATTTTTGACTTCCTTGAGCTGTACTATTAAAAGTCTTAACGGCATTCGTTTTGCTAATAAAATTTGCTTCGAAAACTCCTGCCGCATCACATGTCCTTAATATCGCCGATAAATTATGTGGTTTATTGACATCCTCAACTAAAACTGTCAAGTTTTTCATTCTGCAATCTAAAACATTTTTGATTCGTTCAAATCTTCTCGGCAAAATTGACATTTATAATTTTTTCACACTTTTAAATTATATTCAAAAAATATTGATTACCTATTAAATCTCTTGGTTTATAATATTTTGGTAGTTTAAATTAACTCAATGGCATACATAGAATGGGACTATACATTAATAACAAGCATGGTAGAAAAACAAGGGTGGGATTTACCTGATCGTGAATCGGAAGAATGGAATAAATTTAACGATGAATTAGGAGAAAAAATGCGAGGCGTTGGACTTATTTTTGAAAAATATTGTAAATTCACTCCTGACGTAGGAGAAGGAGTTCATCTTCTAGATGACTGATCATAAATAGTTTTAAACCATTGATGTATCCCTTAATCAATGGTTTATTAATTAATAAGATAATATAATTTCACTAAATTAGAACTGGCAATTATTAAGGCTTTATAAAGCTTGTACTCTAAAAAAATTTTTTTATTCCACAAAAAAGTTATTTAATTTCTATATTTGAATAAAAATATGAAAAATAAATTAACCTTTTTATTCGATGGTGGTTGTCCACTTTGTTTGAGGGAAACAAATTTTCTTAAAAAAAGAGATAAATTAAATCAAATTGCATTTATAGATATAAATAGTAAGGATTATGATCAAAGTCTTTTTAATGACATCTCATATTCAGAAGCAATGTCAAACCTGCATGGGATTATTGAAAATGGTGAAATTATTAGGGGACTAGATGTACTTGCATATTCTTATGAATTAGTTGGTTTAGGTTGGGTTTATTATCCCTTGAAGATTAAGCTCTTATCTCCATTATTGAGATTGGTTTACAGATATTGGGCAAAATATAGACTTCAAATTACAGGTAGATCCGATATTGAAAAACTTTGTACCTCACAATGTGAACAATAAATATGGAAAGTATCGATATAGACAGAATAATAGAAATGTGTTGGGAAGATAGAACACCCTTTGAAGCTATCGAGTATCAATTTGGTTTAAAAGAGGAAGATGCGATAAAAATTATGCGTCAAAATCTTAAACCCAAATCTTTCAAAGTCTGGAGAAAGAGAGTTTCGGGAAGAAATACAAAACATATGGCCCTTAAAGATTCAACTAGATTTAAATCTACTCATAAAAGAAAATTATAAATTTTGAAAAATCTTTCTACTAAAACTTGTCCTGTTTGCAATAGGCCATTTGAGTGGCGTAAAAAATGGAAAAACTGTTGGGATGATGTTATCTACTGTTCAAAAAGATGCAGTAACAGGAAGTCGCAAAGATGAAACAAATATCAATTATTTTCCCCAATCAACTTTTTAGAGAAAGCCCAATCTTAAAAATAAATTGTGAAGTTTTGATTTTGGAAGACTCATTATTTTTTGGAAATGATAAATTTCATAAATTAATTAACCATAAAAATAAGTTAGTTTTTCATAGAGCATCTATGCTCGCTTATAAAAATTATTTAGAAATATCTGGCTTTAAAGTTTTATATATCGAAAACAAGAATAATGTTTCTACAGTTGATCACTTATCGGAACTTATTAAAAATAAATATCAGAAAATAAATCTCATTGACCCTCATGATTTTTTAATAATGAAGAGGATTAATAATTTTGTTGAAAGTAATAATTTAGCTTTAAATATTTTGCCTTCTCCTATGTTTATGAGCAGTGAAGATTTAAAAGATTTATTTGCATCAAATACAAAAAAACCTCTTATGGGAAGATTTTATGAGAATCAAAGAAAGAGCCAAAAGATATTAGTTAATCCTGATGATACACCTGAAGGTGGTAAATGGAGTTTCGATGAAATGAACAGAAAAAAATTACCAAAAAAAATAAATATACCCGATACACCTAAATTACAAAAAAATAAATTTGTAGTTAATGCAGAAAGGTCATTAGCCAATTTTGATATTGAGTTTATTGGAGAAAGTAACAACTTTTTATATCCAACTAATTTTGAAGAGGCAGATGCATGGTTAAATGATTTTTTTAAACATAGATTTTTCTTATTTGGAGATTATGAGGATGCTATTTCTAAAGAAAATTCTTTTTTATGGCACAGTTTACTTTCTCCTCTTTTAAATAGCGGCTTATTAACCCCAGATGTAGTTGTAAATAAAGCATTACTTTTTGCAAAAAATAATAATGTTCCTATTAACTCTCTAGAGGGTTTTATTCGTCAAATTATTGGATGGAGAGAATTTATTTGCCTCGTCTATAAAAAGTACGGAACAAAGATGAGAAATAGTAATTTTTGGAATTTTGAAGATAAGCCAATTCCAAAATCTTTTTATCAAGGAAATACAGGAATTGAACCCGTAGACGTTGTTATAAAAAATATTATTAAATTTGGTTATTGTCATCATATTGAGCGGCTAATGATTGTTGGCAACTTTATGCTTCTATGTAGAATTCACCCAAACCAAGTTTATAAATGGTTTATGGAAATGTTTATTGATTCCTATGATTGGGTTATGGTCCCAAATGTTTACGGAATGAGTCAGTTTAGTGATGGTGGTATCTTTTCAACAAAGCCATATATATCAAGCTCTAATTATGTAAAAAAAATGTCTAATTTTAAAAGTGGACCATGGTGTGAAATATGGGATGGCTTATTTTGGAAATTTATTAAAGATAATGAAAGCTTTTTTAGAAAGCAGTATCGTCTGGCAATGTTAACGAGAAATCTTGATAAAATGTCAGAGGAAAAATTAAATAATCACTTAAAAACGGCCGATAAATTTTTAAGAGATATTCAATAAATTAAGAGTAATAACCTTCAGATGTATTTGAAAAATTAAAAGAATATTATGTTATGAAGAAATATTAAGTACGGATGTTAACTTAGAAAATATTAGTTTATCTAATGGAAATTGGAACACTTTTTTTAAAAAGTAATTCTACTGGAATTATCACTTTTTCTGAATTAGATTGGATAACTACTCATCAATCTAATTTTACTAGGTTGGAGGAATCCATAGCAATTAAATTAGGCAGAATGCTTGATACAGGATCTATAAATATTGGTTGCCGTTTGAAATCCTGAATAAGTTTTTATTTTAATAATGAATTATCAAAAAGAGAAAAAAATATTTTTTCGGGAAAGACTCCATTCTTTGAATATCTTTCTTTTTTTAGGATTTAATCTTTCACTTATTTCTATCTTAGGTTTTATTTGGTTTAATTCTGCAATTGAAAAAGTAGTTTAAATTTTTGAATTTTTTGTATATTAAAGTTATCTTTAAAAAATTAATTATATTTTGAGCATAGGATATTTACAAAGAAAGGCAGCTTGGGAAATTTTATTAAAAGTTAGTTCTGGTGATTTTTCTGATCATGCTCTTGAAAAGGTTTTAAAAAAATTATCAATTTAATCCTCTTGATATAGCTTTTATTACGGAATTATCTTTTGGATGCATAAGGTATAGAAAATTTCTTGATCTTTGGACGGACCATACATCAAAAATTACTCATAAAAAGCAGCCTCCAAAGTTAAGATGGCTTCTACATATAGGTTTGTATCAACTATTGAAAATGGATAAAATCCCATTTCCTGCTGCTATTTCTACCACTGTAGAAGTAGCTAAAAAAACAGATTTAAATGGTTTAGCGGGAACTGTAAATGCGATATTGAGAAATGCATCAAGAAAATTTGAACAAAAAATCTTTCCGGAATTATCTTCTGATAGAAAAGAAAGAATTTCATATCTTGAATCATTTCCATTATGGCTTGTGAAGGATCTTTATAAATGGGTCGGCAATCGCGAGGGAGAAAATATCATTAAGGCATTTAATAAAAAACCATCAATTGATTTGAGAATTAACCAATTAAAAACTAATTTAGATAACTTTTTGAAAGTACTTCATGAAAATAATATTGATGCTGAAATTATTAATGATTTACATAATGGAATTACTTTAAAATCTAATCCAAGATCTATAAAAAATTTACCAGGATTTAGTGATGGACTTTGGACAATTCAAGATAGATCTTCTCAGTGGATAGCACCTCTCTTAAATCCAAAAGAAGGTGAAAAGATTTTAGATGCTTGTGCAGCTCCAGGAAGTAAGTCTACCCACCTTGCAGAATTAACAAATGATAGTGCTGAAATCATTGCCGTAGATAGATCAGCAAAAAGATTGAAAATACTGCAATCAAATTTAGAAAGGTTAAATTTGAAATCTGTTAGTACCCTTAAGGCTGATGCTACGAGTTTGATTGAATTAAATCCTAAGTTTATATCTTATTTTGATAAGATTTTATTAGATGCTCCATGTTCAGGAATTGGAACTCTTTCCAGGAATCCAGATTCTAGATGGTCTTTAAGTAAAGAAAAAATAAAATCTTTAACTTTATTACAGGAAAAACTATTGGAGAGTATTTTCCCTCTTTTGAAAAAAGATGGCACTTTAGTTTATTCAACTTGTACTATTTGTCCCGATGAAAATAATCTATTAATTGAACGATTTATTGAAAAAAACAAAACTTTAAAATTGGTTAGCCAAAAGCAAATTTTACCTAGCTTGGATAATCCTGGAGATGGATTTTATTCTGCAATAATTTCTTATAAATCTTAAAAATATAATTTATTTTTTTATTGGAATTTTATAAATTTCAGATATGAACTTCTTCCATAAATAAGCTGCATTCCCACTAGATAATTCAGATTCCTTGTTATCGTCGTAACCTATCCAGATCCCTGTTGTAAGGCTATCAATAGAACCAATAAACCAGAGATCTTTATTTCCATCAGATGTTCCTGTTTTCCCATAAATTTTCTTACCTTTTATAGAGGCTGCTCTTGAAGTGCCTTCTTTTACAGATTTTTCAAGAAGTTTATTTATTTTCTTGTTTATTTTTAAATCTAATATTTTCTTGGAAATAGATTTATTTTCCCAAATAGGTTGTTTTTTAAATGATTCTATTTTTTCTATGATTTCGGGGCTTTGAATCTTCCCATTATTGTTTATTGCAGAATATGCATTTGTGATGTTTAAAAGATTATCTCCGTAGGCGCCAATAGCTAATGATAGGAATTCCTCAAACTCTTGCTCGTAACCTAGTCCAAATGAATTCGCTAAATTAATAATATTTTTTAAGCCGATTTTCTTTGTTATTGATATTGGAACGATATTTGATGAACTTTTAAATGATTCAATCAAAGATATTGAACCTCTATAGTCTTCTGAAAAATTTTTTGGGCAATAACTTTCCCAGCATATTGGTAAGTCTTCAAATTTATCGCTTAATTTTATGCCTTCTATTAATGCGGCAGCATAAGGGATTATTTTAAAAGTAGAACCTAAAGGTCTTATAGATGAAATCACTCTATTGTATTCATTAATTGATGGATTTTTGCTGGTTATCATTGTCCTGATTAGTCCTGTGTTTGATTCGATAGATAACAGACCAAATTCAAGTTCTTTAGGCCCTGCATATCTTGATATTTTTTGACCTTTTTCTTGCCAATATTTGTTGATAGAAGATTTAATTCTTAAAAACTTATAATCATTTTTACTTCCAATTTTTTTATCTGTTTCCTGAAGAATAAAGTTTATTAGTAATTTATCATCTAAAAAATTATCAGGTGTTTGATAATTTAACTTTATTTTTTCTTTAATAGCCTTATTCTTATTTGCAAGAGAAATATATCCATCAACATACATTGATTCAAGAACTTTATTTCTATTTTTAATAGCTAGTTCTAAATTTTGATAAGGTGAATAAATTGATGGCGCTGGAGCTAATCCTGCAATTAATGCAATCTCTGATAATGTCAATTCTTCTATAAATTTTCCAAAATAAACTTGAGCAGCCTCGTTTACCCCGTATGCTCCTGATCCTAGATAAATATTATTTAAATATAATTTTAAAATTTGATTTTTGTTATATCTAAATTCAAGTATGAGTGATATAAATATTTCCTTGATTTTTCTTTGAAAACTTAAATCATTATTTAGAAAAAGTAATCTAGCAACTTGTTGTGTAATCGTACTTCCTCCCTCTTTAACATAACCACTTCTAATATTTTGAATAAGGGCACGTGAAATACTTTTTAAATCTATTCCATTATGTTTATAAAATCTTTTATCCTCAGAAGATATAAAAGAATGTTTAAGAAAAAATGGAATTTTATGAAAACTATTATCAATTTCAAATTTGCGGCTTAATTTGCTTAGTATCTTATTATCAGAAGATGATATTACGTAAGAATATTTGGTTTCCCGAGACTTTTTATTTTTAGAAACGTCAAATTTTAAGGTACTAAATATTAGACTAAAAAAATAAAAAGATATTCCAGAAAAAATTAATATTGGAATTATTAAAACAAAAGATTTAAATTTAATCTTTTGCACCTTAAGCAACTAAAAAACTGTGTCCTATCGCTAAAGCTGTAACTAACATTCCAGTTATAAGGAATGGTTGGGCACTTGCTTGATATTTGACATCAAACTTTAGAGGATCTCTTAGTAACCACATATCTTGAAATGTAATTTGTGGTATTACCAATAAAACCAAAATTACAGAGGCTAAGTGTTGACCAATAATGACTAATACTACAACCATTGCTAATTGAAAAATGTCAATCAGACCCGCACTTATTCTACTTGCATTTTTAATTCCAAATACTACTGGTAAAGAGTTTAAGCCTAGCTTTGAGTCTCCTTCAACACTTTTGAAATCATTAATAACAGCAATTCCAAGTCCAGAAAGGCTATAAGCAAGTGTTAGTAATGCCGTCACAATAGTTAATTTCCCAAACAAGGCTTGTCCTGCCCACCAAGGTAAAGCTATATATGATGCGCCTAATGCATAATTTCCAAGCCAACCATTCTGTTTTAATTTAAGGGGTGGAGCAGAATATATATAACTAACAAAAGATCCTCCTAAGGCTAAAAGTAAGACAGAAGGAAAGTTATGTTTAGCATATAAATCTAATAGAAAAGCAACAATTAGGCCCGCAATAAGTAATACCCAAATTTGGATTTTTACGTCTTTAATTGAAATTTTCCCAGAGGGAATTGGTCTATTTGGTTCGTTAATTGCATCAATTTCTTTATCAAAAAAATCATTTATTGTTTGTGTATAACCTGCCAGAAGTGGCCCACTCATTAACATACATGCTAGTGAAGCTAAAACATTACTAAATGTCCATTCAAAATTTCCACTTGCGGCTGCTCCACAAATAACACCCCATATCAAAGGGATCCACGTAATTGGCTTCATTAACTGTATACGAAGTTTCCATATACTTGAAGTTTCAGATGCACCCTTAATTCCTAGTAGTTGTTTTGGATCATTCACTTTAATCTTTAACCTTTCTCAATTTCTTCTGGGAAAAACCAGTTTTGATCGCCATTCTGGAATTTTGCGGTGATTCCAATACTCCTGCCGTCTGTCATCTTATATCCTGTTATTACGGCTTTAGGATTAGAGGATATTTGATCAATTAATTTCGCTGGAAGTCTATCTTTTACTTTGTTAATGTTAATTTTGATTTTACTACCGATTTTGGGTAATAATTTTGTTTCAGCCATAAGAGGTAAAATGGAAGCTATTATGCAAGATTAACAGCATTTGGACAATTTTTACTAAAATGGTAGCTCTTCGTTTAATTCCTTGTTTAGATGTCGCCAATGGCAGAGTCGTTAAAGGTGTGAATTTTGTTAACTTGAGAGATTCAGGTGATCCTGTTGAGTTAGCTTGTAGATATTCTGATGAAGGCGCAGATGAATTAGTATTTTTAGATATTAGAGCAAGTGTGGAAAATAGGAATACATTAGTCGACCTTGTTTCTAGGACAGCAAAATCAGTAAAAATCCCTTTTACAGTAGGTGGAGGCATAGATTCTGTTTCTTCTATTAATGATCTTTTAAGAGCAGGTGCGGATAAAGTTAGTTTGAATTCCTCAGCCGTAAAAAATCCTGATTTAATTTTTGAAAGTTCTAAAGAATTTGGTACTCAATGCATCGTTATAGCAATTGATGCTCGAAGAAAAGTTAATAAGGCTGGTGAGTGGGAAGTATATGTAAAAGGAGGGCGAGAAAATACTGGAATAGATGTATTAAGTTGGGCAAAGAAAGTTCAGGAATTAGGCGCGGGGGAAATATTGCTTACTTCAATGGATGGTGATGGTACACAGAATGGATATGATTTGAATTTGACAGAATCCGTTGCAAATATTGTTGATATCCCAGTAATTGCATCAGGAGGGGCAGGCTCTCTAGAAGATATCTATGATGTTTTCAAAGAAGGTAGGGCATCAGCAGCACTTTTGGCATCATTACTGCATGATAAGAAACTTACTTTAAAAGAAATAAAAACTTTCCTCCTAGAAAAAAAACTTCCAATTAGACCATATGAATAAAAAATTTAATTTAATCCCAAAAAGAAATAAGTTTAAAATTTAAAAATGAAATTTACAAAAACTATTGAAGTCAAAAATATATTTAACAAGATTTCTTACAAATATGACTTTTTAAATAATTTATTAAGTTTTGGGTTGCACAGATTATGGAAAAGGAAATTAGTTAATTTATTGGAACCTTTAAATGGTGAAGATTGGGCTGATTTGTGCTGTGGAACTGGAGATTTAGCATTCTTAATTTCTGAGAGAGTTAGTCCAATGGGCTCAATTACTGGAATTGACAGTGCAGAAGATATCTTAAATATTGCAAAGAAAAAATCAGAGCTAAAAAAAAATAAATTTATTAAGTGGGAAATTCAAGATGTATTAGAAATTAATGATTATTCAAAAAATTTTGATGGGATTTGCATGTCATATGGACTAAGAAACTTGAATAATGTTGAAGAAGGAATAAAAAAAGTTTTTTATCTTTTGAAGGATAAAGGAAGGGCAGGATTTTTGGATTTTAATCACTCAACAAAAAGTTCTTTATCCAATATTTTTCAGAAAATTTATTTGAGATTTATTGTAGTAACCATTTCGCGGATTTTTAATTTAGGTCCAGAGTATGCATATATTGAAAAAAGTATTAGAAATTTTCCAAAGAAAAATGAGCTTATAATTATTGCTAAAGAAGTTGGCTTTAAAAAAGCTGAATATAGGACTATTTTGGGTGGGCAAATGGGAATTCTAATCTTAACAAAATGAATAATTTAGTTATTTATTTTTCTCCAACAAAAAGAACACTTTCCCCATCTTTTGATTTCGCCCTCAGGAGTAGGGGAATTGCAGAGAGTACAAATGCACATATTATTTTGATGGATTCTGCTTGGATGCTTTGCCCAAACTAACTTTGCATTAGTAGCCTTAATATTTTTATTTTTAATTTCATAATTTTGTATTATTTTTATTTCATTCAAAGTTATTCCAATTTTCTCGATTCTTTCTTTTAATTTATGTCTGTTATAGATTAAAGCTTGGCGCCACTGTGGATGATTTACTGCAATAGTAAGTATTTTTTTTTCAATATTTAAAGGTTTGCATTCTTGAAATAGTTCCAAACCGATTAAGTTCTTCCAGTTTTCGTTGATTTTAGAAATTTTATCTAAGTCTCCCCATGATTTTTTGAAATTATCAAGACAATTTTTTAATGGATGCGGATTCCTTCTATTCACTATTGGCAAATACTTTTTGTCCAATTTGTAAAATTTACTTATTAAGACTAAAGTTAATCTAATCTTCAAAAAGATGCTTGTTGTATTAATAAAGAATTTGTGAAAGTTATTGGATCTGCATCTAAGACGGTTTTTTACTTAAAAAAAATCCAGGGTCAATATCCAACCTGGAGACTTCTTTACAAAATAAAATGTAAAAGTACCGAGAATGAGCTTACAAACTTTCTAGGATATTCTGAAATAAATAAAAATCAGCCAGTTGCGATTATCGCAAGAGAACAGTTCTCAGGGGTTGGCCAAAACTCAAAAACTTGGGTTTCTCCAAAAGGCGGGATTTGGTTAAGTGCAGCTTACCCAATATTTTCAAAAGAATTTGAATGTCAAATATTTAATTTGTCTTTAGGAATTAAGTTATGTGAAATGCTTAGACAAGAGAATATAAATGTTTGTTTGAAATGGCCAAATGATATTTTTTTTGGTTCAAAAAAGTTGATTGGATTTTTACCAAGGGTTATAACAAGAGGCAAAGAAATTATCTATGTAAGAGTAGGACTTGGCATGAATGTTTTAAATTACACTCCATCAGAAGGTATTTCATTATCAAAAGTACTTCAAACTAAGAATATTAATCAACATTATTGGACAGCCAAAGTTCTTAAAGCTTTTTATGATTCAATTGAATGTAATAAGAAGAAAGAATATGTTATTAAATCTGCAAATAAGTTTCTTACTAAAAGTTTTTTACCAAGTGGTTATTGTCCTCATATATGGAAAATTAAAGATATTGATTTCAATGGGAACTTAAGAATTGAAAATGAAACTCAACTGAAGGTAATAAGAAGATTTTGAATTTAATTAACTTTCAATTCCACTATTCTTCCATCCTTAAATTTAGCTATTTTTTTTGCGCGATTTGCAACTTCATCTTCATGAGTAACTAAAACTATAGTTATTCCAGATTCATGCAGTTTGTCAAAAAGATCTAATACATCTTCAGTGGTTTTTGAATCTAGTGCTCCAGTAGGTTCGTCTGCTAACAAAATTGCAGGGTTATTGATAATAGCCCTCGCAATAGCAACTCGTTGTTGTTGACCTCCGGATAATTGGTTTGGACGATTATTCATTCTTTCTGAAAGGCCAACTTTTTTTAAAGCATTCTTACCTCGCTCTAATCTTTGTTCAGGATCAATACCAGCATAAATCATCGGTAAAGTTACATTTTCAAGTGCAGTTGCGTCTGAAAGAAGATGAAATTGTTGAAAAACGAAGCCTAATTTTTGGTTACGTATTTCCGCTAGCTCATCATCAGATAGATTCTCAACGGGAATACCATTTAATTTATAAATACCTTTAGATGGTCTATCTAGACATCCAATAATATTCATAGCGGTACTTTTGCCTGATCCACTAGCTCCCATTACAGCTAAATAATCACCTTTATAAATTTCTAAGTTTATGCTGTCTAAGGCTTTAACAGTTAGATCCTCTTTCCCATATGTTTTAGATATATTTTCTAAACTCGCTACTTTCTTTGACATTTATTGAAGAATTAATCTAGGAAATATTGTTTGCTATAGCAATAACATCTTGTAAGAAAGGAGTTTCTGAAACTGCAGTATTAGCTAATTTAAAAAGAGGATTAGACAGGATTCCTCCAAGAGCAGTTACTGCAACGCAAGTATAAAGTGCAATTCTCAATGGAGGTAAGCCTACAATGCTCCAATTAATTTCAGGATATGATTTGACTATTTCAGAAGCTTCCTGTGGTTCTTTAACTACCATCATTTTTATCACTGAAATGTAGTAATAAATAGATATAACTGAAGTTACTAATCCAACTATTACTAATAGATATTGATGATTTGCCCAACCTGCAAAGAACAAGTATATCTTTCCAAAAAATCCTAACATTGGAGGTAAACCTCCAAGAGATAGAAGACAAAGGCTTAAGCCTAAAGTAATGAGAGGATCTTTTTGATAAAGTCCTGAGTAATCAAGAATTCTGTCAGAACCAGTTCTTAGTGAAAAAAGTATTACACAAGAAAATGCACCCAAATTCATAAACAAATATGCAGCCAAATATAAAACAGCTGCTGATAAACCATCTTGTGTGCCAGATACTATTCCAATCATTACAAATCCGGCTTGTCCAATAGAACTGTAAGCTAGCATCCTTTTCATTGAGGTTTGAGCTAGAGCTACTACATTTCCTAGAGCCATGCTTAATATGGCCAAAATGGTAAATAGAAGTTTCCATTCTTCGTCAAAAGAAGAGAAAGTAGTGCTTAATATTCTTATTGCAAATGCAAAGCCAGCTGTTTTTGAACCAACAGATAAAAAAGCTACTACAGGTGTAGGTGAACCTTCATATACATCAGGGGTCCATTGGTGAAATGGAACAGCAGCAATTTTAAATGCAACTGTTGATAAGACAAATACAAGAGCTAGTGAAGTAATGAAGGATGGCTTATTGATAATCTCTAAACCTATTGTCACTAAGTTTGTTGAACCACTTAATCCATAAAGAAAAGAGGATCCATACAAATAGACAGCAGCAGCAGCTGATCCAACAAGTAGGTATTTTAATGCCGCTTCTGAACTTCTTGGATCTCTCTTGAGGTAACCAGAAAGTAAGTAGCTTGCTACAGATAAGGTTTCCAGAGATATAAATACACTAATAAGGTCAGTAGATCCACACAAAAGCATTGCTCCAAGGGTGGCAGACAGAACTATCGCAGCAAATTCGCCAATAGGGCTGCCACTTTGTTCTGTATACCGCCAACTAATAAGTAAAGATACTAAGGTTGATAAAGAAATTATTGCTCTAAATGCGATTGATAAATTATCTGAATTAAAGGACCCAAGGAATGAGCTTTCTACCGGATTACTCCATTGCAATGCCAAACTAAAAAGGGAGCTGCCTATTGATAAATAGCAAATTACTGGTGCCCATTTTGATGCAGTTTTTTCTCCAGCTAAATCTACAAGAAGTGTTCCAACAATACCTAGTAAAATAAAAGCCTCTGGAATAATGGCTTGAGCATTTAAATTAATTGTAAAGATTTCGTTGGGCACTTTATTAAATTGGATTAAATTAGATGTTTGATTGTAAGGGTCTAAGAGTTAATCTTAACTTGATTATAATTTGTGGGTATGATTTTTGAAATTTTCAGAAAAAATTACTTGAAAAAGCTTCAAATAATCATAATATGCCCTAACTGAACAAAAACACCAATTTTTGAAATAAACCTTGGATCACACACTTGTTATTGTTGAAAGTCCCACCAAAGCAAAAACTATAAGAAAGTTTTTGCCTTCTAATTATGAAGTTCTCGCTTCAATGGGACACGTAAGAGATCTTCCAAAAGGAGCTGCTGAAATACCTGCTGCTGTTAAAAAGGAAAAATGGTCAAGGATAGGAGTTAATACAACAGAAGATTTTGAACCACTTTATATAGTTCCAAAAGATAAGAAAAAAGTTGTTAAAGAGTTAAAAGATGCATTAAAAGGTGCGACCCAGCTATTACTGGCAACTGATGAAGATAGAGAGGGAGAGAGTATTAGCTGGCATCTCCTGCAAATACTTAAGCCTAAAATACCAACTAAGAGAATGGTTTTTCATGAAATTACGAAAAAGGCAATTAATAAAGCTTTAGACCAAACAAGAGAAATTGATATGGAACTTGTTCAGGCTCAAGAAACAAGAAGAATCTTAGATAGGCTTTTTGGATATGAATTATCTCCTTTACTTTGGAAGAAGGTAGCCCCCCGATTATCTGCTGGTCGTGTTCAATCAGTTTCAGTAAGACTTCTTGTTAGGAGAGAGAGAGAAAGAAGATCCTTTAAAAAAGCTTCTTACTGGGGGATTAAAGCTTCCCTAGCAAAAGATAATATTACTTTCGAAACTAAATTATTCAGTTTAAACGGTCAAAGAATTTCTAATGGTTCTGATTTCGATGAACAGACCGGCAAATTAAAAAAAGGGAATAAATCTTTAATAATTGGAGAAGAAAAAGTGAATGAATTATTGAAGACTTTTTCCTCAGAGGATTGGTTAGTATCAAAAATCGAAAAAAAACCATCCACTCGTAAGCCAGTTCCTCCATTCACAACTAGCACATTACAGCAAGAAGCAAATAGAAAGCTTCGTTTGTCTGCGAGAGAAACCATGAGATGCGCACAAGGGCTATATGAGAGAGGATACATAACATATATGAGAACTGATTCAGTACATCTTTCCGAACAAGCCACAAGAGCAGCTAGAGAATGTGTCAGTTCTATGTATGGAAAAGAATATTTATCTAACTCACCAAGACAATTTAATTCAACTGCAAGAAATGCTCAAGAAGCACACGAAGCTATTAGGCCGGCAGGTGAGGTATTCAAAACACCTAAGGAAACTAATCTAACTGGTAGAGACTTATCTCTTTACGATTTAATTTGGAAAAGAACTGTAGCCAGTCAAATGGCGGAAGCTAAGCTAACAATGATTAATGCTGAAATTAGCGTGGGGGATGGATTATTTAAATCGAGCGGGAAAAGTATTGATTTCGCAGGATTCTTCAGAGCTTATGTAGAGGGAAGTGATGACCCAAGTTCATCACTTGAACAACAAGAAATTATTCTCCCAAACTTAACAACTGGGACATCTCTTGAAGTTACTAATAAGGAATCTACTTTTCATGAAACTAAACCTCCTGCAAGATATACAGAGGCTGCATTAGTGAAAGTACTTGAAAAAGAAGGGATTGGAAGACCTTCTACCTATGCAAGCATTATTGGGACAATAGTGGATAGAGGTTATGCGAATATATCTTCCAATACTTTGGCTCCAACCTTTACAGCTTTTGCTGTTACTGCTCTATTAGAAGAACATTTTCCTGATCTCGTTGATACTACTTTTACTGCAAAAATGGAATCTTCATTGGATGAAATATCTTCAGGCAACCTTGAGTGGCTACCATACCTCGAAACTTTCTATAAAGGTAAAAATGGTTTAGAGGTAAAAGTTCAGAAAACAGAGGGTGATATTGATGGTAAAGCTTATAGAAAAGTTGATTTCGAAGACCTTCCTTGCATAGTCAGAATAGGCTCTAATGGACCTTGGTTAGAGGGTATAAAAATTGATGAATCTGGTAATGAAATTCAGGCGAAAGGTAATCTTCCAATGGATATTACTCCTGGAGATTTAGATATAAAGCAAGTTGATCAAATTTTAAGTGGCCCATCAGATCTTGGAACTGATCCAAAAACTGGGGAAAAAGTCTTTTTAAGATTTGGCCCTTATGGACCTTATGTACAATTGGGAAATAATGATCAAGATAAAGCTAAACCAAGAAGAGCTTCATTACCCAAAGAATTAAGAACTGATGATCTAACTCTAGATGTGGCTCTTGTACTTTTAAGTTTGCCTAGATTGTTAGGAGTTCATCCGGAAGGCGGAATTGTTGAGGCTGATAGAGGAAGATTTGGTCCTTATATCAAATGGATTAAAAATGAAAATGAATCTGAAAACAGATCCTTAAAGAAAGAGGATGATGTTTTTACAGTTGATATAAAACGAGCATTAGAAATTCTTGCGATGCCAAAAATGGGTAGAGGTGGTCAAGAGGTACTTAAAGACTTTGGAAAACCTCAAGAATTTAATGAAAAAATCCAAATTTTAAATGGAAGATATGGGGTCTATTTAAAATGTGGCAAAACTAATGTTTCGCTTGCAAAAGATACTGATTTAGAAAAATTCACGATAGATGATGCTATATCTCTTTTAGAAGAAAAACTAAAAGATAAAAAAGGCTCTATTTTAAAAAAATCAAAGATAAGTAATAAAAAAAATACAAGGAAAAAGAAAAGTTAGAAAAAATATGAATTTAAAAAAAAAAGAATTTTTTTTATTAATTTTTTTAATTTTCTTGCAATCATGCTCAGGAGGGAGGATTGGAAATTTTCTTGAAAGTAGTTTTAATGATTTAGAAAAAACAAGCAAAAATGAAGATTTACAAAATAACTTATTAAATAAAAACGATATAAATTTAGAAAAAGAAAACAAAAATATTGCTGATAAAAAAAATAAAAAAATTAAAAAGGTAGAAAAGCCAAAAAATGTTCCAGAAAATAAAAATGATATAAATTTAGAAAAAGAAAACAAAAAATTTGATGATAAAAAAAATAAAAAAATTAAAAAGGTAGAAAAGCCAAAAAATGTTCCAGAAAATAAAAATGATATAAATTTAGAAAAAGAAAACAAAAAATTTGATGATAAAAAAAATAAAAAAATTAAAAAGGTAGAAAAGCCAAAAAATGTTCCAGAAAATAAAAATGATATAAATTTAGAAAAAGAAAACAAAAAATTTGATGATAAAAAAAATAAAAAAATTAAAAAGGTAGAAAAGCCAAAAAATGTTCCAGAAAATAAAAATGATATAAATTTAGAAAAAGAAAACAAAAAATTTGATGATAAAAAAAATAAAAAAATTAAGAATCTTTCAAAAAAAAGAAAAATTGAGCTTCAATCTTACAAAATAATATTCATTTTGAAAGATGTAGATCCAAAAGATCCCACGGAAGAGTTGAGTACCATATTGAGTAATTCTGAGGTAAATTTTGAAATAGAAAAGATTGAACGTATCTTAGATTCAAAAAATAAAAGTATGAATAAAAATTAATTAAAAATATTCAACAAAAAATGAAAATAACAACAAAAACTGAAGCATTAAATATTGTCGAGACCTCTTATTTAGCTTCTCTTTCGTCTTTATTATGGGTTGCATTATATTATCTGCCAATTGGGGGAGCTTTATTAAGGTTGATTTTACCCCTCCCAATGATCTTGTTGCACTTGAGAAGGGGAACTAAAATTGCATTAGAAGGACTTTTAATACAATTTCTACTTTTATTCATAATTATGGGTCCTGTTAGAGGAACTTTATTTTTATTTCCTTATGGGATTTTGGCTTTTTGGTTAGGTTGGTGTTGGTTTAAACAAAAGAGTTGGAAACTTAGTTTAACTGGGGGAGTTGTTATTGGAACCCTTGGCTTCTTAATAAGAGTAATAGCATTATCTACTTTGGTTGGAGATAATCTTTGGGTGTTAATTACTAGAGCGAGTTATGGTCTAATAGAAAAGTTAATTGGATTATTTAATTTACCTTTATATCCCTCAATTTTGAGTATACAACTAGGTGCAATTTTATTAATAATTTTTCAAGAAATAGTTTATGTTTTAACTGTACATGTAGTTGCCTATTCTCTGTTCCCTAGATTTAAATTAACCATCCCAGATCCTCCAAGATTGTTAAATAGCTTAGTTGATTTTAATAATTAAAAAAAGTAAGAATGTACAGTACAGAATTAGGGATAAATTTTTTTGGAAATGAATCCAATAAAAAAAGACAACTCAATAAGATAGAAATACTGAAAAAGAATATTAAAAATTTAAAAATATTTCTTATAATTGCTGGCACTAATACATCTCAAATTCCAGGAATTTCCGCAGCAGGTATTAATCCAAAATCGAGGAGAAAAACTGCGCTCGCAGATGCTGAATTTTTACTTGAGGGTGCTTCAAAAGATCATAAATATAAATTGCCTCTTCTCAATGCAGGAGTAACTCCGGCCCTAATCAGTCATGTTTGTTCAAAGCTTATAAATACTTATCCAGTTATTGTTCCTCTGGGAATAGGAGCAAAGCCTTATTTTAATCATTTGGTTGTAGAAGATAGAAATTTGGGCCCATCAAATTGTCTTACTACTGGTAAATCGATGACTAAAGAGAGAGTTTTAAATCTCTATGAAAAAGGTCTTGCGATAGGAAAATCCTTAAAACAACCAGTTTTAATTTCTGAATCTGTACCGGGGGGAACCACAACTGCTCAGGCAGTAATGGAAGCTTTTGGTTTGCAGGTATCTAATTTAGTAGGGAGTAGTTTATTTAAAGCTCCAAGAGAACTAAGAAGACAAGTAATTAAAAGGGGACTTTTAAATGCGAATTTCAAGGCTGATTCCGACTCTTTTGATGTTGTCGCGGCTGTAGGTGATCCTTTCCAAGCTTTTTCAATGGGTCTATTAATTGGTGCCAGGTTAGCAAAACAACCTGTAATATTGTCTGGAGGAAGTCAGATGTTAGCAGTCATTTTGCTTGTATTAGAATTTTTAGGTGAAAAAAATAAAGATGAATTTTTTGAAGATGTTTTTATTGCGACAACTGGGTGGCTTGTGAAAGATAATTCTCTAAATGATTTAGTAAATCTAATTAATGAAAAATATGATGTCAAATTATTAGGTTTAGCCAGTCCTTTAAATTTCAAATCTTCAAAATACAAAGAATTGAAGGATTATGAATTAGGTCATGTAAAAGAAGGTGTAGGTGCTGGTGGAATATCATTGCTTGCTTTCTTAGATGGATTTAAAAATGAAGAAATAGTTTCATTGTGTCAACAAAATCTGGAAATTATGAAGGGCCTAGGTCAAATTTCTTTAGAGAAGGATTGCTGAATGTTTTCAAAATTTGCAACCAGAAGAGAATTTTTAAATTGTGGTAAGCTTTCGCTTTTATTTTTCTTAAACTCTTGCAGTAATCTGCCTGATAAAGTAAAAATTGCATTACAAAATTCTTTTTATCCAGAATCTTTTAAAGATACGATTCCAAAAGATTGGAAGCAGGAAAAAATTAATTTTGAAAATATTCAGCTACAAAAAAATAGAAACACAATTTTCAATTCTGACTTTACTTTAATAAATGATGGATGGATTTCTAGTATAGATTTTTCAGAATTTGAAAAAATAAATGAATATGCAATGTTCGAAAATTTGGATAAGAGATCGATAGATTTTTTGGGAAGCTTTGATCAAAATCTAAGGAGTAAATTATTTCCTATTGGCGTAGTACCCTATACAATCATCATTAAAAATAATAAAGAATTAATAACTTCAGCAAGAACATCTTGGGATTTTCTTCTTTCTGAAAAATTAACTGGGAAAATTATTTTTCCTCAAAGTCCCAGAATAATTTTGTCAATTGCTCAAAAAATTAATTCATCTAATTCTTTAAAAAAACTTAAAAGCCAAGTTATGTTATTTGATGATAAAAATATGCTCAATTGGTTGATTAATTCTGATGCTATTGTCGCAATAGTTCCTTATAGTCTTTGTTCAAAATATTTAAAAATAGATCCAAGGCTTTCTTTAGTTTTCCCTAGCCAAGGCGTACCTTTGATGTGGCATTTTCTACTTAGTCGATCAAATCTAAATAATGCAATATTAATGAAATGGATTAAATCTTTAGAAAATAAATCAATAGTAGATAAATTAGTAAGCCAGGGTTGGTATCTTCCATTCAATAGTGATTATTTGCAAAGTAAATATAAAACTGAAATGCTCCCCATCTCAGGACCTTCTGAGAAATGTTGGGAAAATAGTTGGTCTTTCCCTGTCTTAACAAATGAACAAAAAATTAATCTTAAAAATATCTGGAATGAGTCCTTATCCCCATAATCTTTTTGTAGGATTTTCAATTAATAAGTTATGAGTTTCCTTTAATAAATTTGGTATATCTAATTTACTAGGACATTTAGGGACACATTTATTACATTCTTGACAAAATGAGGAATTTTTTTCTTCCCACCAGTGGCCAGCTTTTCCTATTAAATTGTATCTTTCTTTTGCAAATTCTAATTGGCCATAACCAACAGATATATTTCTTAAACGAAGTATTTCTGGAATAGGCACTTCATTTGGACATGGAAGACAAGATCTACATTGTTCACATTTTGTTGAGTTTAATCTTTCATTAGAAACTTCCTCAATTTTATTAAGGGCGCTTTTTTCAAGTTTTGTAAGCTTCTCGAATGAGTTTCTAAGTTTATGCGCAAATTCAAAATCTTTTTTGTTTGTCGCCCCCAAGGATAAAGTTGTAATGCCTTTTGCGAGAAGAAATCGATACGCTAATTCTAATGGATGAAAAGGCTTAGAGGCCTCTATCAAAATATCACTTGGAGAATACAATCTACCGCCTTTATCTGCAGGTGATATTGCTAAAACTCCCATACCTTTTTTTATAGCTTCCTCTGCTAAAGCAATCTTAGATTGATCTAAATAATGTAAATGAAGACTACAAAAAGTAAAAACTTCACAGTTAATTGCATCTTTAATTAGTGAATAACTTCCGTGAGAACTAAAACCGACTTGATCAACTAGTTCCTTCTCAAGTATCCAAGAAATGAATTTATTACCCTCCCCAGAAAGAACCCAATCTAGATGTTGTTTTAAGTTGATTCCGTGAATTGCAAGATTATTAATTTTCTCGCGATTTAAATTTTTAAGAGACTTTTTAAAATTATTTTTTAAAAAGTCAAAATCACCCTTTGGTAAAACTTTGGAAGTAATCACCCAATTTTTTTCTTTTATATTCTCTTCTATTGCTAATTTTTTTATTGAATTTCCAATAAGTGATTCAGCATCACCATAAGAGGGTGCTGTTTCTATATGGTTAATTCCTACATAATATGCATTTTTTATTATGCTATACATTTTTGCAAGACTTTCAGTTGCTCGCATTGTCCCCAAAGTGAATAAGCTTACTTTCGCCCCTCTACCAAATGATCTTTTTTGTGAATTAATAATCATCTAAATATGATCAATTTCTTTTTATTTACTCTTTAATTTATTTATAGTTGAAAATGATTTAAAGTAAATTAAAGTAAATACAAAATTTTGCAAAAATATTTTTTTTAAACTATGTTTACAGGAATAATCCAATCAGTTGGAAAACTAAGACAAGAAAAAAATATTTTAGAAATTGAAATTCTAGATAATTTATTTGATATGGCAATTGGTGACAGCATAGCTGTTGATGGAATTTGTTTGACAGTTAAAGAGATTTTTCAAAATAAATTTACTGTTGATGTTAGTGAGGAGACATTAAAAAAAACAACTTTAGGAGTAAAGTCTAACCTGAATCAGATTGTTAATTTGGAGCCCGCTCTTAGGGTGTCTGATCGTCTAGGAGGGCATATAGTCAGCGGACATGTTGATGGCCTTGGAATAGTTGAGAATATAGAAAAATTAGAGAAATCTTGGCTCTTATCAATAAAGTGGAAAAATAATAATTTTTCAAAATATATAGTTAATAAAGGTAGTATTTGTGTAAATGGTATAAGTCTTACGATTGCAAAATATGAGCAGGAAGGAGCAATATTTACTATTGCGATAATTCCTCATACTTGGCATAAAACAAATCTGAATAAATTAAATATCGGTGACAGCGTAAACCTTGAGGCAGATGCACTAATTAAATATGTAGAGAAATTACTTTTATTTAATAAAAATAGTAATCAAGATTTATCTTCAAATAATATTTCTTCCGAGTGGCTTAAAGAAAACGGTTGGTAAAATATATTTTTTAATTTAATGGAATCAGATAAATTGTTTTTGATTCTTTTTTAAGATCGATTTTAAATTCCTGACCAGGTTCTAGACCTAATTTTTTGGTGTAGGCATGACCAATTAATAGATTCCCATTGCCATGAACTTTAGTTCTGAATTCTGTCTGTCTGCCTCTTGAAGCTCTATTACCATTTTTACCCTGACGACCATTTCCTATTTTGTAACCCTTAGCTTCAATAAGCGCCCTATAAAAACTTTTTCTTAAGATTCTTCCACTAGGACCTACGTACCCACAACCTCTGGCTATCTCATCTTCAGATTTTTTACTTAATAATTTTGCTTTTTCAAGAAGTTCTTTTCCTTCTAGCATTATCTGACAAATTTCTAATTATATATTCTTACTAAAAAGGAGAACTGTGGCAATATAAATTAATAAAAAATATATTTAATTTTTAAAATATATATTTTTATAAAAGATACAAAATAATAAATAAAATAACCCATATTCCATCTACAAAATGCCAGTACAATTCAACAGCTTCCAGAGGGAACATATTTTGACTAGTTAATCTTCCGCCATTGATTCTCGATTGCCAAGCAATAATTAAAATCATTAAAGTGCCTAAAGTGACATGTAAGCCATGAAAACCAGTAAGAGCATAGAAAGTACTTGCAAATAAATTATCGGTTAATCCAAAAGGTAAATGAAAATATTCAAATAATTGACATATTAAAAATATAATTCCAAGGAAAGCAGTAAAAAATAACCATTTTTGGGATTCAGAGTTTTTATCTTTTAATAGTGCTTTGCCTGCTTTATGGAAAGTTGCACTACTAACAAGTAACAAAATTGTATTGAGTGTAGGAATTGGGAGTTCTAATTCATAAATAGCCCCATCAGGTAATGGATTTACTGCTTTGTATGTTAAGTAAGCAGCAAAGAATCCAGCAAAAGTCATTCCGTCCGCAATTAGGAAAGTTATAAGACCAAACATTCTGAAGTCTTCATGTGTTTCGTTGACTTCAGAATTATTTTTTTGAATTTCTTTTGAGCTATCAAGAGTTGTCATATGTTTTTATTCTCGTTCAGAAATTTCTTTACCATAACCATAGGGTTCTTCAACTAATGGAGCTTCTCCTTCCCAATTTTCAACTGGAGGTGGAGAAGATGTTAACCACTCAGGTGTAAGAGCATTCCAAGGGTTATCTCCAGAATCTTTTCCATTTCTAACACTAAGGAATACATTAATTAAAAAAGGAATTGTACTTATAGCCATCAAAAGAGCCCCAAGGCTGCTAATTTGATTAACGAACTGGAATTGAGGATCATATTCCGCAACTCTTCTTGGCATTCCATTTAAACCAAGCCAATGTTGAGGGGCAAAGCACAAGTTAAATCCAATAAAGGTAATGATAAAATGTAAAATTCCTAATTTTTCATAGAGCATTTTTCCAGTTACTTTGGGGAACCAATGATAAATTGAAGAGAAAATAATAAAAACAGTCCCTCCATAAACTATGTAATGAAAATGGGCGACAACGAAATAGGTATCATGTACGTGAATATCGAAAGGTACCTGTGCCAAAGCAACTCCTGTAATACCTCCAAAAACAAAATTTATAATAAATCCACAAGAGAATAACATTGCACTATTTATGGAAATTTTACCTCCCCATAATGTTGCAACCCAATTAAAAAATTTTATACCTGTTGGAACAGCAATAAAAGCTGTGGCAATTGTAAAGAACAATCTCATCCAAGGGGGCGTTCCACTTGTAAACATGTGATGCGCCCAAACAACTAAACCTAAAACTACTATCCCCATTATTGAAAAAACCATTGTTGTATATCCGAAAAGTGGTTTTCTAGCATGTACAGGAAGTATTTCACTAACTAAACCAAAGGCTGGAAGGACCATAATGTATACAGCTGGATGAGAATAAAACCAAAATAAATGCTGATAAACTACGACATTTCCTCCTAAAACAGGATTGAAAAACCCCGTATTAGCAATGATATCGAAGCTAAGAAGAATTAAAGTGCCTGCTAAAACAGGAGTTGACAAAACAACTAATAGACTTGTTCCAAGCATTGCCCAACAATACATTGGCAATTGCATTAGTTTTAATCCTGGCCTTCTTAATTTGATAATGGTGGCTATAAAGTTTATTCCACCAAATATAGAACTGCCTCCAAGTAATAGAACGCTCAGAATCCAAATAATTTGTCCAGATTGAGGAGTAGTTATGCTTAAAGGTGGATAAGCCGTCCATCCAGCCTGAGCCGCACCCTCAACAAAATAGCTTGCTACCAACATCAAACCTGAAGGAGGAATTAACCAAAAAGCTACGGCATTTAATCTTGGGAATGCCATATCTCTCGCGCCTACATAAAATGGAATTAAATAATTCCCAAAAGCACCGTTTACTACTGGCACTATCCAAAGGAATATCATTATTGTTCCGTGTAAAGTTAAAACTTGGTTATAAACATCTCTTGGCATGAAATCAGACATTGGACTGGCTAGTTCAATTCTTATAGCGCTCGCTAAGCTTCCTCCTATTAAATAGAAGAGAAAACCACAAACCAAGTATTGTATCCCAATTACTTTATGATCAAGGCTAAAACTAAAGTATCTAAGCCAGCCTTTAGGTTGAAGGCTTTCATTATTAGTTTTTTGTGGATCAATTGATATTGTCATAAATTTACCTCAGGTTTTTTATTTTTGTTAAACCATTCGTTGTAATCAGATTCTTCTTCAACAATTATGGAGGCTCTCATTCCTCCATGATATGGGCCACATAATTCTGCGCAAATTATCGGATATTTTCCTACTTTTGTAGGAGTGAAATTTAGAATAGTAGGCTGCCCAGGAATAATATCCTGTTTAATTCTGAACTCTGGCACCCAAAAAGCATGAATAACATCTTTGGATTCCATTTTCATTGATACTTTTTGATCAACAGGAACGTGTAGTTCTCCTGATATGAAATTGCCCTTGGGATAATTGAATAGAAATGCAAATTGCATAGCTGAAACTTCAATTGACAAATTATTTATTGCTATTTCATTATCAGAAGTTTGACTTATTCCAGCCCATATTTTTTCAGAATTAGAACTCATCATTTCGTGGTTATGATTTAGTTCTTTCATCCCTCCCATTCGATCGTAGATGTTGTAGCTATATAAACCTATTAACAAAACAATTATTGAAGGAATAATTGTCCATACAATTTCTAAGCTTAAATTTCCCTCTAAAGCTATACCATCACCTATCTGATCATTTCTTTTCCTAAACCTAAATAAGCTATAAATAACAGCTATTGTCATTCCTATAAAAATAATTAATCCAATTATGAAAAGAATTTTAAAAAGTTCATCGTAAATTGGTGCATTAATACTTGCTTCCGTTGGGAGCAAATTTACATTAAAACCAATCCAAAAAGATATTGCAAAAACAAGTGAAATAATTAGTATTAAATAAATGTTTTTATTTAACAATTGATCTCAAAAAATTTGTATTTATATTTTCAAGATATTCAATTTTTTTAATCCTGCATCCTTTGTTAAAAGAAAAACATTTAAATTCACAACTTCTTAAGATTTACAAAATAAAAGACGTATTATTAATAACTTTTTAAAGTTAATTGTCAGGGAAAAAAGATTAAATTAGTAAATTATTTTTTAAATTAAACATATTAATTTTTAATTAATGTTTGGTTTTTGAATCTAATTTATTATGCAAAATAATAGGTTTTATCCATTTGATCAATAACCATTTATATAAATCAAAATATCTGACAATTTTTAAAAGGTTGGGAAGTCATAGTGTATTAGCACTTATCGCACTAATCGTAATTGGAGGTGCTACGAGAGTCATGGAGGCAGGACTTGCCTGTCCAGATTGGCCATTGTGTTATGGATCTTTTTTGCCTTTTAAACATATGAACCTAAGAGTATTTCTAGAGTGGTTTCATCGTCTAGATGCTTTTCTGGTTGGAATATTAATTCTTTTTAAATTTGCGCTTTCAATTATTTGGAAAAATGAAATTCCAAATTGGTTACCTAAAACTTATTCATTATTACTTTTTCTCGTTATTGTCCAAGGATCCTTTGGAGCTTTAACAGTAATAAACCTGCTTGATTCCTATACTGTTACTGGCCATCTCTTAATAGCTTTTCTACTTCTCATTACAACAATTTCAATAAATCAAAATTTAGAAAATGACGGCATTGAAGAGCCATTAATTTGGTGGAGATTATTATTTTTTGTCCCTCTTTTACTTACTCTGATTCAATCTTTTATTGGCGTAAGGCTTTCATCAACATGGTCAGCGCATATTTGCTTATCTTTTAATAAACAATGTCTAATTCTAAATACACATAAATTATTTGCTTTTCCAATTGCTTTCTCAATTTTATTGATTATTGCTATTGCGATTTATAAGAGAAGTTTGCTTGATGAAAATTGGAAATATCTCACAACACTTATTTTTCTCTTGTTTTCCCAAATTACTTTGGGTGTTTTAAGTCTTAAAACAAATTTAAATGAACCTATTTTTATTATCGGTCATCAACTTAACGCCTCTTTATTTATTGCGATATTAACAACATTAATTTTTAGAAATCCTTTTACCAAAAAAGGTCCAAACCACTCCCTTAATCCCCAAACGGTCGGTATCAACTCATGAACAGTAGTAACTTAGAAAACTTGAACTATAAATCTTCAATTAGGGATGAAGTTGTACCTTCAAGAAAAAGATTAACTTTGCCGCCTTGGCTTGAAGTAGCAAAACCTAGATTAATCCCACTTTTACTGGCTACAACTTTGGGAGGAATGGCTTTAACAGAAGAATGGCCTTTGTCTTCCCCGAAACTTATCTGCACTTTAGGAGGAGGCGCTTTGGCAGCAGCAGCAGCAGGAGCTCTTAATTGCCTGTGGGAAATGGAATTAGATAAGAGGATGACAAGAACTAGCAAAAGAGCCTTGCCAGCAGGAAAGTTGTCATCTCAGACTGTATTTTTAGCCGCTGTATCATGTACTTTGGCAGCTTCGACGCTTTTAGTAAGTGGTGTAAATTATTTGGCTGCGGGCTTAACTCTTCTTGGTTTATTTAGCTACGTAATTTTATATACAGTTATTTTGAAACCTCGTACAACAAAAAATATTGTTTTCGGAGGAGTTGCTGGTGCGATACCGCCCTTAGTTGGAGCGTCTGCTGCCACAGGGCATGTAGGTCTTAGTGGTTGGTGGTTGTTTGGTTTAGTAATGTTATGGACCCCAGCTCATTTTTGGGCACTTGCAATTTTGTTGAAGGATGATTACGCATCTGTTGGTATTCCTATGCTCCCTTCTGTTAAAGGATCTGTTTTTACTGCTGAAGCGATTTCTCATTACGGATGGGCCACAGTTTTAATGAGTATTATGGGAGTCTTTGCTTTACCTGAAGGGGGTTTCTTATACGGAATTATGTTATTGCCATTTAATGGAAGACTTTTGCAATTAATAAATGAATTAAAGAAATCTCCTGATGATCTTTCAAGAGCAAAGTCTCTTTTTAGGTGGTCTATTCTCTACATGTTTGGAATTTGTCTTTTGTTATTAATTTCCAGGACTCAACTATCCGTAGAATTTGAACAGCAATCTATGCAAATATTTTTATCTATTATATCCCTGCTTAGTAATTAAATAAGATGTAAAATGTTTTTTAAGTAAATAGTAAGTTTGATGAATTATATAAAAGTTAAAGGGCTCTCAAAATCTTATTCAGATATCAATGCATTAAAAAATTTATCAATGGAAATTGAAGCTGGCACATTATTCGGAATACTAGGTCCAAATGGTGCTGGCAAATCAACACTAATAAAAATACTTGCTACTTTAATAGAGCCTGATAGTGGAGAAGTTTTTATAAATAATATTAATCTGATAAAAAATTCAAGGAAAATTAGAGAATTAATTGGTTATGTTGCCCAAGACATTGCACTTGATAAAATATTAACTGGACGAGAGCTTTTGGATTTTCAATCAGATTTATATCACATCAACAAAAATAAAAAATTTGAAAGGATAAATAAATTAATTGATCAATTAGAAATGAATGATTGGATTGATCGTAAGTGCGGAACTTATTCAGGGGGAATGAAAAGAAGAATAGATCTGGCAGCTGGACTTTTACATTTACCCCAAGTATTAATTTTGGATGAACCTACAGTTGGTTTAGATATTGAAAGTAGGAATATTATATGGCAACTTTTGAAAGATTTGAGAAATAATGGAATGACCATTATTTTGAGTAGTCACTATCTTGATGAAATAGATAAATTAGCTGACAGATTAGTGATAATTGATGATGGAAGAGTTATAGCAAAAGGGCCTCCTGCAGAGCTCAAAAATAAATTAGGAGGAGATAGAGTAACTTTGAAAGTAAGAGAATTTAGTAATCAGGAAGAAGCAAAAAATATATGTCAAATTTTATCTTCAATAGATGGAATTAGTCAGATTATCATAAATGAAGCTCAAGGTTTCTCGATAAATTTTGTAGCAGATAAGGAAAAAGATTTACTTACGAAGCTAAAAGTGGAATTAGCCTTCTCAAAGTTTGAAATTTTTTCTCTTACCCAAAGTCAGCCAAGCTTGGATGATGTCTATCTTCAGGCAACTGGGAAAACATTATTGGATGCTGAAATTTCTATGGCAGGGAAAAGAGACCTAAAAAAAGAATCAAAGCAATCCATGCGATAAAAAATATTTTGGTTAACTAATTATAATGAATAGTAATTACTGCTAATTATGGAATTACAACAGTATAATTTATTTTTTTTATATCAAGAAACATTTGCCTTAACAAAGAGATTATTTATTCAATTAAAAAGGAGACCATCAACTCTTTTAGCAGGAATATTACAACCAATAATTTGGCTTTTTTTATTTGGGGCATTATTTTCTAAAGCTCCTGAAGGTTTTTTACCAGGAGTTGATTCTTATGGGAATTTTTTAGGAGCAGGACTTATTGTTTTTACTGCTTTTAGCGGTGCTCTAAACTCTGGCCTTCCTTTAATGTTTGATAGAGAGTTTGGATTTCTTAATAGATTACTTGTGGCTCCTTTAACCAGTAGATTATCCATAGTTTTATCTTCTTTCTTTTACATAACAATCTTGAGCTTTGTTCAGAGTATTGTAATAATGATTGTTTCATACATTTTGGGTTATGGATGGCCGAACCTATATGGTTTAGGAATTGTATTTACAACACTAATTTTATTAGTTCTTTTTGTGACATCAATAAGTTTATGTTTAGCGTTTGTTTTGCCAGGACATATTGAATTAATCGCTCTTATTTTCGTAATAAATTTACCTCTTTTATTTGCGAGTACTGCTTTAGCTCCAATCTCTTTTATGCCAAATTGGCTGGGCTGGTTAGCTTCATTAAATCCATTAACTTTTGCTATTGAACCTATTAGGACTGCCTATACACAAACTATGGATTTAGAATTAGTGGCTTTACATGCCCCATATGGTGATTTAACTTGTAAGAGTTGTATCTCGATTTTATTTTCTTTAACAGTTTTTTCCTTGATTATCATAAGGCCTCTGTTAAATAGAAAGTTAAATTAGAAATTTTATGCTTTTAAAAAATCATTTAATAGAAGTTTTTAAACAAGCTTCTTTAGAAAATAATTTTTTGCTTAAAGAAAATGTTGTTCTTAAGTGGGTCCATAGATTTGGGATTGATTCGTTAAATGATTTATTAATCCATAATTCA
>QCCN01000009.1 GCA_003278925.1 Prochlorococcus sp. AG-347-L17
TTTGAATGGAATAAGAAAGGTAAGGAATTATTTTCACAACTAATAGAGTTGGGAAAATTAATTAAGGAAAATGGTGGAAAAAGTCAAATATATGCTGCAAAACCAAGAAATGATAAGTTTAATCAAATAAATTGTTGGATTGAAGAGGTTAACAAAAGGCTTAATTCTAAAAATGTTATTGATTTTATATATGATATTTCTAAGGATGATCTTTTATCGCAATATTTTTATATTGAAAATATATCAAAAGAAATTAATAAACATAATATAAAATTGGATTTTACTGAATTTAATTTATTACAAGATAAAATTTATAAAATAAAAGAAGGTTTCTTTACTGAATTTGTAAGAATATTTACCCAATTAGCTTATATAAAATTAATTGAATTAAAGAAAAGTTTTTCTATTTTTAACTTCAATGATCTTATAAAGACTGTAGAAAATACATTTCTAGATTCGGAAATTAGTAATAGTAATACTCTATCTAAAATTCAAAAAAGATTTAAATGTGTCTTAGTTGATGAGTTCCAAGATACAGATATTACTCAGTGGAATTTAATAAAAAAGTTCTTTAATACAAAAAATCATTTTTTACTTTGCGTAGGAGATCCAAAACAAGCGATTTACAAATTTAGAGGTGGAGATATTGAAACTTACTTAGATGCAAGATCCAATGCAATCGAAGTTTTTAGTCTTACAGATAACTATAGATCCTCAAAAAAGTTAATCGATGTTCTTAATAAACTTTATAAGAATGGACTTAAACAATCAAAACTAAACTATAGTAAATTAACCTCAAGAATTAATGAAAATATTAATCCTGATTTTAAATTTAAGGATGTATTTGAAATTGTAGAATTTTCAAAAAAAGAGACTGACATAGATGATCTTGTAACTCATTACATAGTTAACTTTATTTTAAATAATAAAGAAATTGATATTAATAAAATTGCAATTCTTACATTAAATAATTCGCAATGCTTAGAATTCAAAAAAAAATTAAATCAGTTTAACCTCCCATGCAAAATACAAAATAAACAAAATATTTTTGATACAGAAGCAAGTTCTCTATTATTTTTATTCATTGAATGTTTATTAAATCCGAGGTCTTTAAAAAATATAACTTTGCTTACTACTTCAAAGTTTATAGAAATGAAATTAGAAGATTTACTTGATGATGGAATTAGTAATAATTTAGAAATTTTAATTAATAAATGCATTACTTGGTCCCAAGAACTAAGTGAAAAAGGTTTTTTAAACATTGTTAATGAACTACTTATAAATTACAAGTCATCCTCGATTATTCAAGATTCAGATTTAAATTCAAATTTATTTCAACTTTCAGAAATTGTTGAAATAGAATTAATAAATAATGATTTTGATCTCAATATAGTCTTCAACTGGTATAAAAATCAGTTAGATCATATTTTAAGAATTTCTACTGGAGAAGATTTTTTGACTAAAGACTATAATCTTCAAAATGGAATAAATCTTTCTACCATTCATAGTAGTAAAGGCCTCGAATTTGATATAGTGCTATGTCCATATCTCTCAATCATTTCAAAAAAGTCAAATAAAATTAAAGGACCTCTTTGGAAATCAAATATTGATAGAAATATATACGTTAATATTTCTAATAATTACGCGAAAGTTGAAAAATTTAAATTAATAGAAGAAGAAGATTTATTTAAAGAGAGTGAGAGGTTAATTTATGTAGCACTTACAAGGAGCAAATATAAACTAATTGTTTTTAATGATTTAGAGGATACAGATAATATTTTAAATAATGATTTACTTAATAATTTGGAAAATATCAATATTTATAATTCTACTTTTGAAGTCAGGATAGAAAAAGAGAAAATAAAAGAAATTTTTTCTAAGTTCCAAACCAATCGATTGAATAATAATCTTTGGAAAATCGATAACTTTAATAAAAAAATATCTAATGTATTTAATTCTGATCAATTTATTTCTTATTCAAGTTATTCTTCTTGGATACGTAAAGACAAAAATATTGATGCAGTCATTAATCAATATAGTGATTATGAAGATAATATATCAATTATTAAAGATTCTAATTTTAAGAATTCAAAGAATTATCCTAATTATTTTTCTTATCCAAATCCCTTAAGTGAATTTCCAAAAGGAACTATTCCTGGGACTTGCCTGCACAAAATAATAGAAAGATTTGAATTTAGAAATGATAATAATCAAGAATTAGTTGATTTAATTATTGAGGAATTGAACTTTCATCAAATCGATACTTCCTTAGCTTTTAAAGTAAAAGATGCGATTTTAAGAATCATAAATATATCTTTAGGAAGAGAATTAGAAAATAAGAAACTAGTTGATATTCCAAATGAATACTTAATTAAGGAACTCAAATATGATTTAACCCTATCTTATGAAGGTAGAAATATTAATTCTAATGATATATCAAATTGCTTTTTTTTAGATCAGGAATATGAATTTGGTGAAGAATATGCAAATAAAATAAATGATCTTCAAATTATGAATAAAGGCTTTCATTCAGGATGTATTGATTGTGTTTTCCCTGTAGGAAATAAATTAGAAGATAGTAAATGGTGGGTAATTGATTGGAAAAGTAATTTTATTTCTGATAGTGATAATAGTGATTGTTTACCAAGAAACTATAACTATGAAAATATGAGAAATGAAATGATTAAACATCATTATCCATTGCAATCTCATCTTTATTTATTAGCATTGCATAGATTATTAAAGTGGCGACTTAAAAATTATCAACCACATAAACATCTAGGAGGATATATTTATTTGTTTTTAAAGGGATTGCCAGATTTTGAATTATTTGAAAAATCTAAGTCTGAAGATATATCTCCAGGTATTTTTATTAGCAAAGCACCTTTAAAAAGAATTAATTATTTAGATAACCTTTTTTAGAATGACTAAAACTATTACAGATATTGAAAAGTTTCAATATGATCATATATTTACTTTTATCTTAGGTATTTTCAAATTTAGTGAAAAAAAATATGGAAATTTCGTAAAAGATGTAATAAAAATTTTATTAGAGTTTGAAAAAAATGGTGAAACTATTATTGATGTTGATAATAGTTTAATAATCTTTGAATTATTAGAAGATGGCTGGCCCAATAAACATATAGATGTTCTAAAAAATATCGGTTTGATTGGTTCCCTTCATTCTCCATTCGTATTAGAAAATAGAAAATTATCCTTATCAAAATGGTCAAAAAAGATAGAAAGAGTTATTAATTCATTTCTAAAAAAAATAGATACCGATAATTTAACGAATTCAATAATTAACAAAGATGATAATAAAATTAATCAAATTAAAAATATATTTAAATATTCAAACTTAGTTTTCCTTCAAGGAGGACCAGGTACGGGTAAAACCACTTTAATAATAAAGTTAATACTAGAGCTCCTTCAAATTGATAACTTTTTAAATATTGGTTTATCCGCTCCAACTGGTAAAGCTACAGCTCGTTTAAAAGAAGCTCTTAATGATAAAAAAAATATTTCCTTAAGCAAATTTTTAAATCAAATAGAATTTCAAACTTTACATAGATGGATTTTAAATTCTCAAAATAAATCTCTTAAGTTGAAATTTAAACTAAAAGAGCTTGATATTTTCATAATTGATGAAATGTCTATGGTTAATATCGATTTGATTGAATCAGTTTTAAATTTGCTAGCAAAGGACTGTAAAATTATTTTAGTTGGAGATAAAAATCAATTGTCTCCAGTAAATAACTATTCTATATGGAATTATTTGTTTGAATATTCCGATAATACTTCAATTAAATCTTGCGTAGTAAATTTAGAAAAAACTTATAGAAATAATGGAGATATAGCATTAATTAGTAGTTTAATATTTGATAATGATTTTTCTTTACTTAATCAAAAGATAAAAGAATTAGAAAAAGACAATAATTCAAAAGAAATTACTATTTCAAAGAATAGAGAAAAAGATATTCCAAAAGATCTATTATTTTCGATTACAAGTCATCTAAAAAAGTTAAATATTTCAACTTCAAATTTAAGTAAAAAAAAATATATATTTGATGAGAGTATTGATAATCTATTGCTTAATGAAAAAGATTTAGTAGATAAGATATTTCTGGATTTACAAAGTCACTTGATTTTATGCGAAAAAAATTCCGGAATATGGAGTGTTGAATATTTGAATGAAATTGTTTTTAGTCAAAAAAAACCCTATGACCTTAAAACCCTTAATGAGGGTGTTCCGATTATGTGTACAAAAAATAATAATGAACTTGGATTGTCAAATGGGGATATCGGAGTACTTATAGGTTTAAAAAATAAAAGAAAATATCTTTTTAGAAAATTTAATGATAATAACGAAGAAATTGTCACATTAATTGAGCCAACTAATTTAGAAAATGTTGTACCAGCAATAGCCATTACTATTCACAAATCTCAAGGAAGTGAATCTGAAAATGTAAACATTTTGTGGACCCAAAATTATAGAAGAAATCAATATGCTGTAAAAGAAAAAAAAGATAATCAAAATATCTTTTGCAGAGATAATTTTGAAAGAAGGTTATTTTATACTGCCGTTACAAGAGCGAAAAAATCATTAAATATATATTATTTAAATTAAATTTTAATTTTGAGAAATTAATAATATCTTAACCCCAAGATGTTAGATTAATAATTCGGCTCTGTAAGGCTAATCAACAATTTAAGTCAATTTAGATATTTGTTGAATGCCTAATCAGAAGATTATTAGGCATTTAAAATGGCTTTAAAAAAAGATAGTAACTCTCTTGGTAGTGAGCAGGAAAAGTCTCAGAATAAAGATTCTTCCCTACAAGAGTTCAAGAACTTAGATTACAAAAAAGAAATTGAATCTCAACTATTGGAAGTATCGAAAGGAGATGATAATGAGAATGGATTTCTCGATTTTGGGTTTAATAAATCGATATTAAAATCGTTAATAAATAAAGGATATAAAAATCCAACTCCTATCCAAAAAGCTGCAATTCCCGAACTAATGTTAGGTAGGGATTTGCTAGGCCAAGCACAAACAGGAACAGGAAAGACTGCAGCTTTCGCATTACCATTAATTGAAAAACTTTCAGATAATAAAGAATTAAATGCCAAGGTTTTAGTTATGACTCCTACAAGAGAATTAGCAACTCAAGTGGCAGAATCTTTTAAAAGTTATAGTTCTGAATCTAGTAATTTTAAGACGGTTGCAATATATGGAGGTACCGACTATCGAAATCAAATTTCTGCATTAAAAAGAAAAGTTGACGTAGTAGTTGGGACCCCAGGCCGAATTATGGATCATATAAGGCAGGGGACTTTTAAAATTAAAGATATAAATTGTCTTGTTTTAGATGAGGCAGATGAAATGTTAAATATGGGTTTTCTTGAAGATATTGAATGGATAATAGATCAACTTCCCGAAAATAAACAGATGGTATTGTTTTCAGCAACAATGCCTAATGAGATAAGAAATATAGCAAAAAAATATCTAAATGATCCCGCCGAAATATCAATCAAAAGTGTAAAAAAAGAAACTCAATTAATTTCGCAAAAATTTCTATATGTACAAAGGCATCATAAGTTAGATGCTTTAAAAAGAATACTAGAACTTAATAACGAGGGAGTAATTATTTTTGTTAGGACAAAACTACTTACTACTTCAATAGCTGAAGCTTTAGAGAATTCAGGTCATACTGTGGCTGTACTTAATGGAGATATACCTCAAAATCAAAGAGAAAATACTGTAGATAGATTGAAAAAAGGATTTATTAATATTCTTGTCGCAACTGATGTCGCAGCTAGAGGATTAGATGTTGAGAGGATAAAACTTGTCGTTAATTACGATTTTCCTTTTGACAAGGAAACATATACTCATAGAATTGGAAGAACTGGAAGGGCAGGCAGATCAGGAGAAGCAATTTTATTTGTTAATCAAAGAGAAAAACATTTTCTAAGAAACTTAGAAAACTCAACAAGAACCAAGATTGAAGAAATTAATATACCAAGTAATAAAATAATAAATGAAAAAAGGATGGATAAACTTATAGAAAATGTTAATGAGAGTTTTTTAGCTAAAGATGAAAATGAAGAAAATAAAGCTTTGATTATTGATGTAGTAGATAATTTAAAAGAAAAATACTCTATGGATGACTCAAGTATTGCAATGGCGGCGATTAATTTAGTAATAGGTAATAAATCATTTTTTGTTAATGACGATGATTCTTGGATTAATAAACAAAATAATAGTGATCGAAATAGATCAAATAGAAATAGTAATAATCGTATGAGAAATTCAAATAGAAGAAATAATTATCAAAATGATTCTTTTGAAACCTACAAATTTAACTTTGGTAAATTTGATGGAGTTAGAGTTGCAAATATCATATCCTCAATCTGTAATTCAACTAATATAAATGGTAGATCCATAGGTAAGATACAGATTTTTAATGATTATAGTTTGGTAGATTTACCCAGAGATCTGCATAGAGAAACTAAAAATAAATTAAAAAAAATTAAAGTCAGAAACTAGTGATAGAGAATGAAAGCTGGCAAATATAATTTCTTTATTTTTGTGAATCTGATAATACTATTCAACTCCTTTAATAGTTATTATTTAGCTCAAATGAAACAAAATTCAATCATAAAATTATTTTGTCTTCAGAGTGTCAAAGAGGAGATGATGAAAGCAGAAATGGTATATAGTGAAGAAATTGCTAATGAAACTTGTAATTGTTATTACGAAGAATTTATGCAAACTGCAAGTCATCAAGATGCAAAAACAAAATGTAAATTAGAAACTAAAGAAAATTTAAATCATAATAGAAAAATTTAATTATTATTTTTATGAGGTCTAAGAACAATCAAAATCCAATAATTAGACTTTATTTAAATCTGATTGATGAAAGAAGGTTACTATTTTTTGCTTTTCTTAGTTCCATTATTAATAAAATATTAGATTTAGCTCCCCCTGTAATAATTGGTCTTGCAGTGGATATCGTTGTTAAGGAACAGAATTCATGGATTGCTGGTTTTGGAATAAAAGAAGTTCCAGCACAATTGATTTTTCTTGCATTTGCTTCAGGAATAGTTTGGTCTGGTGAATCCTCCTTTGAATATTTATATTCGATTTTATGGAGAAATTTGGCTCAGCTATCACAACATAAATTAAGAATAAAAGCTTATGAGCATATTCAGGAATTAGATATGGATTTTTTTGAAAATGATAATACTGGAAGGCTATTATCTATTTTGAATGATGATATAAATCAACTCGAGAGATTCCTTGACCAAGGGGCTAATCAGATTATTCAGTTATTTGTAACTGTCTTAATAATTGGGGGCACTATGATTTTTGTGGCCCCAAAAATTGCATTATTTGCTTTCTTTCCTATTCCCATTATATTTTTAGGATCAATTAAATTTCAAAGGAAGCTTGCTCCAAAATACAGAGATGTAAGAAATAAAGCTGGACTGTTGGCATCAAGGCTTAATAATAATTTAAGTGGGATTCTAACCATAAAAAGTTTTACTAAAGAAAAATGGGAACTAAATAGATTAAATAAAGAAAGCCTCGATTATCAAAGAAGTAATAAGGCTGCAATAAAATTATCTTCTGCTTTTATCCCTCTTATAAGATTTGCAATTTTATTTGCTTTTATAGCGATTCTATTAATTGGAGGTTTCCAAACTTGGAATAAGACACTTGATGTAGGTACTTATAGTTTTTTAGTGTTTATTACACAAAGACTATTATGGCCTTTAACTACTTTGGGGCATGTTTTAGATGATTTTCAGAGATCTATGGCTTCAATAGATAGAGTAATTGATCTCATAGATACGCCTATAAAAATAAAAGATGGAAAAATAAAAATTGAACCTAAAGATATCAAAGGAGAAATTATTTTTAATAATGTAAATTTTAATTATCCTGGACGAGATTTAACTTTAAAAAACATAAATTTCAAAATTGAAAATTACTCAACATTAGGAATTGTTGGTTTAACAGGTTCTGGGAAAAGTACAATAATAAAACTACTTCTTAGAATTTATGATAGTAATAATGGTTCAATAACCTTGGATGGGGTTTCTATTAAAGAAATAAATTTGAGGGATTTAAGAAAGTGTATCTCTTTAGTAAGTCAAGAAACTTATTTATTTCATGGCAGTGTACAAGAAAATATTGCTTATGGATCAATCAACCCAAGTCTTAAAGATATTCTTAAAGCTTCAAAGATTGCGGAAGCTCATAAATTTATTGAAAAATTACCAGATGGTTATAAAACTATAGTGGGGGAAAGGGGCCAAAGGCTCTCAGGGGGGCAACGTCAAAGAATTGCCTTGGCGAGAGCTGTTTTAAAGGATGCTCCAATATTAATATTAGATGAAGCTACAGCTTCAGTTGATAATGAAACAGAGGCTTTAATTCAAAAATCGTTATCTAAAATCACAAAAGAAAGAACAACGATAGTAATAGCTCATAGATTAAGCACTATAAAAAATGCGGATAATATTTTAGTTATTGAAAAAGGTAAAATAGTTGAAAGCGGAAAACATGAAAAACTATTAGATCAGAACAAAATATATGCTGATTTGTGGAATGTTCAAGTAGGAATCTAGTATGAATTTCTAAACTATATTAAGAAGTTAAATGATTCAATTACGTTACTAAACATACCGTCAACTTTATTCCACCTTTCTTCACTTGTTCCCACAGCGAAAGTGTAAAGTGTTCCTCTATCAATTACGACAGTAGCTAATTCATGTCTTCCCTGTTCATTTAAATTTAATTCATATTCTAAATCATAGAAAATATGATTGGATGCCTCCCTCTTATTGGAATTTATAAGTTTTACCTCTCTACCTGAACCTTCGGGAGCAATGACTTTATCAATTAAAGTTTGACCTACTTCACTTGGGCTTCCTAATTGTTCTAATTGAACCTCTTTATTGACATCAGAAATAACTAAACTTAAGGTCTCATTACTATTTATTAAATCATGATAAATAATTTCAGGTCCTCCATCTACTTTTACTCTAGTCCATCCTGTTGGATACAAAAAGGCATATCTACCATCTGGACTTTGATAAGCTTCTAATCCCGCATTTAGTCCGCCACTACAAGCGCTCAGTGTTAAGCACAAAAAAACCAAAAATAGATATTTGAAAGGGTTAAATTTAATATTTTTCATTTTGTTTGAAATTACTAACTAAAAACATAATAAGACATTAAAAGCAAACAATTATGGCAATTCGGAATTTTGCGTCTAAATTATCTCTAGAAATAGTTTAATTTTGATTACTTATACAAAACCACTTTCAAAATTAATCGGTCATTTTGAGAAATTCCCAGGGATTGGTCCAAGAACAGCGCAACGATTAGCCCTGTTTATTTTAAAACAACCTGAAAGTACAATAAGAGAATTTTCAAAGGCTCTGTTAGAAGCACATAGTAATGTTGGTCGTTGCAAAAAATGTTTCAATTTGACTTCAGAAGATGAATGCGAAATTTGTAGAAATACTGAAAGAAATCACAAACTAATCTGTGTAGTAGCAGAAACTAAAGATTTGCTTGCTTTGGAGCGCGCCAGAGAATTTAAAGGTGTTTACCATGTTATTGGTGGATTAATATCCCCAATGGATTCTGTTGGCCCCGAACTCTTAGAAATAAGAAGCTTGGTAGAAAGAGTTAGTAAATCTGAAATAGATGAGATCATATTGGCATTGACCCCAAGTGTTGAGGGAGATACAACAAGTCTTTATATTGGAAAATTGTTAGCCCCTTTTACTAAAGTTACGAGGATTGCATATGGGCTCCCAATGGGCAGTGAACTTGAATATGTGGATGAAGTTACTCTTGCAAGGGCCCTAGAAGGCAGAACTAAACTAAATTAGATAATGAGAGATAATAATCTAATCAAGAAAGAAAAAATCTTAAGATTTCCCTCTTGGATTAAATTTCCTATTAGTAAAGCTTCAGAATTCGAAAAAATACAAACACTCATCAAAAAATCAAATATTCATACTATTTGTGAAGAAGCAAGATGTCCAAATAGAGCAGAATGTTATGCCTCAGGAACAGCCACCTTTTTACTGGGTGGATCGATATGTTCTCGTTCATGTGCTTTTTGTCAGGTAAATAAAGGTAGACCAAGTTCTATCAATATTGATGAATGTACTCAAGTCGCAGAAGCAGTGAAAGTACTAAATTTGAAATATGTTGTTTTGACATCTGTAGCTAGAGACGATCTCCCTGATCATGGTGCAAATTTATTTATATCTACAATTGATGAGATTAGAAAAATTGATTCAACAATTAAAATCGAAGTTTTAACTCCTGATTTATGGGGTGGAGGCAAAAATCTTGATGAGACAAATAACCTTCAGACTGAGAGATTGAAGATTATTTTAGAAAAAGATCCAATATGCTTTAATCATAATCTTGAAACTGTTGAAAGACTGCAAAAAGAAGTTAGGAGGGGTGCAAATTACAAAAAATCCCTTAGTTTACTAAAAAAGTCAAAGGATATTGCTCCTCATATTCAAACTAAATCAGGCATTATGTTAGGACTTGGGGAAACACTGGATGAAATAAAAAATACAATTTATGATCTTAAAAAAATAGATTGTGATCAAATTACAATTGGCCAATATTTAAGGCCTTCATTAAATCATTTGGCAGTTAAGAAATATTGGGATCCATCAGAGTTTGAATATTTATATCGCTTCTCTAAGGAATTAGGATTCAAAAAAGTATCTTCTGGCCCTTTAGTTAGAAGTAGTTATCATGCGGGTTAACTTTCTTCAATTAAAGAGAGTTTCTTTTCAAGTCTTTTCAATATGGAAATACATTCCCCGTTCATAAGTGTACCTGCACCTCCCCAAACCAATCTTAATAAAAGATCTACTGGGCTAGAACCAACTTCTTTGACAATTTTGAATCCTATTAACTTGAAATATCTTACAAGTTTTTTACTATATCCTTCACTATCAAAAATAGCTAGAAGTCTTACTTTGTTACTTGATTTTTTTTCAATTGCCCAAGCCATAGTTGTTGCCCATATTAATTCCGAAACAAAAGCAGGAGCTTTACTTAGGATTCTTAATGTATCAAGCTGTATACCTTGTTTATTTAAATAAGTCCAACCTTTCATTTCGGCCCAAATCTTAATTATGTTATCTTTCTGTTCTGCTATAACGATTCTAAAGAAACATAATCCGAGAGTTTCTCTAACTTGAATTTTAATTAATAATCCAACGTTACCGGCTAATTTTTCTAATTCTTCAACTTTCATGATTTTGGAAATTAGTCCTTATGGATTTTATGATTTTCTACTTTTGATCTATCGAGTTGTTTTTGTCTTTCTTCAAACCTTTTCCTATCATCATCGCTGAATTGATCTATGCAAAAATGACATTGGATACCCTTTCTATATTCTTTTCTTTCTTGATCTTGAATTGAAACTGGCATTCCACATGCATGACAAATCGAGTGGGAGCCTTTTTCTAAATCTTGATCTAAAGCAACTCTTTTATCAAAAACATAACATTCACCTTCAAATAAGTTTTTCCCTTTTGGTATATCATCAAGGTATTGAAGGATTCCCCCTTTTAGGTGAAAAATATTTTTGTAACCCTTCTTTTTCAGTAAACTAGTAGCTTTTTCACATCTTATTCCTCCCGTACAAAACATTGCTATATTTGTAGACTCTTTATTTTCTAAATGGGTATCTAAATGATCATCTACCCACTTGGGGAATTCTCTAAAGTTTCTTGTATTTGGGTTTATAGAGTTCTGAAATGTACCTAAAGAAACCTCATAATGATTTCTTGTATCAATGACTATTGTATTTTGATTTTTAATTAACTCATTCCAATCAGTTGAGTCAATATAGGTCCCATTATTTTCTGAGGGGTTTATTTCTGGGATACCCATGGTAACTATTTCTTTCTTGATTTTTATTTTTAATTTTTTGAAGACTTTCTCTTTTGAAAAGTTTTCTTTAATATTCAAATTTCTATTATCTGCATATTTATTAAGTAAATTGATAACAATACCAATTACATTTTTCTCGGCACAAATAGTTCCATTAATACCCTCACTTGCAAAAATTAATAAACCTGAAAGATCGTTTTCATTTTCGATTTTTAATAATTTATTTTTTAGATCAATAATTAAATTTTCTGGAAATGGGAAGAAAGAGTAAAGAGAGACTACTTTATAATTTTTGCCTTTCATAGGGAAGATAATGTTTTTTCACGAGTTTCAAAATCTTTGTTAAATGATACTCCTACCTCTTTAAGAAGTTTTCTGTCTGATTGAAAAGAAGGATTTGAAGTTGTGAGTAACTCATCTCCATAAAAAATTGAATTTGCCCCACATTGAAAACATAAAATTTGGGCTTCTTTTGAAAGCTTTTCTCGCCCTGCACTTAATCTTATTTTACTTTTAGGCATAAGAATTCTTGCTGTAGCTATCATCCTTATCATTTCAATAGAATCAATTTCTTGATTATCTTCTAAACCAGTACCTTCAATAGCTACTAATGAATTTATAGGAACACTTTCAGGGTGTGGATTCATGTTTGAAAGTACTTTCAAAAGAGATGCTCTATCGCCATTAGTTTCACCCAAACCTATTATCCCTCCACAACAAACATTTATTCCTGCATTCCTTACTCTTTTGATAGTATCTAGCCTGTCCTGATAAGTTCTTGTCGTAATAATATTTTTATAATGCTCAGGACTTGTATCAAGATTGTGGTTATACGCGGTTAAACCTGCATCAGCCAGTCTGGAAGCTTGTTCTTCTGTAAGCATTCCAGCAGTAACGCATGCTTCCATCCCTAAATCTCTTACTCCGCTAACCATCTCTAACATTGCATTAAAAGATTTCCCATCTCTAATTTCTCTCCACGCCCAACCCATGCAAAACCTATCTGCACCCTCATTTTTTGCTATTTGAGCTCTTGCTAAAACTTCTTCAACTTGAAATTGTGGATGACTTTTGATTTCGCTAGCACTATAAATTGATTGGCTACAATACGAACAATTTTCCTCACATCCGCCAGTTTTTACGCTGAACAATGATGCTAATTGAATGTCGTATTTGTTAAACTTCCTATGAATATTTTGTGATTCCCACATTAAATCGATAAGAGGCATATTAAGTATTCCCAGAATCTCCTCTTTATTCCAATCGAACCTAATTTGTTTTAATAACTGATTATTCGAATTAGCCATTTTTATTAGGAAAAATATTGAGAATCTTCTAAAGATTCATTTTGTAATGATTCTATACCGCCGAAACGTCTATTTCTTGATTGGTAATCAATTATTGCTTTAAGAAATTCATGCTCATTAAACTCTGGCCAAAGTACGTCAGATATATAAATTTCTGAATATGCTAATTGCCATAATAAAAAATTACTTATTCTTTTTTCGCCACTAGTTCTTATTAGTAATTCTGGATCCTTAATCCCTCCAGTTAATAGCTCTGAATTAAATAATTCTTCATTAATTTCACTTGGTTTTATTTCTCCAGCAGAAGATTTTAATGCGAGTTCTTTTGCTACTTTTACTATTTCTTGTCTACCCCCGTAATTAACACAAACATTGAATAAAAATTTATTGTTGTTTTTAGTGAGTGATTCTGAACTAGAGATTATTTCTTTTAAATTTTTTGGGAAAGGAGTTAAATCCCCAATAAATTTTATTTTTGTTGATTCTTCATGTATCTCTTTAATTTCGCTTTTTAAAACTTCGCCAAAAAGATTAATAAGAAAATCAACTTCTTTTGCTGGCCTTGTCCAATTTTCAGTTGAAAAAGCATAAACAGTGATTACTTTACAACCTAAATTTTTTGCTAGTTTCAGAATTTTTTTTAATACACTGACGCCCTGTTTATGCCCAAATGATCTGGGTAATCCTTTTCTAGTCGCCCATCTCCCATTGCCGTCCATAATTATTGCGACATGTTTGGGCAATTTTTGCTTATTTATTTTTATTAATAAGTCACTAATTTTATCTTCTATTACTTTTTCTAAACTCATTAGTTAATCCTTTTTGTTAATAAAAATTTCTGATTTTTCTGACTCTTTTTTATTAATATCACTGATGATATTATCACCTGAGTCTTTCTTTTGGGACAATACATTTTTACTTAAAGATCCTTTATTTGTTCCCATAGAGTTTTGATTACCAATCAATTTTGCAAGAAGTTCTTGTAACCTGCTGCTGGTTATTGGTCTTTCGAGTTTGCCTTGGTTTGCTAATGATAACGTACCTGTTTCTTCAGAAACAACAATACAAATACATCTGTCAAATCTTTCTGTAATTCCTAATGCTGCTAAATGTCTTGTGCCATATCTACTTATCCCTTGTCTTGAGAGAGGAAGTATTACTCCAGCAGAAATTATTTTATTCCCTTTCACAAGAACTGCTCCATCATGTAAGGGAGTATCTGTTGCAAAAAGATTTATTAAAAGGTCAGTTGATAATTGTGCCTCAATATTGGTACCTGAATATAAAAAATCTTCAGGTCTTAAATCACTTCCCAAATCTACAACGATTAAAGCGCCTTTTCTGTTTTGAGAGAGTTTACCAGCAGTATCAACTAACTGAGTAATGGTAGTTGAAGTTGCTCTAAATTCTTTTGGTGGATTCCCAAGTAATACAGCAAGCCTCCCAGTGCCTAATAGTTCCATTAATCTTCGTAACTCTCCTTGCCAAAGGATCGCTAATGATAGAGAACAAGCGAGGACTACAGCATCAATTAATTTTGATGTCAGTGGTAAGTATGCATATCTTTGAATAAACCATGCGGATGATACTAAAAACAAATATCCTCTTAGAAGCCATAATGTCCGTTGTTCTTTTACTCTAGAAAATAATAAAAGTCCGAAACCAACAGCAAATAAGACATCTAATAAAAGCTTTAAATTTATAATTCCCCAGAAATTCACACTAAAAACAGAATTAATTTAAATTTACCTAATTTTGTTTAATAAAGCGATCAGGCAAAACATCGTATTTTAAAAGATCAATTGGACTTTCTCTTTTTTGAATAATCTCTGCTTCTCCATTACAAACTAAAAGGGCTGCGGGTCTTGGAATTCTGTTGTAGTTAGAACTCATTGAGTTATTGTAAGCACCAGTACCAAACACACATATGAGATCTCCTGTTTCGCAATTTGCTAGTTCTATCTCCTTAAACAATACATCTCCCGATTCGCAGTGTTTGCCAGCAATTGTATATTTATTTTTAGAGTTAATATTAAAGGGGTTTTTTACCAAACATGCAGAGTAATTTGATTGATATGTTATTGGCCTTGGATTATCACTCATCCCGCCATCAACAGACAAATAAGTTCTTATTCCAGGAATTTCTTTAAAAGCCCCAATTTTGTAAATTGTAATGCCTGCTGTAGATACTATAGATCTTCCAGGTTCACACATCAATTTTGGCAGATCTAAATTGTGTTTTTTACAAGCTTTAACAACCGAGTTGGAAATTGTTTTTACCCATTCATCGATAGAAGGTGGATCGTCATTTATTGTATATTTAATGCCCAAACCCCCTCCAACATTAAGCTCTTTAATATCATGGCCAAATTTTTTTGCGTCTAAAATAACCTTTACCATTATTTCACCTAGATCCTTATGAGGGTCTAGTTCAAAGATCTGGGAACCAATATGAGCATGTATTCCTTTTAATTCTAAATGTTTAGTTTCGCTTATCCTTGCAAATAAATCATTCAAATATTCGATTCCAAAACCAAATTTGCTATCAAATGAACCTGTTCTTATATATTCATGTGTATGGCATTCAATTCCAGGAGTAAAGCGAATCATTATTTCTAAGTCATGATTTAATGAATTAGATACTTTTTCTAATCTTCTTAAGTCATAGTCATTATCTACAATTATTTTGATGTTGTTTCTAATTGCGAAATCAATTTCTTTGTCAGATTTGTTATTACCATGAAAAACAATTTTTTCATTTGGGACTCCACCCTTTAGAGCAGTTAATAATTCCCCCTCTGAGACTGCATCAAGTCCTAAACCTTCTGAGGAAACAAGATTACTCATGAATATAGAGCTATTTGCCTTTGAAGCGTATATAGGGAGAGATTCCCCTGGATAATATTTTTCTAATGCTTTTTTATAAGCTCTACAAGAATTTCTTAAAGTGATTTCATCCAAGATATAAAGAGGAGAATCATATTTTTTAACTAACTCTTCAATAGAACAGCCACCAACGGACAATTCTCCATCTCCTCCAATGGATGTAGTAATTGGTACGATATTTTTATTAGGACTTTCCAAGTCAATTTTCTGCTTTAAAAAAGATTGTTTTTCTTTCATGGGAGAACTTTTAATAAAGTTTTGCCAAAACTGTCATATTTTATAATGACTCTAGATTTGAACTTTTTGAATATACATACATATTAAGATGATATCTATCAAACAAATAAATGAGAAAGATATTGATTTATGTTATGAATTAGATTCAAATACGATTTCCCTATGGAGCAAGAAACAATGGACTAACGAATTCAAAAAAGAAGATACAAAAATTTTTGTACTGTTAATTACAAATTTAGTCATTGGAGCATGTGTTTTTCAAGTTGTTCTTGATGAAGCTCAAATAAGTTATTTTGTTGTAAATAAGAAATTTAGGGAAAAGGGTTTTGGATCACATCTTATGAGCTTTTTAATAAAAAAATGTGAAAAATTAAATCTTAAAAAAATACTATTGGAGGTTTCTAATGGAAATGTTACTGCTGAAAAATTTTATAGTCGCTTTGATTTTTCCACTGTTGGAATAAGAAAAAATTATTATAAAGATGGTTCACATGCTCTTTTAAAAGAAAAAAAATTAACAACAAAATAATGTAAAAATTTAATTGTTCGGATAACCATAATCATTGAAATTACTATAATTTCTTGCTATAGCACTAAAAAAGTTAAATTTAATTTGATAAATTATACTTTTGGGTATTCACAAAAGCTCATTCTGAACACAAAATTGACATATTACTGGTAGGTTATTAATAGGAATTTAATCTTCTAATGTTTGAAAGATTTACAGAAAAGGCTATAAAGGTCATCATGCTTGCTCAAGAGGAAGCTAGAAGACTTGGTCATAATTTTGTTGGAACTGAACAAATTCTTTTGGGGTTAATTGGAGAAGGAACTGGGGTCGCAGCGAAAGTACTTAAATCACTTGGAGTTAATTTAAAAGATTCAAGAATAGAGGTGGAAAAGATAATAGGTAGAGGTTCAGGGTTTGTAGCTGTTGAAATACCTTTTACTCCCAGAGCTAAAAGAGTATTAGAACTATCTTTAGAAGAGGCGCGTCAACTTGGCCACAATTATATTGGTACAGAGCATTTATTGTTAGGTTTAATAAGAGAGGGCGAAGGTGTGGCTGCAAGAGTCCTTGAAAATCTTAATATTGACCTTACAAAAGTTAGAACTCAAGTTATTAGGATGCTAGGTGAAACAGCCGAAGTTGGCACAGGGGCCAGTACAAATAAGGGCAACTTAAAAACTGCTACTCTTGATGAATTCGGAACAAATTTAACAAAATTAGCAAGTGAATCAAAATTAGATCCAGTCGTTGGACGCCATTCAGAAATAGATCGTGTAGTTCAAATCCTAGGTAGAAGGACAAAAAATAATCCTGTTCTTATCGGGGAGCCAGGTGTAGGTAAAACAGCTATCGCAGAAGGTTTAGCTCAAAGAATACAAACTGGTGATATTCCAGACATACTTGAAGATAAAAGAGTTTTGACTCTTGATATAGGTCTTTTGGTAGCAGGAACAAAGTATAGAGGTGAATTTGAAGAAAGGTTAAAAAAAATAATGGAAGAAATTAAATCAGCAGGTAACGTCATTCTTGTTATAGATGAAGTACATACTTTAATTGGTGCTGGTGCAGCTGAAGGAGCGATAGATGCAGCAAATATACTTAAGCCAGCATTAGCTAGAGGCGAACTTCAATGTATTGGAGCAACAACTCTAGATGAATATAGAAAACATATAGAAAGAGATGCTGCTCTAGAAAGAAGATTCCAGCCTGTAATGGTAGGTGAGCCATCTATAGAAGATACAATTGAAATTTTAAAAGGTCTGAGAGAGCGTTATGAACAACATCATCGTCTAAAAATTACTGATGATGCACTAGAAGCTGCCGCTCATTTAGGGGATCGTTATATATCTGACAGATTTTTGCCTGATAAGGCTATTGACCTCATCGACGAGGCAGGAAGTAGAGTACGTTTAATAAACTCTAAACTTCCTCCTGAAGCAAAACAAATAGATAGAGAACTAAGACAAGTACAAAAACAGAAGGAAGAATCTGTAAGAGACCAAAATTTCGATCAAGCTGGCCAATTACGTGAAAAAGAAATGGAATTGTCTGCAAAAATTAGAGAGGTATTGGAAAATAAAAAAGAATCTACAGCTGGAGATCAATCTGATGCTGATAATTCTGTAAAAAGTGATTCAAAACTTTTTAAAAGTCCCCTTGTTAGTGAAGAGGATGTAGCACATATTGTAGCTTCATGGACAGGAGTGCCTGTTCAAAAATTAACAGAAACTGAATCAGTCAAGCTTCTTAATATGGAGGAAACACTTCACCAAAGGCTAATTGGACAAGATGAAGCTGTAAAGGCTGTTTCAAGAGCTATAAGAAGAGCAAGAGTTGGATTAAAAAACCCTAATAGACCCATCGCAAGTTTTATCTTCTCTGGTCCTACCGGTGTTGGTAAAACTGAATTAACTAAATCATTAGCTTCATATTTCTTTGGTAGTGAAGAAGCAATGATCAGATTAGATATGTCAGAATTTATGGAAAGACATACAGTCAGTAAACTTATAGGCTCGCCTCCTGGTTATGTTGGTTTCAATGAAGGAGGCCAGCTTACTGAAGCTGTCAGAAGACGTCCTTATACCGTAGTTCTATTTGATGAAGTCGAAAAGGCGCATCCAGATGTTTTCAACTTATTATTGCAACTACTTGAAGACGGAAGATTAACTGACTCCAAAGGTAGAACTGTAGATTTTAAAAATACATTATTAATAATGACATCTAATATCGGTTCAAAAGTAATCGAGAAAGGAGGTGGCGGACTAGGATTTGAATTCTCAGGTGATTCAGTTGAAGATAGCCAATATAATAGAATTAAATCATTAGTTAATGAAGAGCTTAAACAATACTTTAGGCCTGAATTTTTAAATAGACTTGATGAAATAATTGTATTCAGACAATTAACTAAAAATGAAGTTAAAGAAATTGCGGAAATAATGTTGCAAGAAGTTTTTGTCCGGTTACAAGATAAAGGCATTAAATTAAATGTCACCGATGCTTTCAAAGAAAGACTTGTCGAAGAAGGTTATAACCCTTCATATGGCGCAAGACCTTTGAGAAGGGCAGTTATGCGTTTACTCGAAGATAGTTTGGCTGAAGAAGTTCTTTCTGGGAGAATAAAAGATGGAGATAATGCTTTGGTTGATATAGATGATAATAAAAAAGTTACAATAAATATTTCTTCTGAAGAATCTTCTCAAGAGCTAGCAGGTGCTAACTTCTAATCATTCAAACTAAATATGCAGTCAATCTCTCCAGAAACTATATATAGGGGAAATTATGCATGGGAAGAATCTTTACCTCAAATTACTAAATTAACTAAAAGTCCATTAATTCTAGGACGAGGGATTCAAACGAATAATTTGAGAAATAAAATTTTTAATGATTTAAAAAATCAAAAACTTAATGTTTATTCTGCTAATTTACAATTTGATTGTTGTTACGAAGATATTTCAAGAGTTAAAAATATCATTTCAAATAATAATAATGATTCTGTTATCGCAGCTGGAGGTGGCAAAGTTCTAGATTCTGGGAAATATATAGCGGAGTCTCTTAATATCCCTTGTATTACAGTCCCCCTTAGCGCCTCTACATGTGCAGGTTGGACAGCCTTATCAAATATATACACAAAAGATGGTCAATTCATAAAGGATGTCGCATTAAGATCTTGTCCGAAAATACTAGTTTATGATCATAAATTTATTCAAACAGCTCCATCAAGAACACTTGCAAGTGGTATAGCAGATGCCTTGGCAAAATGGTACGAATCCTCAATAACAAGTTCAAAGATTGATGACGGTCTTGTACAACAAGCAATTCAGATATCAAGAGTTTTAAGAGATCAACTATTAATAGATGGAGAAAAAGCGTTTAAGGGTCAGTTTGAAAATTATCATTCTTGGCAAAATACTGTAGAAGCATGTGGACTTACAGCAGGATTAGTTGGTGGTATTGGTGGAGAAAAGTGTAGGACTGCAGCAGCACATGCTATTCATAATGCAATTACTCAAATAATCATCCCTAATAAATTCTTACATGGTGAGATTGTTGGGGTTGGATTATTATTGCAATTAAGATTAGAAGAAATGAAAAATAACAATAAATTAGCTGATCAATCAATTAAACAATTATTTGTACTCATGAAAGAATTGAATTTGCCAACTAGTATCGGTCAACTTGGAATAAATGTTTTTGAAAATAATAATTTAGAGAAAATTGCAAATTTTACTTGTCGCGAGGAATCTGAGATTCACTTTTTGCCTTTTGAAATCAATAAACTGGATATAATAGATGTCATTTCAAATTTTGAACAACAAAAAATTAAAATATAAGCACTTTTTGACTGAAAACTATTTTGAACAATTAGATGATTTAAATATCAAATTTTTTGAAAGTGCCAAATTGTCACTAAAAGATCCTTTAGGACTTTATTTGGCTAATGATGTTAAGTGGATAAAACTCAACCAAAACTGGAATTCTTTAAAATTTCCTGTGGTTCTGGGAGGAAAAGGTGAACCTGTACTTCTACTACATGGCTTTGATAGTAGTTTTTTAGAGTTCAGGAGAATATACAAATCACTAAAAAGAAATTTTCTAGTTGTAGTCCCTGATCTGTTAGGCTTCGGTTTTAGTCCTAGGTTCGCAACAAATGAATACAATTCCTCGAAAATAATTTCGCATTTAATTGATCTCCTTAAGACCTTACAGTTAACAAAGAATCTAAAAATTGTTGGTGCCTCAATGGGAGGCTCAACAGCTTTAAAACTTGCTTTTAATATCCCAAATTCTATTGATAAAATTATGCTTTTGTCCCCTGCGGGATTGTTTGGAGAACCTAAGAGTATTCCTTTTCCTCTTAACCAAATTGGCGCATCATTTCTTGGATTTCCTCAGGTCAGAAAAAGTCTTTGTAGGCAAGCATTTGCTTTCCCAGATGAATGTGTTGGTGAGATGGAAGAGCAAATTGCTTCAATTCATCTAGGTTGTAAAGGATGGAGGAATTCACTCGCATCATTTGCCAAAAGTGGAGGTTTTGCTGGAACTCATAAATATATCCAAAATATCCCAATTAAAACATTATGTGGGGAAAATGATCGCATTCTTGGAAAAAAAGAGATTAAGAATATAAGAAATATTGAAAAATTGAATTTTGTAGGCTTGCAAAATTGTGGTCATCTTCCACATGTAGATCTACCGTCATTATCTAGTAAAATTATCCAAGATTATTTTTTGGAATAAAAGTTTTTTAAATTAATTTAGATATTTGAAAATTATAAAAATGTAATACAAAACAGATGGAGTAAAGATGTAACTGTCGATTCTGTCAAGAATGCCTCCATGTCCTGGTAAAAAAGTTCCGGAATCTTTTATTTTGGCATCTCTCTTCATCATAGATTCAATTAAATCACCGACTAATGCCATCAGAGAAATTGAAATTCCATATAATATTCCAAAGAATAATGGATTTTCCCAATTCATTAAAAATGCGAAAAATATTGCTAGTAAAATTGAACAGGATATTCCTCCAATTAAACCTTCTATAGTTTTGCTCGGGGATATTGGAGAAAGAGATGTTTTACCAAATGACTTCCCAATAAAATAAGAACCAATATCACTAGCTACAATTAAAAAACAAGAAGTTAAAGTTAAATCAAGACCTGTAGTATTAGATAAGTTCTCAAAAGAGATAAGGCCCTGATTTGAACTTATTATCACTGAATCTAACCCCCTCAACTTAATCCAGTAACTAGGTAAGAAACCTAAATAGAATAATCCAAAAATAGAGGCTGCAATATCTGAAATTGTTCCAGGTTTTGGTTGTAAAAGTAACCAAGTGCATATTCCCACTGAACAAATTGGCAAAATTGAATTTGATATTTCTCCTTCAAGCAAACCAATGGTCTCAAGATAAGTAGAAATTATAATAACGAAAGATGAAAATAATGTTGTTTTTGTAGCTGGTTTTATTCCTTTAAATTCTGCCATTCTAAAAAATTCCAATAATGCTAAATACGTAAGTAACGCAGTTGCCAGTGTAAAAAACCATCCCCCCAACAGAACAACAATTAAACCAAAAATTCCTATAAGTAATCCGCTTCTTAATCTCATATGAAATTTCTATGTTTATATGACTCTTATATTAAAATTTAACAGATCTTTGTTGCATAAACTTTGATTATTTATCCAGTTAAACCTATCTATATCAATTTTTTCTCCTGGGACTAGTAGAGGTATCCCAGGAGGATAAGGACAAATAATATCTCCAGATATTTTATTTAATGATTGAGAGAAAGGAATACTCCGAGTCTCACTTCTCCATGCAATTCCAATTTCAATTTCGGGTGCTTGAACTAATTTAAATGGCGATTGGAGTACTTCTAAACCTCTTGAATTTTTAGAATTTAATAATAATTTATTCCATAACTTTTCAAATAAATTAAGAAAATCTTTTTGATTTGCAAATCCTAGGCAAAAAGTGAGAGTCATCATTTCTGGCAATTCGGCAATAAGGCCATTTCTATAAAAAAATTTATCAGCAGTAAAACCATCAATTCCAGCCTTAGAAGTATTTAAGACAATTTTTAAAGGGTCTTGAGTTTCTATGAGAGGAATATTTTTTTGAATTAATTTTTTATAAATACTTTTTGCCTCTAAAATTCTTTTTTGATATTTTGATAAGCTTTTTTTGTTAAGCCAGTCTTTAATGGACTCTTCACAAGAAGAAAGTAATAAGGAACTTGGACTTGTAGTTTGAAGCAAATTTATACTTTTGATTAAATTACCTTCATTTATTAGATTACCTTTGTACCAAAGTACAGCTGTTTGAGTTAATCCATTGAGCGACTTATGCAATGAATTAACGACTAAATCAGCATTTGATGATAAGGCCGGTTTTGGTAAATTAAGGTTTTCACAAAAAAGGAAATATGAACCATGGGCTTCATCAACTAATACGGGTAAATTTTTTTGATGACAACAATCTATTAAAGGCTCTAAATCTCCTGCATAACCATGATAAGAGGGATTTACAAGAATAACCCCTGCAATTTTATTCTCATCAAAATTTAATTTTTTAAGTACATTTTCCAACCAAATTTTTGTAATTGGTTTGTAATGCCCCGTTAAGGTTGAAAATTCTAGGTCAAAAAATATTGGATTTATATTCTGCATTGCACAGATTTTTATAACACTTATATGAACATTTCTAGGCATCAGGATATTTTCGCCTGGATTTGCCATTGCAATTACTGCTGATTGTATTAAGCCGGAAGCTCCATTAACGCCAAAAAAACATCCTTTAGCCCCAAATTTGTCGGAGAATTCTCTTTGAGATTTAGCAATTAATCCGTCTTGGGATAGTGGGGAACCTATTTCTGGTAGTTCGGGCAAGTCCCAATACCCAGGTGGATTTTTTAATAACTTCACTAATTTCTTTGGTAAAGCTGCCCCTCTGTTATGAGCGGGAAAGAATAAAGACTTTAAAAACTTTTTAGTTAGAAAAGATGAAATTCTCATAAAGTATTGTTGACATATATAGAATGGGCTACATAGTAATCTTTTTTGATATTTTTTAACTTTAATGAAAAGATCTTATTCAAAATATTCAGCAAAAGATGACTTACTTTGGTTGATTTTGAGACCATGGATTTTTATCCCAAGAGTTCTATATATCCTTTTAACTTTTATTTTTCTTTTTTTAAGAATACTTTTCCAAGGTAACAGTAAAAATAAAAATATACAAAAAAATCTCTCGAAATATCTTTTTGATGTAATAACGGATTTAGGACCTTGTTTTATCAAATTAGGCCAAGCACTCTCAACTAGACCAGATCTTGTTAGACAAGATTGGCTTACAGAACTTACAAACTTACAAGATAATCTCCCAGCATTTGATCACAAAATTGCTTTAAAAATCATTGAAGAGGAACTTGGATCCCCTGCTAATGAATTATTTGAAGAGTTTCCAGATAGTCCTATTGCCTCAGCAAGCTTAGGTCAAGTTTATAAAGCAAAAATAAATAATACTTATCTAGCAGTGAAAGTACAACGGCCAAATTTATACTTTCTCATAAGAAGGGATGTTGTAATATTAAGGTTTTTAGGAACTTTCTTATCTCCACTCTTACCATTAAACATAGGTGTTGGAATTGGAGAAATAATAGATGAATTCGGTAAGGCACTTTTTGATGAAATTGATTATCAAAAAGAAGCCGAAAATGCTTTGAAGTTTGCAAATTTGTTCAAAGAAAACCCAAATATTTTTATTCCTGAATTAGAAAAACAGTTTTCATCTAAAAGGATCATCACAACCTCTTGGATTGATGGTGTTAAGTTAAGAGATCGAGCTTTACTAGAGGAAAATAACTTAATACCTGCTTCTTTTATAAAAACATGTGTCATCAGTGGATTGCAGCAATTATTTGAATTTGGATATTTTCATGCAGACCCACATCCAGGAAATATGTTTGCTCTCAAAGGAGGAAATGCAGATTGTGGGAATTTAGCTTATGTAGATTTCGGAATGATGGATACTATTACTAATTCCGATAGACTAACTCTTATTAAGGCAATTGTGCACATAATAAACGAAGAATATTATCTTCTGGCAGAAGATTTCCAGAAATTAGGTTTTTTAACTAAAGAACAAGATCTTCAAATACTTGTTGAACCATTAAAAGAGGTTCTTGGGGGATCTCTAAGCGCTGAGGTTGGCAATTTTAATCTTAAAAATGTTACTGATAAATTCTCAAAACTAATGTATTCTTATCCTTTCAGAGTTCCCAGTAGGTTTGCTTTAATAATAAGAGCAGTTGTTAGTCAAGAAGGTTTAGCACTAAGACTAGACCCTGAATTTAAAATTTTAAAAATTGCTTATCCATATATTGCAAAAAAACTACTTACCGATAATTCTGAAGAGATTTTAGAAATCCTTTTGGAAGTCGTTTTTGATAAAAAAGGTCAAATTCAAATAGAAAAAGTTGAAAGTTTGTTAAATATTTTATTTAAAGATTCAGATAATATTAATTCAGACCTCATACCAGTTGCGAACGCTGGATTGAAATTATTTGTCAGTAAAAAAGGATCAGAAGTTAGGAAGAATCTTCTTTTAAGCCTAATAAAAGATGAAAAATTAGAATTTACTAGTGCGAAAAAACTCTTAGCTTTACTTAGAGATACTTTTAGCCCTCTGAATATTGCAAAAAGTGCAGTACAAAATATTATTTCTACAGTTTAGTTTTTATAGTTATATCTTATAAACTCTCTTATGACTTTAATTCGATTAAAATTAAAAAAAATTATTATTTTAAAAATGATTAATAAAAGGATTTATTAGTTTGGGAATATTGAATGAATATTTTGAAAAATCTCTTTTTATTTAATAAAAAATCTGAAAAAAATAAAGAATTGAGTCCTGGATTAGTTGATCAATATATAGAAATTTCAAAATTAGTAAAAGAAGCAAGAATCCAACAAAACCTTACAATTAAGGAATTGTCATACATTTCCAAAATCCCTGAACGAATAATAAATTCTATTGAAAATAATAATAAAAATATTAGGCCAGAGTATCCTTTTATAAGGTCCGTATTAATTAAATTAGAAGAATGCTTATTATTAAAAAAAAATACATTATTAAAATTAGAAGTTAGAGAAAGAAAAATTTTAAATGAAGGGAGAAAAGATTTTCTGTTTAGGAAATTAGATTTTATCAACTCGTGGCAAGGAAGTCTTTTGTATTTTTTTATATTATTTTTAACTATATTAATATTAAAGAGATACTTTTTTGTGAATGTAAATGTTATAGAGATTCAAAATATTGAAAATCAAATCATTGAGCAATAATTTTTAATAAATTCTACTTACGAATTCTCTCAAAACTATATCCTAACTCACTAAAGATTTTTATTTTATCTTCAATTTCTTCTAAAGATCGATTTAACTTCCATTTCCAGTTATTCTTTGTAGTACCAGGCTTATTTAATCTACTTGAATCGTCTAGCGATAATAGATCTTGTATAGGAGCGACAAATAGATTAGCACTCGTGTCCATGCCAATTTCTATTAAATCCCAAGAAGGATTTTCTGAAAATTTATACTTATCTTTTATTCTTTTTTTTGATTCATAATCTAAATATTCCCACCATGAAACAGAAGTAGAGTTGTCATGAGTGCCTGTATAAACAACCCAATTTTCTCCTTCAATATTCTTAGGTAAATAAGGATTATCTTCATTGCCATCAAAAGCGAATTGTAATATTTTCATGCCAGGCAGTTCAAAGTTTTTCCTTAATTTCTCTACATCTGGGGTTATGACTCCCAGATCCTCTGCAATAATTGGTAGATAGTTAGTCCCTAGATCTTTTTTTACTTTATTTAAGAGTGTTCTACCTGGAGAATTTATCCATTTACCAATAATTGCCGATTTAGCACTGCCATTAACTCTCCAGTAACCCGCTAAACCCCTGAAATGATCAAATCTCAGTATGTCTACAAGTTCAAATTGCCTTTGAAATCTTTTTCTCCACCATTCGAAATTAGTCCTCTTATGTTTTGACCAAAAGTAAGTTGGAGTACCCCATAATTGTCCTGTTGATGAAAAATAATCAGGTGGAACCCCACTTTGAAAGATTAAATCTCCATTTTTAAAAATTGAAAATAATGATTTATTACTCCATACGTCTGCGCTGTCCCTAGAGACATAAAAAGGTAAATCTCCTATTAGCTTAATATTTCTTGATTTTGCAAAGTTTTTAATTATCCTCCATTGCTTATCCAGATGCCACTGTATTAATTTTTTAATAAGTATCTCTTCACTTTTTTTCTTAATCCACGATTTTAAGAACTTGTTATTTTTTACTTTAAATTCTTGAGGCCATTCCCACCAAGGCAACATATTAAATTCCTCTCTGATAACAAGAAATGTTGCATAATCTTCAACCCAAGAATTCCTACTGATCCATTTATTGAAATTAATTTTTCTTTCTTCAGATTGTAAGCTCCAACCTTGCAAAAGGAGGTGACCTAATTTCTTTGTCAAATCATCCGCAATATCAAAATCAAAATGATCATTATTCTGATTTGTTGGGCCAAGATTTTCTTTATTTGAAATGAAGATAAAACCTTCCTCGATCAAATCATCCATATCCAAAAACCATGGGTTTAGAGCAAAACTAGATGGGGAACTATAAGGAGAACCTGTAGAGTCAGTAGGTGTAAGAGGTAAAAATTGCCAGTATTCAATTCCGTGCTTATGTAGTTTTTTTATCCAATCTTTAGCTCCTCTACCAAAAGTTCCACAAACTTTCCCTCCCGGAATAGATGATGGATGCATAAGTATGCCTAATGATTTATTTGCAAGAATTGACTCTAAAGGCATTTGTTTATATTTTGATTCTTTACACTTAAAGTGTTTTTATTCTCTAAATTCAAGATTATACAAATTTGTTTTAATTGACAAATTTTGTTCCTGGTTTTAAGACTGAATAAATATAAATTCTGATTTATTAGTGACAATTTTTTTTGGGATGGGACTTTTGAAAACATCTATTCAATATCTTTTGCGAAATTCACATAAACGACTACGATATGAATATAGTTTTCAGGTGCAAACTTCGTGACGAGTTTTATCACGGCAATGCAGAATAAAGAATCGAACTTTAATCTAACTAATAGTAGATTAAGGCTAGTAAGTGGGACAACAAATCCTAGATTAGCTGAAGAAATTGCATCATACTTAGGAATTGAAAATGTACCTTTAATATCTAAAAGATTTGCAGACGGAGAAATTTATATTCAGATTCAGCAATCTATTAGAGGTTGTGATGTTTTCTTGATACAACCTACATGCGCTCCAGTAAACGATAGTTTAATGGAGCTTATGATTATGGTTGATGCATGCAAGAGAGCTTCTGCAAGACAAATAACTGCTGTAATTCCCTATTTTGGATATGCAAGAGCAGATAGGAAGACCTCAGGAAGAGAATCTATAACTGCAAAACTAACTGCTAATTTATTAGAGAAATCAGGAGTTGATAGAGTTCTTGCAATGGACTTACATTCGGCTCAAATACAAGGATATTTTGATATACCATGCGATCATATTTACGGTTCACCTGTATTAATTGATTATCTAGAAACTTTAGATTTAGAAGAAATAGTTGTAGTATCTCCCGACGTAGGAGGAGTAGCGAGAGCAAGGGCATTCGCGAAATTAATGAATGATGCGCCGTTGGCTATCATTGATAAAAGGAGATCTGCGCATAATACCGCTGAAAGTCTTACTGTTATTGGTGAAGTCAAAGGTAAAACGGCTATTCTTATAGACGATATGATAGACACGGGGGGTACAATTTGTTCTGGAGCTAATTTACTTAAAAAAGAAGGAGCTAATAGGATATTTGCATGTGCCTCACATGCTGTATTCTCTCCTCCTTCTTATGAAAGATTAAGTGCTAAGAATCTTTTCGAACAAGTTATTGTGACTAATAGCATACCAGTTATACATAAAGATAATTTTCCACAGTTAAAAGTACTTTCTGTCGCAAATATGTTGGGGGAAGCTATCTGGAGAATCCATGAAGAAAGTTCCGTTAGTTCAATGTTTAGGTAAAAGAAATTTATAATCCTTGTAACTTCTTGAGTCTTTCAGTTTCAATCTTAAATTCTTTTTCAATTTTTTCAGGAACGTTATCTGGACAGACTTGAAGAGCTGATCCAACCAATTGCAGAGATGCAATAAATTGTAATTGTTTCAAATCAACTGTTTGTTCTTTCTTTTGTTCTATTATTTTCCCTCCATGTTTTTGTGAGATTACAGATGCGAAAGTTGCTGAGGCAACGTTTAATGTTTTTGGGAAATCTAAATCAAATCCTTTTCTTGTTGCATTACATAGAAATGAAACACCCATCCCATGATATAAATCTAAATCATTTTTGTTGGCAGGAGAATTTTTTACATTTGCATTTAAACTATTAAATTCATTATTTATATCAAATAAAAAAGATGAAAAAATTAGAGGAATTGCAAAAAATCGAGATATTCTAGAATCCATATTTGATTAATTTTTAATCATCATTATTAAAGATAACATTTTTTTTTTTTTTAATTCTTTTGACAAAATTTATTTAATAATTCTAATTTCGTGATGATTCTCTACTATTTTCAATTTATTTTTGTTCCATGAATATATAACCCTAAATCTATAATTATCCGAATCTACAAGTCTTGTATGTTCAACAATATACCAATCTTTGTAAGAAGATTCAAAAATCATTTCATGTTCGTCGACTTGCTTAATATTTGAAATACCTTCATCATTACTAAGATAAAAATTTTCCCTCATAAGTTGATGGCCTTTTAAGAACGCAGACATTTCTCCACGTTCTTTATACTGGGGATTTTCGTCAAAGAAATTATATTTTTTTTCTGGGTACCAAGTGAATTTATAATGCGATTCCCATGCTGATTTACTCTCGAGATCCTTTATATGTAAATTCATAATTAAATGATAAGTTTTTTGTATTTCATCAAGAAAATACGTTCTATTAGATTTCCATAGTCCAATATTCCTCGAAAACCACCTTTTTAAATTACTGTTTAAATTGATTTCTGGAGGGTTTTCTCCAAAATGTAAATTTTTCTTTGAATTAATAGCAACCATATATAAATAAGTCCTATTTATTTCATAGCTTATCTGTAAAATAAAAAAAAATATCTTAATGTGTTCATAAGGATTAACAGCTTTTCAACACTTCTGAGGAAATCATTTGAATGATAAAAAAGAGTTAAAATTAATACTTGTAGCAGCTAGAAATCAACTTTCTAGTAATGATATTAAGTCCCTCATCGCTTATTTAGAATCAGATGATTGTGGATTTGAGATATCCCTCCAAATTTCTGATCCCACAGAACAACCGGAATTGCTTGAATTACATAGATTGGTTGCTATTCCTGCTCTTATAAAATTTTCCCCAGCTCCAAAGCAAATATTTGCTGGAAGTAATATTTGCTCTCAGTTGCAAAAATGGTTACCAAGGTGGACACAGGAAGGCTTAACAAAAAATCTAGGGATTAATTTACAACCATCCAAAATTGATTCAATAAGAACTCAAAAAGAATTTTTATTGGAGGACGAACTTCTTGTTCTAAGACAGGAAAATGAGACATTAACAAAAAGAATAGAGTCTCAGGAAAGATTATTAAGAATGGTAGCGCACGAATTAAGAACCCCCTTAACTGCAGCTACTTTGGCCGTTCAAAGTCAAAAACTCGGACAAATAGATATTTCAAAATTGCAAGAGGTAATTAAAAGACGTCTAGAAGAGATTGAACTCTTATCTCAGGATCTTTTAGAGGTGGGAACGACCAAATGGGAAGCTTTATTTAATCCTCAGAAAATTGACTTAGGTAATATTAGTGCTGAAGTAATACTCGAATTAGAAAAATTCTGGAGATTAAGGAATATTGAAATTGATACGGATATTCCATCAGATCTGCCAAGTGTATTCGCAGATCAAAGAAGAATGAGACAAGTATTCTTAAATTTAATTGAAAATGCTATTAAATTTTCTAAAGACTCTGGGGCTATCAAAATTACTATGATTCATAAGACAAATCAATGGGTAGAAATAACAATTTGTGACAAAGGTGCAGGAATTCCTTTGAGTGAACAAAAAAGAATCTTTCTTGATAGAGTTAGGTTACCGCAGACTTCTGAAGGAACTTCAGGCTTTGGGATTGGGTTATCTGTATGCAGAAGAATAGTAGAAGTCCATGGTGGAAGAATATGGGTTGTATCTGAAATTGGTGTAGGATCCTGTTTTCATTTTACAGTTCCTGTGTGGCAAGGACAAAACAAAGAGCAACAATACTTGACGAAAGGCTAGCTTTACACCTAATTTTAATTAGCTGTTGTGCTAATCACTTGGCCCCATCGTCTAGAGGCCTAGGACACCTCCCTTTCACGGAGGCGACAGGGGTTCGAATCCCCTTGGGGCTATTAATTTAAATTTATAACTATCCTTTTGATGATTTAGCTTGCCTATCCACAGCAATTAAATTTTCGGAAAGATCTTTTTTTAGTCTTTTCTCTATCATCCCTATTGGCATCCACTGACAACCTTGAACAGTAAGATCATAAATTAGTGAATTTTTTGAAGTATTTTTAATGCTTTGAATTTTCCAACTACCTTCAAATTTTCTGAAATCTCCTTTAATCAAGTTGAATTTTAATAAGCCAAGCTCCTTATCTTCAAATAAGTCTATAGTTACTTCAGCTGAAAATTTCATGCCAAGGAAATCCTGAGCACCAACTTGTTTAAGGTGTACATTATTTCCCTTCTGAAATATTTTTTTGCTAGATAAAAGATTTGGTATGTAAAGATTTAGTCGATCATAATCTGTTAAAACACTCCACAAAGAATCTAAACTTGCTGAAGTTGTTAGTTGAGCTGCCAGTCGTCTTGTTCCGCCAGAAAGCTTTTCCATCGTCTGCTCAATTGTCCTGAAATCATTCTCTTTATGATGATTCATTGATTCTTGAGGTTTGTTCATACAATGAATTTTTAATTAGATAAAAATTATTTCTGTGTAACTATACTGATAAAAACAACAAATACTGAAAAATAAAAATAATTTCATCTATTTATTCCGATCTCAAAACGTAACCATTTTTGTAAAAGCACTACAAATTAAACTACAAATTGATAATCTTTTATAAAAGAAATCTAAAAAATGTATTCACAAGCAAAAGTAATCGCAGGCGGATTAGCTCATATACCAGTAGTAATAGCTGTTTTTTATTTTATACTCACAACTTTTAATAAAAGAGCTTTAAAATTTGTTGAAGAGTCGAAAACCAAAAAACCTGAATCAAAAGCTGTGGAAACAAAAAAACCTACTGTTTCGAAATTAGAAAATTCAAAAATAGAAGCTTCGAAAACAGAAATTCCAAAAGTAGCAAAGAAAAAACATGCAGATGTTCCAGTCAATATTTACCGGCCTAAGACACCTTTCGAGGGAACAGTCATTGAAAACTATAGTCTTCTCAAAGAAGGAGCAATTGGTAGAGTTAATCACATAACTTTCGACCTTAAAGATAGTGATCCATTTTTAAATTATGTAGAAGGTCAAAGTATTGGTATCATGCCTGCAGGTGAAGATGCTAATGGAAAACCTCACAAATTAAGACTTTATTCAATAGCTAGTACTAGACATGGAGATAACTTTAATGGAAATACAGTTTCTCTTTGTGTAAGACAGCTTCAGTATGAAAAAGATGGTGAGACCATTAATGGTGTCTGCTCTACTTACTTATGTGATATTAAACCTGGAGATAAAGTAAAAATTACAGGTCCTGTAGGTAAAGAAATGCTTCTCCCTGACGAAGAGGACGCAAACATTGTTATGTTGGCCACGGGAACTGGAATAGCACCAATGAGAGCTTATTTAAGAAGAATGTTCGAACCAAATGAAAAAGAAAAAAATAAATGGAATTTCAAGGGTAAAGCTTGGTTATTTATGGGTGCTCCAAAATCAGCTAATTTGTTATACGAAGAAGATCTTCAAAGATACCTTGCTGATAATCCAGATAATTTTAAATATACAAAAGCTATTAGTCGCGAGCAGCAAAATACAAAAGGTGGAAGAATGTACATTCAAGACAGAGTTTTAGAGTCAGCCAATGAACTTTTCAATATGATTGAAGATGAAAAGACACACATATATCTTTGTGGATTAAAGGGTATGGAACCTGGAATAGATGAAGCAATGACTAAGGCAGCTGAAGAGAAAGGCTTGAATTGGTCAGAATTGAGACCACAACTAAAAAAAGCAGGAAGATGGCATGTAGAAACTTATTAAATATTTGATATTTGGATATAAGTTTAAGCTACTAAATACTTTTTGGTTTAGACACAATATGTAGCTATTATTTGAAAAAAAGAGGATTTTAAATAAAGAATACTAAAAATATGCCTTCAACTTTAAGTAATCCTCTGAGATTAGGCTTACGGCAGGAAAGAGTCATATCTCCACAATGCTTGGTAATATTTGGTGCTAGTGGAGACCTTACTCATAGAAAATTAATACCAGCCTTATTTGAACTATATTTGCAAAGAAGAATTCCTAGTGAATTTGGAATAGTTGGTTGTGCGAGAAGACCTTGGACAGATAATGAATTTAGAGAAAAGATGAAAGTAAAGCTATCAAATCAAATATCTGGTAAAGAAAGGGAGTGGGAACAATTTTCTAATTATCTTTTCTATGAACCAGTTGACTTACAACAAAGTGATCATGTCGTAAGGCTTTCTAGAAGATTAAATGAAATTGATAAAACACAAGCTACTCATGGGAATAGAACATTTTATTTATCAGTATCTCCGAATTTCTATGCAAGTGGATGTAAAGCTCTTAAAGCAGCTGGCCTTTTAGATGACCCTAAGAAAAGTCGTTTGGTGATTGAAAAACCTTTTGGAAGAGATTATTCAAGTGCAAAAAAATTGAATAGGATCGTTCAGAGTTGCGCTGAAGAAAGTCAGATTTATAGGATTGATCATTATTTAGGTAAAGAGACAGTACAGAATATTCTTGTTTTGAGGTTTGCTAACACTATTTTTGAACCAATATGGAACAGAAATTATATATCAAGTGTTCAAATTACTTCATCTGAAACAGTAGGTGTTGAAGATAGAGCAGGTTATTACGAAAGTTCTGGTGCTTTAAGGGATATGCTTCAAAATCATATGACTCAAATGCTTGCTGTTACTGCAATGGAGCCTCCTGGAAAGTTTGAACCAGAAGCAATAAGAAATGAAAAAGCTAAGGTTCTTCAAGCTTCAAAACTTGCTGACGAAAATGAACCGTGGAATTGTTGCATAAGAGGTCAATATGGAGAGGGAGGAAATATTTTAAATCGACTCAAAGCATATAGGCAGGAAGATGGTGTTAATTGTAATAGCACAACAGAAACTTATATTGCGACAAAAGTATTCGTGGATAACTGGCGGTGGCAAGGGGTTCCTTTTTATTTGAGAACAGGTAAAAGACTACCTAAAAGACTTGGAGAAATAGTCTTGACTTTTAAAGACGTTCCTGTTCATTTATTTGAATCAACAATAATTAATCCTGCCCCAAATCAACTTATCCTTAGAATTCAGCCAAATGAAGGTGCTACTTTCAAATTTGAGGTAAAATCTCCTGGTTCTGGAATGAAATCAAGACCTGTTGAGATGGAATTTTCTTATGATGAATCATTTGGAGAACCGTCAGATGAAGGCTATGTAAGATTATTAGCTGATGCAATGCTTTCTGACCCAACCTTATTTACTCGAAGTGATGAAGTAGAGGCAGCCTGGAAACTTTATACACCATTAATAGATTTGATGGATAATTCTCCTTGGAAGTTACCTATTTATAATTATGAATCTATGACGTGGGGACCTCCAGAGTCTGATCAATTAATTTCAAAAGATAATATTTTCTGGCGTAGACCTTAAAAATGAAACCTCAACTAACACTCCAAACCCCGTTAGAGCTTCCTTATCAGGAAATTTCTAATTACCTTAATAAATTATGGATTTCAGAAGACAAAGATAATAGTGGAGCTAATACTTTTACATTAATGGTCTGGCAGCCTGCTTGGCTAGAACAGTGTTTGGTTCAAAAAGGATTAGTAAATGGACCAATTACTGGAAATTTAAGTCCAGAGATCATTGAAGTTGCTAAAAAATTTATATTAGATCAAGGACTTCCTCTCACTACTTCCCTTAATAGTGAAAAATTATTGAATTTGTTGAAGGAAAATGTATCTAATAAAGACTATGAAGATTTTAGAGGACAATTTTTTGAATCAACAATAAGTACATTGAATCCAAGAAGATTAATAACTCTAGCGCCAACATTAAATAAAAATTCAGAAATCAAAACTTTTGTATCAGCTTACTGTCCATTAAGTGATACTCCAGCTATGCAACCTATCTGTGGGGATTTAGTTGTTATAAGGGGAGACTCGGCCTCAATATCTAATAAAGGATTGAAAATAATTGATGAATTATCTATTGATGAATTACCTTCATGGTTGTGGTGGAATGGAAGCTTGGATGAATCGCCTGAAATCTTCGAACATTTTACTAATTATGGTCTACGATTAATAATTGATACTGCTCTTGGATCGCCTCAAAGATGTTTAAATATTTTAGATCAATTAAATAATTCAAATAAAGCTATTAATGATTTGAATTGGGTTAGATTGAAAAATTGGAGAGAATCATTGGCAATGATTTTTGATCCGCCTTCGAGGAGACCAATTTTAGATCATATTACTGATATTGATATTGATATCGCAGGGGATCATATTATTCAAGCTTTGTTTTTGATTTCATGGATTAGCGATAAACTTGGTTGGTCTTTTCTAAGAGTTGAAAGGGATACAGAATCAACAAAAATAAACTTTGAAAGAATTAACGGCGAAAAAATTTCTGCTTCAATAAATCCTTTATCTTTGGGAAATCCAAGTATTCATTTAGGACAAGTTATTGGATTGAGGCTGATTTCAAAAATTAGTGAGGTTCAAAAAAATAACACTTGTGTAATACTTGGTTGTGAATCAGTGGAATGTATGAGACTTGAGGCAGGGGGAATGGCTGATATGGAATTAATAGAACAAGTTGTTCCAAACTCTTCTTCTACATCAGAGTACGATGTTAGTAAATTATTGGGAAGTAGTAGAGGAAATACCAGTCCTCTTTTTGAAAATTCTATTAAAATAGCCCTTCAAATATTTAATGGTTTTACTAATTAGTAGATGCCTTGTGTAATATCTTCTCCTTCAACTGATAGTGGGAAAACCACATTATCACTTTTGCTATCTTGTTGGGCGTTTTCAAAAGGTATAAAGATACAAACTTTCAAGGTTGGCCCAGATTATCTTGATCAACAACAACTTAGTTCAATTGGCCAACCTATTTGTAGGAATTTAGATATTTTTTTAAGTGGTGAGGAATGGGTTCAAGAAAGTTTTTTTAAACATTCTTTGAAATATGAATTCTCATTAATTGAAGGAGCAATGGGTCTATTTGATGGATTAGGGTCAACAACCTATTCCAGCACAGCAAATATCTCTAAACTTCTCAATGCTCCAATAATTTTAATTGTTAATGCTAGAGGTCAAGTGGCTTCTCTCCTGGCGACTATTCGAGGTTTTAGAGATTTTGATATTGAGTTGTCAATAGTAGGAATTATATTTAACAACGTTAATTCAGATAGACATAAAAAATTAATCAAAGAAGTTTTTAAAAATGAAGATATCGAAATTCTTGGTTTTTTACCATCTGATCCAAAAATAACTTTAAAAAAAGCTAATTTAGGTTTGATATCTCCAATGGATAATGGAAAAGAAATTGATGTTCAATACTTTGCAAATTTCGCCGAAAGAAATCTTGATGTATTTTCCCTTATTAAATTCCTGAAATCTCCTCAAAAGAAAATATTTAATTCTGTCAAGTTTAAAGATTTTAAAATAGACAAAATTAAACCTATCGCAATTGCAGAAGATAAAATCTTTCATTTTCAATACCCTGAAACTAAGGAGTTTTTGAGTGAAATAGGCATACCATTGATTTCATGGAGTATTTATGATAATGAAGAAATACCAAATGAGGCCTCTTCTTTAATTATTCCTGGGGGCTTCCCTGAAAAATATGCTGATCACATAAGTAACTCTTCAAAAAGTTTAAATTCGTTAAGGAAATTCCGAAAAAATGGATTTATATATGCGGAGTGCGGAGGGATGATGATTTTAGGAGACTTCATAACAGATGAAAATGGTAATAATCATAAAATGAGTGGTATCCTGCCTTTTAGATCAAAAAAAAGTAAACTTTCGGTAGGTTATAGATACATTGAGGGTTTAAAAGATACTCAGATCATTAAACAAAATCAATTAATTAGAGGACATGAATTTCATTATTGGGAAATTGAAAATAATTTATCTGATCTTGATTTTGGAAAAGCTGAGCATCTGAAGAAACTTTCTTCCCCATGGAAAATTAAATCTTGGAAAACTGAATATAAAAATGAAGGATTTTTTGATGAAAAATTACATGCAAGTTGGATTCACTTACATTTTCCAAGTTCTCCAGAAGTCGCAAAAAACTTTATAGATGCCACCCAAATTACTTTTTCAAAGCATTCTTAATTTATTATCAAATTAAATATTTTGAGAGGAGAACCTAAAAAAAACATTCCAGGCAAAGTGATTAATGGTCCTAAAAAACTTCCCACCATTACCTCAATTTTTGTATGACCTAGGGTTTCTTTTAAAAGTAATTCTGATTGAGGCTCTAGTTTTTTTGATAGTTTATTAATTTCTGCAGCTTGAATCCCAGCTGATTTTCGAACCCCACTAGCGTCATACATAACTATTAGTGCTACAGCAACTGATAATGCGAATATCGAACTATCAAATCCTAATTCATAACCTATGCCAGATGTAGCGCCAGTTATTAAGGCAGAATGACTTGAGGGCATACCACCCGTCTCGAACATAATTCCAAATCTTATCTCTCCAGTTGAAAAGAAATTGAATACAATTTTAAAAAATTGTGCTAGCAAACAAGATATTAGGCTCCAGAAAAGAACTGAATTATCAAAAAAGGAAAAAAACTCAGACATAAATAAAAATAATTATCTGTCTCTATTTGTAATAAAGTCGGCTAACGATATTAAATACTTTGCATCTGCACCCCAAGGTTCAATTGCTTTTTTTGCTTTTTCAACTAAATCAAATGCTCTTTTCTTTGACTCTTCCATTCCAAGTAATTTAGGGTAAGTAGTTTTATCAGCTAAAAGATCTTTGCCGGCAGTTTTACCAAGCTTTTCACTGCTAGAAGTTAAATCAAGAATGTCATCTATTATTTGGAAGGCTAAACCAATTCCCTCTGCATATGTAGTAAGAGCTTGTAATAGTTTTTCGTTAGCTCCTGCGATCATCGCGCCTGTTCTTACGCAAGCCTTTAATAAAGCCCCTGTCTTGTGAAGATGAATATATTCGAGAGTTTCAAGGTCGACTTCTTTGCCTTCGCATTGTAAATCAACAACTTGTCCACCGACTAGACCTGGGGCGCCAGCAACCAGGGATAATTCGCCAACTACATTTAATAATCTATTTGGATCGACTCCAGGGCTTCTTAAAGAGACCATTTCAAAGGCCCTGGTTAATAAAGCATCGCCTGCAAGAATAGCTATTGCATCTCCATATACTTTATGATTTGTAGGTCTACCTCTCCTCAAGTCATCATTATCCATAGCGGGTAGATCATCATGAATCAAGGACATTGTGTGGATCATTTCTATTGCTACCGCAGTAGGAACGGCAAGAGAGGGTTCTCCTCCAGCGAGTGCGCAAGAAGCTAAACATAAAATTGGACGTATTCTTTTCCCTCCAGCTAAGAGGGAATATCTCATTGATTCTCTTAATATTTCTGGGTTCTCAGGGCCCAAGGAAAAATCAAGTGCTTCTTCTACAACCTTTTTTGTTTTTTTGAGATATTTTTCAAAATCAGAAATACTATTTATAACTTCAGTCATTTTATACCTTTAGTAAAAATAATTTCATCTTGGAGTTTATGGCAAAAGGTCATTAAGAGTTGATGATAAGCTAAATTGTTTTTGCCAGCTAAAAATAGTATTTACAAGTAACATTGTTACTGTCATTGGTCCAACACCTCCTGGTACAGGTGTGTAAGCAAATACTTTAGAAATGACATCTTCTAATAATACATCGCCACATAATCTGGTTTGATTTTTATCGGAACTTTTTAATCTATGTATTCCTACATCAACAACTACTGCTCCTTCTTTCACAAAACTCGAATCTACAAGATTCGGTATTCCTGCGGCAGCAATTAGGATGTCGGCTTCTCTACAAACTTTATTCAAATTTAATGTTTTAGAGTGGGTAATTGTTACCGTGCCATTTAGATTCAACAACATAAGTGATAGGGGTTTCCCAACAAGCAAACTTCTGCCTATGACAACAATTTCCTTACCTTCAATTGTAATATTTTGGGATCTTAATAAATTAATAATTCCTGATGGTGTGCATGATCTCATCGCAGGCTCATTTTTTACTAGTTTGCCGATGTTTATCTCATTTAGTCCATCTACATCTTTGCTTGGATTAATATGACTGATCAGTTTTTGCTCGTCAAACTTCTTTGGGATGGGAAGTTGAAGCAACATTCCATCAATATCCTTATCAGAATTAAGTTTGATTATTAATTGTTCAACGTCTTTTTGTTCTACACTTTCTTCTAGATGAAAGATAAAGCTCCTTATCCCAATCCTTGAACATGCTTTTTCCTTGTTTTTAACGTAAACACCACTCGCCGGGTCTTCGCCTATTCTTATTACAGCTAAACCCGGAGCCCTTTTTGCAATTATTTTATTACAAGAGATATAGTCAGTTAATCTTCCTTCAATCTCAAGAGATAATTTTTTACCGTCTAATTTTAATGACATTTAGAAAAACATCTCCTTTTTACACCTACCATGCCTATAATTCTAAATTATTCAAATAGATTTATCTATATTCTGTGCAAAACATCATAACTACCTTAAAGAAATCGTTTTATCTTTGGAGGCGAAGTCAAGTCCCAGTAAAACAACCAATTAAAATTTCAAGAATTGATAATCTCATAATTTTTTTAGTATGCATTTTAATTTCAATAATTTCTTCTTATAAATTACTTCTTATCTCGGATTTAAAAATCGCAGATATTTTTTCTTGGTTTTTGACCTTTACTGAAATACTTATTAGTTCCGGAGTTTTGATATTAGTTTCAAAAAAAGAGAATCCTACAATTTCTTCAAGACAGATCTTCTTGATCATTACTCTTCTTTTGGGAGTGCAAGTTACGAAATTAGCCTTAGCTTCAACTATAAGTCCATTATCTATGATAATTCCACCGGCATTAATAATATCTCAAGGAATGGGAAGCATAACAGCTTTAGCCTGGGTATCAATAGCGAGTCTTTTTTGGCCTGACCCAGAAATTTTTATCAATAACAATTTATTTTTTATTTTATTAGTTTGTGCTTCAATAGTATCTCTTCTTGGAGGAAGAATAAGAAGTAGAGCTCAGTTACTTCAACTTTCAATTTTTGTCCCCATAGGATCGTTCTTTAGCCAATGGATATTGATAGGAAAAGATAAAATATCGCTTATTAATGATCAAGATTTTGTTTTAGCTAATGGGGATATATTTTCTGAATCCTTGGTATTGGCAATAGCTATGCTTTTTACAATTTTATTTATTCCTATTTTTGAATCGATATTCGGATTATTAACTAAAGCAAGATTGCTCGAATTGGCTGATAAGGAGAAACCTCTCATTAGAAGATTGTCTCTAGAAGCTCCTGGTACTTTTGAACATACCTTACTTATATGTGGTTTAGCAGAGGAAGCAACAAGAATGATTGGTGGGGATATTGATCTTATTAAAACTGGTGCGTTATATCATGATGTTGGCAAATTACATGCACCAAATTGGTTTATTGAAAATCAGGATGGTTCAAAAAATCCGCATGACGAATTGGATGATCCGATTAAAAGTGCAGAAGTATTACAGGCTCACGTTGATGAAGGATTGAAATTTGCAAGAAAAAATAGACTACCTAAATTGATAGCCAATTTTATTCCTGAACATCAAGGTACCCTTAAAATGGGATATTTTTTTCAAAAAGCTAAAGAAAAAGATCTAGACATTAATGAATATTATTTTAGATACAAAGGCCCTATTCCTCAGTCCAAAGAAACAGCTATTTTAATGCTTGCTGATGGATGTGAAGCAGCATTAAGAGCTATGAATATTAATGCATCTGATAAAGAAGCTTTGAAAACAATTTCTAATATTATCTACTCGCGAAAAAAAGATGGGCAATTAGATGATAGTAATTTATCTAATGGAGAAATTTTTCTGATAAAAAGGGCATTCTTGAATGTGTGGAAAAGAATTAGACATAGAAGAATTCAGTATCCAACTAGTAAGAATAATACCTTTTCTTAATTTTTAATTTTATAATCTAATATTTCTTCGATGTTTCGGATTACACCAATAAAGAAGAGCTAGCGTACTTAAAAATGTTGTTAAAAGAGTAAACCCACCAACTCCATAAATGTCTTTAAGAGTTATGAGCCTTACAACTGAATAGGGACCCATACCAGAAATTACCATTGATAAAGATACCAGAGTTAAAGTTACTCCCCATTTCCTCTCTGCTAAAAGAGCTGCTGAAGATACAATTCCAACGATTGCAGCAGGCCATCCAAGACTTATTGCAAGAGTTATATTCGCAACTTTTAGTGGAGGCCCATAACTTATTATTAATGCGATTATTGGAAGTGCAATAATGTTGCCGATTAACCCCACCCATGAAAGTGCCCAATATCCAATTACCCTTTCTCTCATTATTTACTGCTTTAACTATTAGTTTAATCTACAGTATTAAGAGACTATTTTTTTATACTACTTAATAATCCTAAGAAGATAATTTAATTTGCAGGATTAGGTAGAAATTTATTATCAGAATTCTCTAAATTATCAAATTGTGGATGAATTGAATTTTTTTTCTCAGAAAATACAAGTCTATTTAAAGCATTAACGTAAGCATTCGCTGCTGCAACTACAACGTCTGTATCAGCAGAATGACCAGAATATATTTTATTATCCCTTCTTATTCTTATTGTTACTTCGCCCAAAGCATCAATTCCTTCTGTTACCGACTTAACAGAAAATTCAATTAATTCATTAGGAACTTTAGCTAATTTATTTAAAGCCTCGCATACAGCATCAACGGGTCCGGTTCCTATTGATACAGCAGTATCCTCACTATTATCTTCTGTGTTTAGAAGAGAAATGGTGGCAGTAGGTTTAGAGGCGTTACCACAACTTACTTGTACAAGACTTAATTGAAATTTAGCTTCTGGGAGCTGAACTTGTTCACTAACAATTGCTTCTAAGTCCCTATCAGTAATTTCTCTTTTCCTGTCAGCTAAATCCTTAAAACGAGCAAAAGCATCATTTAAATCTTCTCGGCTCAAGTCATATCCCATCTCTTCTAATCTTGCTCTTACCGCACTTCTGCCACTAAGTTTCCCTAAAGATATTTTGTTGTCATTCAAACCAACAGTTTTTGCATCGATAATTTCGTAAGTAAGTCTATTTTTTAAAACTCCATCCTGATGAATGCCTGACTCATGTGCAAAAGCATTAGCCCCCACAATTGCTTTATTAGGTTGTACAGTCATTCCAGTTAAGTTAGAAACAAGTCTAGAGGTTTTTGTTATTTCTTCTGTTCTTATAGCCGTAAGAGGAGTTGGGGAATCTTGATTCCTTTTGAAAAAACTATTAAAAAAACTTTTCCGAACATGAAGCGCCATTACTAATTCTTCTAGAGAGGCATTCCCGGCTCTTTCACCAATTCCATTAATAGTACATTCTAGTTGTCTTGCTCCATTTTTTACTGCTTCAAGAAAATTGGCTACTGCTAAACCCAAATCATTATGACCATGAACCGAAATTACTGCCTCATCAATATTTGGAACATTTTTATTTATATCCGTAATTAGTTTGCCAAATTCACTAGGAGTTGTAAATCCAACAGTATCAGGGATATTTATTGTTGTCGCTCCTGCAGTAATTGCTAGTTGAATCACTTCGTATAAAAAATCAGGATCACTCCTGGAGGCATCTTCACAAGAAAATTCAATATCATCTACTAAGGATTTTGCATAATTAACCATTTCTGGAACTATTTGAAGAACATCTTTTCTGGATTTTTTAAGTTTATGTTTAAGATGAATATCACTTGTCGCAATAAAAGTATGTATTCTTTTCTTAGGAGCTGGATTTACTGCTTCGTAACACGCTTTTATATCTCCCTTAGACGCTCTTGCTAAACCACAGATTATAGGGCCATTTTCTTTCCCTACGGCATTAGCAATTTTATTAACAGCTTTAAAATCTCCTGGACTTGCGAAAGGGAATCCGGCTTCAATAACATCTACTCCTAATCTTGCTAACTGATGGGCTATAGCTAGTTTTTCTTCAAGATTTAAACTGGCACCAGGAGATTGCTCTCCATCTCGAAGAGTTGTATCAAAGATCAAAATTCTTCCAGGATCTTTTGACATTAGAGGTTAATACTTAAACTCATCTTAAGCTAATTAAAAAAAATTGACTAGAGTTTATTCAATAAAATATTCCTTCAGACTTTTTACTTAATAATATTGTTTAAAATTCTGAAAAAAATTATTAAATACTTTTATTATTAAAGTATTCTTTTAGGATTAAAGCTTCTTTTTATAAAAGGTTAATTTTGATTTTTTATAGAATTACAGGCGTAAATTATAAAAAGTATGAATGGGCAATACCCAAAAAAAAATGTTTTAGGTCAGTTAGCGATAGTTTTACATGCTCATCTTCCTTATGTCAGAAAAAATGAAAAAAATTCCTTAGAAGAGGATTGGTTATTTCAGGCGATATTGGAATGTTATATACCATTACTCCAATCAATTGAATCTTCCAGAAATGAAAATAGTGAAAATACAAAACTTACTATTAGTTTGTCTCCAACATTATTATCACTTCTTAATAATAAAAAAATTCAAGAAACTTTCCCAATCTGGATTAAAACAAGAAATGATTTCCTAAACGAACTGCCTCTAGAGGAAAAAAATGCCTCTGCATTTTTAATGAAAAATCTTAATGATAAATATTTATATTGGCAAAATTGTTCTGGAAATTTAATTGAGAAGTTTAGGGTTTTAAATAACTCTGGAAATTTGGATATTCTTACTTGTGCGGCTACTCACGGATATTTGCCAATTTTAAGGGAGAATCCTGAAACTGTTAAAGGACAAATTAATACAGCCATTAGGAACCATCAATATATTTTTGGAACTAAGCCTCTAGGTATTTGGTTACCTGAATGTGCATATTATGAGAATTTAGACGAAACACTATTTAATTCTGGAATTAGATATGCAATCCTAGACTCACATGGAATCCTTAATTCCACGCCAAGGCCTAGGTATGGTGTGTATGCCCCAATTTGCTCGAAAAAAGGAGTTGCCTTCTTCGGAAGAGATAGTGAGTCAACTCTACCTGTTTGGTCTGCTAAAGATGGGTTCCCGGGAGACAAAGTTTACAGGGAATTTCATAAAGATTTGGGATGGGAATTACCTATCTCCAAGCTCCAAAAGAAAGGAATTTCAACTAAAAGACCTTTGGGCTTGAAATTTCATAAGATTACAGATCCTAATTTGCCATTAGGAGAAAAGACGTTTTACTTAGAAAATGAAGCCAAAAAAAAGGCTTTAGAACATGCTAATACTTATCTTCTCGCGAGATCCAAACAACTAGAAAAATTAAATTTATCCTCTTCCTTTAAGCCCTTATTGGTTGCTCCATTTGATGCAGAGTTATTTGGTCATTGGTGGTATGAAGGACCTTTTTTTATCGAAAATATCTTAAAGAATTCTAATAAATATTCAATTAAGCTTACAAATTTAAAAGAATTCTTACTTCAAAAGCCAAATCTTCAGATCTGCGATCCATCGCCATCAAGTTGGGGACAAGGAGGCTACCATAATTACTGGATTAATGAGACAAATGCATGGATTGTTCCAGAGATCACAAAAGCAGGCTCAACTTTTGTTGATTTATGCTCAAAAAATTTTAATAATGAGCTATCTCTAAGACTTTTCAAGCAAGCAGCAAGAGAATTGCTTCTCTCTGAATCCTCTGATTGGAGTTTTATCCTGAGAGCTGGAACCACAACTGAGCTTGCAAAAGAGAGAATTGAAAGACACTTGTTCAGGTTCTGGAAAATAGTTGAAATGATTAAAAATCAATCCAATATTAATTTAAAATTTCTTGAAGATATTGAGGAAGAAGATAAAGTTTTTCCAGATATTGATATTGATGATTGGCGAAAATAAAAAATGCTAATTTAACTTGAGCATTCCTAGTTTTACTTTAAGAGGTGAATTTATAAACATCTTACTCATAACATAAATTAGCTTTGGTAGTGGAAGTGTATTGGTAAGAAAACCTACCCATTCATTGGTCGATAATCTAAAGAAATTCGAGAAGAAGCTTCTTAATCTACTTTCATCAAAACTCATCAATCTTCTTAGACCATATTGGTAAAGTTTATGCCTTTGTGTTAATTCGTAAGGCCATAGTATCTCCCAACCTTTTGTTGCTAATTCAAGAGAACTTAGATTAGGTTCTTTTAAAAAGATTGCTAATTTTTCTGCGAGGAGTGGAGCTCTCCTTAATAAAGATCCGATCATGTATCCTGATGCAGGATGCACCATGCTTGCAGACCCTCCAAAACCAAGTACAAATTGTTTTTTAAATGGGAGGGGTAAATTCATTGGGAAAAGGCAATTCTCTTCATGAAAAATTTCAATTACCTCAATACCCTTATTATTCAATCTTTTAAAAAGTCTTTTTTTAAGACTTTCTTGGGATAATGCAGGATAACTAGCTAATGATGTTTCTTCAACAAAAAAAGTTTCATTCCCAAGATCCATTGCATAAAGAAAGGAAGGAGATGATAGCTTTTCTTCATTGTTTAAATGATTTGGACGAAAATCCATTAAAACAAACTGCTTCTTATTAACTGGTGGCGATGAAAATTTACCGACAATTCCATATGCAGCTTGTTGAGCGATTTCATTTTGGATTGGTCTTTTTATGAAATTACTTTTATGACCACTTGCGTCAATGACTAACCTTGCTTTCATTCTTAGACCTGAAAAACAAATTACCTCAGATAATTTATTTTTCTCTTTAATATCTTTTGCTGTTTCATTCAACCATTCAATTCCTTTACACTTATTTAATAGTTCATTTTGAAAAGCTTCTTGATTTATTAAACCATAATCGTAGTTATGTTTTGTTGGATTATCTTCCTTTTTATTCTCCCCATTACCAAAAAAACTAACTGTCTCACACCATCGATGAGATAACAAAGATTCTAGTCCTAATTCCTCTAATTCAGAAGCCCAAATACCATATGTATTCTCCCATTTTTCATTTGGAGATTTAGTTGATATACCCTTTATATTCAGATTTTGCTTGGCTAATTCAGAAGCTAGGCACAGTGCTGCAGGCCCAGAACCTAAAATTAAAATATCAAGTATTTCCATATTATCTAATAAAACATTTTCTTTTAGTTTTCCTTGCCTGATTTGAATTGGTCTGTTTCTTCTATTTGTTCATGAGGAACTAATACAACTTCTGATAAATGATCACCCTCATCCAATCTTTGTAATTTTACTCCGGTAGCGGCTCTAGATTGTTGGGAAATTTTATCTGCGTTTGTTCTTACTATTACACCTTTTTCGGTCACAAAAAGTAATTCTTCCCCTTCTCCGAGGACCTTCAAACAAACTAATACATCATCTTTAATTCTAAATTTTATTGCTCTTAAACCCATCCCTGCTCTTTTTTGCAATCTAAACTGAGTTACAGGTACTCTTTTACCTAGTCCAAATGCACTGGCTATTAGTACCCAAGGACCTTTTGAAGAGTTGACTTCAACATTTTCATCAAATTCTTTAGTAAGATCTTCATTTTTAGCTAATTGATCAACTAAATCAGATGTCAAAACATCCATAGATACAAGATTGTCTCCTTTTCTCAGGTTCATAGATTTAACCCCCCTTGCTGTCCTGCCAAGAGGCCTTAATTCGTTAACATCTAATCTGAAGTGAATAGCCATTCCTGTTCTTGATCCAATCAAAACACTATCACCTTCCCTTGACAATCTAACCCAAGTTAAAGCGTCTCCATCCTCAAGATGAATTGCTATTAATCCATTTGATCGAATTTTTGAGAAAGCAGAAAGTGAAGTTCTTTTGATAAAACCAGCCTTGGTTAGCATTAATAGATAACAATCGTTATCGAAAGAATCTACTGCAACCAGTGAAGTTATCTTTTCTTCTCTTGGTATTGGTAGAAGTTGAACTGATGGAGTCCCTTTAGCTGTTCTGCTACTCATTGGAACTCTATATGCTGGGAGAGCATAAGATACACCTCTATCACTGAAAAGTAAAAGATTATCATGATCATTACAACTTATAAAAAGTTTTACTTCATCATCTTCTTGTGTCTTTGTTCCAGCTTTACCTCTTGAACCACGACTTGTAGATTCGAATTCACTAACAGGCATTCTTTTTAAATAACCAGCTTCAGTTAATAAAACTACAGATCTGTCATTAGCGATAAGATCAATATCATCTAGACCACCGCCTAAATCAAGTATTTCTGTTTTTCTAGGAGAGGAAAATCTTTCATCGATTTTATTAAGTTCTTCAAGAATAATTTCAAAAATTCTTTCTTTACTGTTTAATATTTGCTGATATTGGATGATTTTTCGAGTTAAATCATCATGTTCACCTTTGATTTTATCAGCTTCTAGGGCTGTTAATCTTCTTAGTTGCATTTGTAAGATTGCTTCTGCCTGTGTGGAAGATAACTCATGATCAGTTTGTAATTTTTCTCTAGCTGAGACTGTATCTTTTGCTGATCTTATTAGATTGATAATCTCATCCATAGAACCCAACGCTAATAAGAGACCTTTCACAATGTGATCCCTTTCTTCAGCCTTTTTTAATAAGAATCCTGTTCTTCGTCTTATTGTCTCCACTCTGAAATCTAGAAATACATCTAGCATTTTCCTTAGTGATAGTGTTGTGGGCTCTCCTTTTACTAAAGCAAGGATATTTGCACTAAAGTTATTTTGTAGAGGGGTTAACTTAAATAAATTATTTAAAACTACTTGTGGGTAGGCATCCCTTTTAAGTTCAATAACTACCCTCATTCCATCTCGATCACTTTCATCTCTAATATCAGAAATACCTTCTAATTTTTTTTCATTAACCAAGTCAGCAATTCTTTCTATCAATGCCGCTTTATTAGTTTGAAATGGAAGCTCTGTAATTATTACGGCATCTTTCTCTGCCCTTCCAGGGGATTTAATTTGCTCAATATTTGCTACACCTCTCATAGTTATTGAACCCCTTCCTGTCTTAAAGGTTTCTCTGATGCCGTCTCTTCCTAAGATTTGACCGCCTGTTGGAAAATCAGGCCCCTTAATTATTTCAAAAAGTTCTCTATCTTCAATCGCATGGTTTTTTATTATTGACTTAAGACCATTAATTAATTCCCCTAAGTTATGAGGTGGAATATTAGTTGCCATTCCTACTGCTATTCCAGATGATCCATTTAGCAGTAGTTGAGGGATTCTAGCAGGTAAAACTGTTGGCTCTTGTTGAGATCCGTCAAAGTTATCAGCGAAATCTACAGTTTCAGATTCAATATCCTCAAGTAAACTTTCATCTGTAAGAGACTGTAAACGTGATTCTGTATATCTCATTGCTGCTGGAGGATCGTTATCTACAGAACCAAAGTTTCCATGGCCATCTATGAGTGGCATTCTCATAGAAAAATCCTGTGCCATCCTAACCAAAGCATCATAAACAGCTGTATCACCATGCGGGTGGTATTTACCAAGTACTTCTCCAACAACTCTTGCACATTTTCTGTACGGCCTACCGCTAGTCAAACCAAGTTCATACATTGCATAAAGAATTCTTCTATGAACAGGTTTTAATCCATCTCTTGCATCTGGAAGAGCACGACCAACTATAACGCTCATTGCATACTCAAGATATGAGCGGGACATCTCATTTCTTAAGTCAGTCTGAATAATTCGGTCGTTATCTTCGTTTAATCCTGAGTTATCAGAATCTAAAATATCAGACATACAAAAATCCTTTATTTAATAATAATCGCTGATTGTCATAATGAATAAAAAAAAAGATTAATTTAATTCCCAAATACTCACATTTACACACAAATAAAAATAAAATCTGTTGTTTTTGAATAAACCTTGGCTTATTACCCCTTTAGTTGTTAATTTAATCAAAATAAATGAAAAATTCCGTGAATATTGAACTTGGTTTAAATAAAAAAGTCAGAAGGGCTTATGGCATTGATGAAATAGCTTTAGTCCCCGGGAATAGAACACTTGATTACGATTTGACTGATCCTTCTTGGGCAATTGGTGATTTCAAAAGAGAAGTTCCGATTGTAGCTAGCGCTATGGATAGCGTTGTCGATGTCAATACGGCTGTAGAACTTACAAAATTAGGCTCCCTAGGGGTTATTAATATGGAGGGCATACAAACAAGATATGAAAAACCTGATGAAATATTGAATCAAATATCATCAGTCGGGAAGAATGATTTTGTTCCATTAATGCAGAAGATATACAGTGAACCGGTTAAGGAGAGATTGATTTTACAAAGAATAAATGAGGTCAAAGAAAGAGGCGGTATCGCAGCCTTTAGTGGGACTCCTCAAGCTGCTATTAAGTTTAAAGAAGTACTTAATAATTCCAAAATAGATTTATTTTTCCTTCAAGGAACAGTTGTTTCAACTGAACATCTTGGTATGGAAGGTAAGGAAACATTAAATATTAAAGATCTCTGCAAATCTATGAATGTCCCAGTTGTAGCTGGTAATTGTGTCACTTACGAAGTTGCAAAACTTCTCATGGATGCTGGAGTTGCAGGATTAATGGTTGGTATTGGCCCTGGAGCAGCATGTACCTCAAGAGGAGTCTTGGGAATTGGGATCCCTCAAGCAACTGCAATTGCTGATTGTAGTACGGCAAGAAATGATTACTTTAAAAAAAGTGGTCGTTATATTCCGATTATTGGCGATGGAGGAATTGTCACGGGCGGAGATATCTGTAAATGTTTAGCATGTGGTGCAGATGCTGTAATGATTGGATCCCCTATAGCTAAATCCTCAAATGCTCCAGGCAAAGGATTTCACTGGGGCATGGCTACTCCAAGTCCTGTATTGCCGAGGGGCACAAGAATTGAAGTTGGGTCAACAGGATCCTTAGAAAGGATAATTAAAGGTCCTGCCTTACTTGACGATGGGACACATAATTTATTAGGTGCGATTAGAACATCAATGAGTACCCTTGGGGCAAAAAATATAAAAGAAATGCAAGAAGTTGAAATAGTGATCGCACCATCTCTTCTTACAGAAGGTAAGGTTTATCAAAAAGCACAGCGACTTGGGATGGGTAAGTAGTACATTTAGAGCAGAATTATAAAACATTAGAGAATTAAGCATTAAATTGAAAAATTTTCTAATTAGGAGTTATTATTAAATAATGGGGGAAACCCCATACTCCTCACACACTAAATCGCCCGATTAATCGGGCTTTTTTAGATATTTTGTTACTTATATTATTTTATCTGTAATGAAATCATCACTTAAAAGAATTGCCTGCTAAATTTTCAAAAAGGAATACTTAAATTATGTCATCAGCTCCAGCCGTAACTGATTCTTCATTTGACAAGGATGTACTGCAAAGTGATCTACCAGTATTGGTTGATTTTTGGGCACCATGGTGCGGTCCATGTAGGATGGTTGCACCAGTTGTAGAAGAAATCTCAAAAGACTTTGAAGGGAAAATTAAAGTTTTTAAATTAAACACAGATGAGAATCCAAATGTTGCTAGTCAATATGGAATTAGAAGTATTCCTACCTTAATGATCTTTAAAGGAGGTCAAAAGGTTGATACTGTTGTTGGGGCTGTACCAAAAGCAACTCTTTCAAGCACCTTAACTAAGCATTTATAAATTTAAAAGCTTTGTATAAAATTGGACTTATAGATTATGGGATGGGTAACATTCATTCTGTAACAAAATCTCTAGAAAGTCTTGGCGAAGAAATAATATTAATCAAAAACTTTCATCAATCCCAGCATTGTAAGGCGATAATACTTCCAGGAGTTGGAGCATTTGACCCAGCAATGAATAATCTTATAAATACGGATTTGATAACTGATTTGAAAAATTGGATTAAAAGTGGGAAGTCTTTTTTCGGGATATGTTTAGGCCTCCAACTCCTTTTTGAATCTAGTGAAGAAGGAGAAGTTCAAGGGCTAGGAATTTTAAAAGGAAAAATACAAAAAATACCTAATATTTTTAACCAAAGAACCCCACACATGGGTTGGTGCCAACTTTTACCTACAAAGCCAAATACTTTATTAGATATCGAAGAATTAAATAATTGGGTCTATTTTGTACATTCCTATCATGCAATCCCAGATGACTCAAATATTATTGCTGCTCAGGTTGATTATGGTTCGGAAAAATTAACTGCAATGATTGAGAATGATAATTTATTGGCCTGTCAATTTCATCCAGAAAAATCTGGTAAAACTGGAGAAAAACTTTTGAGAAGATGGCTTAGTAATATTCAATAATTGATAATTACTGATGAAGACAAACTTAAGATTAATAGGAGGTAAAAAACTCCAAAGTCCAAATAATTCTTATACCAGACCAACAACTTTGAGAGTTAGAGAGGCCATATTTAATATTTTGAACAATAGAGTTGAAAATAGTAATTGGTTAGATTTATTTAGTGGAACAGGGGCTATATCTTGTGAAGCCTATAATCACGGGGCAAGAAAAATACTTGCAATCGAAAAAAACAAAATCAACTCAAAAATTTGCTTAGAAAATTTACTCTCTTTGGAAAATATAGATAATAGGAGAAATGATATCGAAGTTATTTGTAAAGACGTTTTGAAATGGACAAAACCTAACTATGAGAGAAAGTTATCATCTAGAAATATGGATTTAAACAAATTAAAATTTGATTTTGTTTATCTAGATCCTCCATACGATGTGGATTTCCATGAATTAGTTTTAAATCAATTATTTAATTGTAATTTTTTGAAAAAAGATTCAATAGTTATTTGTGAACATTCTCCAAACCTATTTATTAAAAAAAGTACTTTGTGGGAAACTATAGATGTAAGGAATTATGGACAGTCAAGATTAACATTTTTAATCAATGTCCAGAATACCTGAACCTCTTCTGTATTGATTCCATGCACTTACGAATAATCCAAGAAGAGTAATTGGAATTAAACCTAATACAATTCCACATAGAAGAGGCTCGATCATTTTTTTGCCTTTTTTGAATTTCTTACTCACAATTGTTACATAGAGACTATTTTTTGTGTCAACATCTTCATCAACTGCAGCAGAAAGGGATTTTAAGAGAGAATTCTTAAAAATTGTTTATGTTGTATTTGGAGTTTTATTGATCTGTTTTTCAATATTTTTCGTAAATCATCATGAAAATAATAAATATATTATTGAAACTCTTGAGCTTAATGGTTCTGCTGAGGAAGGAGATGCTCTTTTTAAGATAAATTGTGTTGGATGTCATGGAATTACAGCAAGAGGATTAGTGGGCCCAGATTTACACTCAATAACTCAACGTTTGAATGATAAAGAGATAATAAAACAAGTTACTGGAGGCCTGACTCCTCCCATGCCAAGTTTTGAAATTGATCCTGTAAATATGTCTAATTTATTAAAATATCTCCATAGCCTTGAATGATTTTGGGAAAAAATTTTTCTAACTTAAAGGTAATTTTAGTTGAACCAAATGGCCCTTTGAATGTAGGAAGCGTTGCTAGATTATGCAGCAATTTTGAAGTTGATGAATTAAGAATTGTTTCTCCTAAATGCGACATATTTTCTTTAGAATCAAGAAAAATGGCTCTTAAAGGTCAAAAATTTCTTAAATGTTGTAAGGTTTTTGATGATCTTCAAAAAGCTATTTTTGATTGTGATTTAGTTCTAGCATCTTGTGGAAGGATTGATGTAAATAAAGATTCATTATTTGTATCTTCTGAAGATATATTTGATTGGACTTTATCCTTTAAGAAGGTTAATAATTTAGCAATTATATTTGGAAGAGAAGATAGAGGTTTAACTAACAGTGAATTGCTTCTGGCAAATAAAACTTTTAATATCCCAACTTCTCAGAATAATCCTTCATTAAATCTTTCTCACGCTGTTTCAATAGCTTTGTATGAGTTAAATAAGTCTTCAAAAAGAAACTTTGATCAAGAACTAAAAGTTTTTAATCTTGCATCATCAAAACAAATTCATGATTCGTTTTTGGAGATAGAGGAATTACTTTTGAAGGTTGGATATCTTTTAAAACATACTTCTAAGGCAAAAATTAGAAAATTTAAAAATTTTATTTTGAGGTCAAATACATCGATGCACGAAATAAATGTTTTAAGAGGAATTGTCCATCAAATAAACTGGTTCTTGAACAATTCAAAAAGAAACTAAGAACATAATTAACAACGTTAGATTTTATTTCTTTGTAGTTTTAATTTGAAAGGGATATTTACTAAAAACATTTTCTGAAGTAGCATCTATTGATTATTTGAATATTTAAGAAAACTAAAACTGTGCCTACAACAAAGAAAAGAAGAGTTTTCCCTTTTACAGCTGTAATTGGTCAAGAAGAAATGAAATTGGCTCTCTTATTAAATGTTATTGATCCAAGAATTGGAGGCGTGATGATAATGGGTGATAGAGGGACCGGGAAGTCTACCACAATCAGAGCCTTAGCTGATTTGTTGCCTGCAATCGATGTTGTTAAAGATGATCCATATAATAGTTCTCTAGTCGATCCTGATTTGCAAAGTAAAGAAGTTTTGGAAAAAATTACACAAGGAGAAAATCTAGAGAGTATTCAAAAACAAGTACCTATGGTTGACTTGCCTTTAGGGGCTACTGAAGACAGACTTTGTGGAACCATTGATATAGAGAAGGCTTTGAGTGAAGGTGTTAAAGCATTTGAACCAGGGTTATTAGCAAAAGCTAATAGGGGTTTACTATATGTTGATGAAGTTAATTTACTTGATGATCATTTAGTCGATGTACTTTTAGATTCGGCCGCTTCCGGATGGAATACAGTTGAAAGGGAGGGGGTCTCAGTTCGACATCCTGCGAGGTTTGTTCTTATTGGTTCAGGAAATCCAGAAGAAGGTGAATTAAGGCCTCAACTATTAGACAGGTTTGGAATGAGTGTTGAAGTTAAGACAGTTAGAGATGCTGAATTAAGAGTTCAAGTTGTAGATCAAAGGACTTCGTTTGACGATAATCCTGATGAGTTTTCATTAAGTGTTGAGAAGCAACAGGACGAACTTCAACAAAAGGTTATTAAAGCACAAGAAATATTAAATTCTGTACAGATGGACGATGACCTAAGGTTAAATATTTCTGCAATCTGCGGAGAACTAGATGTTGATGGTTTACGTGGAGATATTGTTACGAATAGGTCTGCAAGGGCAATTGCAGCCTTTGAGGGCAGAACTGAAGTTCAAGAAGATGACATAGCAAGGGTTATTTCTTGTTCATTAAGACATAGACTAAGAAAAGATCCTCTAGAACAAGTTGATTCAGGTGAAAAAGTAATTCAAGCTTTTTGTAAAGTATTCGATTTAGATGAAAAAGAGAATCTTTCAAAATTTCAATTGTCTGCTGAACCTTAATAACAGTGAGAATAATTGGGATTGACCCTGGATTGGCTAGAGTTGGTTTTGGAATAATCGAAGTAAAAAATGAAAGTAAGATATTATTAGATTGTGGCGTTATTGAAACAAGTAAAGATAAAAAAGAAGAAGATAGACTTTATGAGATATTCCAAGATCTTAATGAATTAATAAATCATTGGAACCCAACTGCAGCAGCTGTAGAAAAATTTTTCTTTTACAGGTCAAGCACTACCATTAGTGTGGTGCAGGCTAGAGGCGTGATTATGATGGTATTGGCATCCAAAAAAATTCATGTTAGTGAATATGCACCTGCTCAGATAAAATTAACAATTGCTGGTTCTGGAAAGGCATCTAAGAAAGATATTCTTGATGCTGTTATGAATAACTTAGATCTTAATAAACCTCCAAAACCTGATGATTCAGCAGATGCATTGGCGATAGCACTCACAAAACTAAATGAAGATGGCTTTAACTGAAAATTTGATATGAAGATCTTCGAAAATAAGAAATTGGAGAGGGATACATTTAGAAAACTAAGAGATGGGATTTCTCTTAATCAAAGAGAAAATGTAGAAAAGAATGTAAGATTGTATGTTGATTCATTTGTAAAAGAACATAAAAATATTGGTTATATAGCAATATATTGGCCTCTTAAAAATGAAGTAGATATAAGAAGTCTTAAAAAAAACTTTAGTTTAGCTTTGCCTAGATGTAAAGATAAAAAAGAATTGTTATTTCTTCCATGGGACGAAAAACCTCTTACCAAAGATTCTGAGGGGATACTAAGTCCAAATAATTCTTCTTCATTAAGTTATTTGCAGATAAGCATGATATTTGTACCATGTCTTTCCGTTGATAAAAATTTAACAAGATTAGGTTATGGAGGAGGTTATTTTGATAAATTAAGGAGAGATATTGATTGGAGAAATGTTCCATGCATTGGAGTATTAACTTCTAATTGTGTAAGTACAATTCCATTAGCCAGAGCTGAGTGGGATATTCCTTTAACGGGCTTTATCACAGAAAAAGAAATATTTGTATAATAGAAGATTCATAAAGTGATTAATTTATAGTTTTAGAAAATGGAAAATCAGGAAAAATACAATAATTTATCAAAATTAGTAGAAAAGTTGAAGAAATCAGAAGATCCAAAAAGAAAATATGAATACATTTTGTGGTTAGGCAAAAAATTGAAAGAACCAGATAGTAAAATCCTTGTTGAAGAAAATAAAGTTAAAGGATGCGTTTCAGAAGTTTTTGTTAAGGCAAATATTAAAGGCGGTAAATTATTTTGGGAAGGATATTCTGATGCCCTAATAACGAAGGGTTTATTAGCATTTTTAATTACTGGTTTAAATGAATTAACACCAAATGAGGTTATTAAGATAGATAAGAAATTTATCGAAGATACTGGTTTGAGATCAAGCTTAACTCCTTCTCGGTCAAATGGTTTTTTAAACATATTGTTGAAAATGCAGTCTCAAGCAAATGAATTTTTGTAGGCCTAATAATATAAAATTAAACTCAAGGTTAAAAGAAATAAAAAATGAGAAAATGCAAAATTGGGATTGTAGGTTTTGGAACTGTAGGTTCAGGGATTTATAAAATATTAAGTTCTGAAGTTGATTCACATCCAATTCTAAAAGAAATAGAAATTGCAAAAATAGCAGTTAAAGATCTTAATAAAAAAAGGGATATTGAGCTAGATAATAATTTATTAACTGATGATCCATTTAAATTAATTAATGACCCCTCTATCGATGTAATTGTTGAAGTAATGGGAGGGGTTGATTTAGCGAAAGATATTATTCTGCAATCATTAAAATTAGGTAAATCTGTTGTTACAGCAAACAAAGCAGTTATTGCAAGATATGGAGAAGAAATATATAAAACTGCATCTAAAGAAGGCGTTTATATATTGTCGGAGGCGGCAGTTTGCGGGGGGATTCCTATAATCGAACCCTTAAAAAGATCATTAAAAAGTAACAGCATAAAAAAAATGGTTGGGATAATAAACGGCACAACAAATTTTATTCTTTCAAAGATGACAAATGAAAAAGCTGATTATAATGAGACCTTGAAATTGGCCCAAAGCCTTGGGTATGCAGAATGTGATCCGACTGCAGATGTTGAGGGCCATGATGCAGCTGATAAGATTTCAATTCTTAGTGAACTTGCATTTGGAGGGAAAATCAAAAGAGGGGAGATTCATTCTGAGGGCATTAGTAAAATTAATCTGAAGGATATCGAATATGCCAATAAATTAGGGTTTGAAATAAAACTTTTAGCGCTCTCCGAAAGGGGACAAATTAATAGCAATGATTCACTCGCTTTGAATATTTGGGTAGGACCTTCTTTGATTCCAAAATCTCATCCATTGGCAACAGTAAAGGGAGTTAATAATGCTTTATTGATAGAGGCTGATCCTCTTGGAGAGATCATGTTATATGGTCCAGGTGCAGGAAGTGGGCCAACTGCTGCATCAGTAGTATCAGATATATTAAATCTGCATGCCGCCTCAGTAAAAAATAATAATACAATCGATCCATTATTATCTTTTTATTTTTGGAGAAACTGTCACATTATCGAATCTTCACAAATCAATAAAAAAAATTACCTTAGAATTATTTGTCTTGATAGTCCAGGTGTCATAGGAAAGATTGGAGATATTTTTGGAAAGAATAATGTATCAATCGAATCAATTGTTCAACTTGATGCAAGTGAGGACAAAGCTGAAATTGTTGTTATTACTCATGAGGTGAATAATGGAGATTTTGAGAGATCGAAAGATGAAATAAATTCGCTCAATGAAGTCAAAATTATTGCAAGTCAATTAAGTTGTATTTAAAAAAATAGTTTGCAAATTTCTCTATAGCTTGGTAAACCGAAGAAAGTAAGTTTTTGGTTTTATTATCTTAATGATTCATTCAAAGCTAGTAAACAATAAAATTGAAAAAAATAATTTAATTTGTTCTGAAAACCTTTATAAAGGTGCTTGTGTAAAAATTAAAAATAGCAATAAGACTTTTCAAGTAATTGGTTTAAATATAGGTAAAGAAATTTGTTGGGTTAGAGAGTGGCCTTTCGCTTGTAATTCTAAAAAAACATTTGCTTTAGAAATTAGTCAAATAACCTTACAAATTTTTTGCTCAAATAATTCTTCACAATAATTAAGTTCTAAGAAAATATGAAAAAAAAAATTGTTTTATCAATATTTATTATTTTAATTTCTTTTTTACAGAATTCTTGCGGCTCAAAAAGAATATCTAAAAAAATCATAGTAGCGAGTTCTGGAAAAATTGAATCTTTAGATCCAGCTAGAGCAAATACTCTTAAAGCAATTCAATTAATCAGTTCTCTTGGAGACACATTATATGAATTAAATTCTGATGGAGAATTAATCCCTGAATTGGCCTTGGGGATGCCAGTTATTTCAAAGGATAGACTTCAAATAACTATCAATTTAAGAAAGAATGTTTTTTTTCACGATGGAACTGCATTTAACTCAAATGCTATGAAGTTTACCTTTGATAGATTCAAAAGAATTGGAACGATGAACTATATTTTAGGAAATAAGATTAAATCAATAGAAACGCCAAGTGAATATTCAATCATAATAAATTTGAATAAACCATCAAGTTCTTTAAATGGTTTACTCACATCAGTAAATTTAACTCCAATATCTCCAACATTTTACAAACAATATTCTGATAAGTTTCTAAATGAAAAATTCGTTGGTACTGGCAAGTATGTGCTGACTAGTTTTTCTAATGAAATTCAATTAATTGATCCATATTTGAATTATTGGGGTGAAAAGCCCTTAAATAAAGGCATTAATTTTGTGGGATATTCAAATTCATCATCTCTTTTTGGGGCTTTAAAAAGTAAACAAATCGACGTGCTTTTATCAAATTCAATTGATGATAGTCAGAGAAAAAGTTTAAATAATTTAAGCAAAAATAAACAGTTTAATGAAGGGAATAGCCCTTTCACTGAATTAAGTTTTATAAGCCTCAAAACTAGTTCTTATCCCTTAAGTAATCTTAATTTAAGATTGGCTTTAGCAAAAAGTCTTAATAGAAAATTGATTAGTGAGAAAGTAAGTTATGGATTGAGGAAGCCATCTAGATCAATTATTCCTCCGATATTAAAAAAAGATTATCAAGAACTGTGGCCTAAATATGATTATTTAGAAGCAAGAAGGTTATTGCAAAAAGAAAATTATTGCAATGGAAATATTCTAAAAATACCCCTTACTTATAGATCGAATGTACCAGCAGACAAGCTTATTGCTCTGACATGGCAAGAAGAAATCAAAAATTCTTTGAAAGATTGTATTGATATTGAACTCAATGGAGTTGAATCTACAACGGTTTATAAGAATCTAAGTTTAGGAATTTATACGGCAGTTCTTCTAGATTGGACTGGGGCTTATTCAGATCCAGAGGCCTATCTTACCCCTCTTTTAAGTTGCAATGAAATAGTTGATGGCATATGTAAAAAAGGAGAATCAGTTTACAGCGGTAGTTTTTGGGGATCTAATAAAGTGGAAAGTTTATTTCTTGAGAGTGAAAAAATAAGTGGAATTAAAAGATTAGAAAAACTTGTTGAAATTGAAAAAATAGCAGCAAGTTCAATACCTTATATTCCTATTTGGATCTCCTCTCAAAAAGCATGGTCACAAAATAAAATATCAAAACCTATTTTTAATGGCGCAGGAATAATTTCATTGAGTGATCTTGAGTTAATTAATGAGTAGAAATTTAAATAAACTATTAAATTATTCCTTATTAAAAATTTCATTAATACCGATAATGTTATGGATAATTTCTTCATTAGTTTTTATTTTATTAAGAGTTGCTCCCGGCGATCCTGTCGATGCCATACTTGGATCTGGTGCGGATGAGGTCTCTAGGGAATTTCTAAGAAATAAATTGGGGCTAAATGAACCTTTAATAAATCAATATTTTTCATATATTAAAAATATATTGCACTTAGATTTTGGCCAATCTCTTAGTACCCAAGAGCCAGTCCTTAATATTATTATAAAGTCATTGCCTGCAAGTCTTGAGCTTGGGTTCTTTTCAATATTAAGTGCCATACTAATAGGATTTCCATTGGGATTAATTGGGTTAAGAAATAGAGGGAAAAAGACAGATTATATTGCGAGAATATTAGGAATTGCTACATATGCGATCCCTCCTTTTTGGGGTGCAATGTTAGCCCAATTATTATTTTCTGTATTTTTTAATATTTCCCCAATTGGAGGTAGATTTCCTATATTTCAGCAACAACCCCAAATTACAGGTTTTCTAGTTTTAGATAGTATTCTTTCAAATAATATTATTTCCTTGAAAGATAGTCTTTATCATCTCGCACTCCCTTCCATTACCCTTGGCTTTTTATTAAGTGGTATATTCAGCCGCTCATTAAGAGTAAATTTGGATAAGACATTAAAAAGTGATTATGTAAATGCTGCTATATGTAGAGGAATATCGAGGAAAAAAATATTTTTAAACCATGCATTGCCTAATGCTCTATTGCCAATTGTCACTATTTCTGGCTTGACTATGGCCTCTTTAGCAGGAGGTGCTCTCTTGTTCGAGGTGACTTTCTCATGGCCAGGTATAGCTTTAAGATTACATGAAGCTATTTCTCAAAGAGACTATACCTTGGTTCAAGGAATTGTAATTTTTACCTCTATGCTTATAGTCTCTCTAAATCTCTTCGTGGATATTTTAATCGCATATTTAGATCCACGAATAGAGTACTAATTTTCGGAAATTTCTTTTATCGTTTCAAGATCTAAAAGATGGAAGTCAAGTCCCAAATCTCTTTGGTTTTTAACTACATTAGGGATCTTTTGGTCTTTAATATTTTTTAAAAATTCAACTATAAATTTAGTAGATAAATCTTGTACTAATATTGGCTCTGAACCAATAAAAGATTCACTTATTTTGAAGAGGTCATTATTTTCTTCATAGCTTTTATTAATTCTTATTGGAGAGAAATGGCTCGCTCCTTCAATAATTAGAAATCTATTTGATGGATTATCTAAAGCATAAAAAACTCTAAATTGTTCATTCATTAACGGTGTAATAAGGTCATAAGTACCACCTATTAGAAGAGTTGGTGTTTTAATGCCTGTACTTTTTTCTTTTGGCCATACTAGACTTCCAAATGAATTAAAACCTACTATGGCACTGGCCTTATTAGTGTTATTTTTCTTAGGGAATGGTATTTCGCTCAACTGACATTGAAGTAATTTAGATAAATTTGTTACCGCAAAGTCTTTTAATGCCGAATCACATTTTTCCTCTAGTTGATCAGTAGGTTTCTTGCCTTCATATAAAAGTGCTATTAAAGCACCAAGTGAATGCCCCATTAAAATATAAGAATTATTAGGTAAATCAAATTCTCCATTTTCATGAGCTTTCAATACAGCATCTAAATCTTTAATTCTATATAAGAAAAAGTCTGCACTTCCTGGCATTGTTTCCTTACCTTCGAGTACTTCTATAAATGACTCCAAATTACTGCCTCTATGCTCTATGAATAATATTGGCCAACCTCTTTTAGCCAATTCGTTGCCTATCCATTTGAAATTATTAATTTCGCCTCCAAGTCCTGGCATAAAAATTATCAGTTCTTTATCTTCATTTGTTTTATTGCTTTTCCATATTGCAATTTCAAAAGGTTTCACTCGGTGAGGAGCATAAATTTTTTTATCAATTTTTATTAGATCTTTAGTTAATTTTTTTTCAGTATTTTTAAATGCATTTTGGTTCGTCCTTTCAAGTTTATTTAATTTGGATAAAAGTTCTTGTTGCATTGATAATTCATTTTTCCAGGATGAAATTATTAAAATTAAATTATCAATATCAAGTGAAATTTCTTTTGATGGTAATGCCTTTATGATTTCTAAAGTTGAAACTTCTTTTTTTTGATCTAATAAATTTTCTATAGTGTTATAAATTTCTGTTCCATTATTGTCATTTGGAACTTTAATGCTTTTGCTTAATTCTGTAAGAATTTTACGGCCTATCCAACTTCTTAATATTTCTCTATTTAATCCCTCTTCCTTGAAAACTGGAAATTCTAAAAATTTTGATAATTCAAAAACTCTTATTAATCCATTTTTTTTTAACCAATCTATTAATTCTGTTGAATCATCTTTGTATTTTTCTAATTTTGATAATTGTTCTATAGTAAGAGGGATTTCCATCTCTTCAAATTTAATATTTATTTTTTCAGCAGCCTTTAAACCATTATTAAAAAATAAACCACAAAAACTAAAAAAAATTATAAAAATGTATTTCACTTGTGATTAGTCCAAATAGTTTACAAATTAGCAAAAATTGGTGGATTCAATTTCCATATCATTTGAGGTTAATAACCAAGATAAGATTTTACGCTGCATTTGGAGCAGGAGGTGTTATTTATTTAACATCACTTATTTTTAATAACATAGGATTATCGGCAACAGATATTGGCTTGGGGTTTACCATTTCAGCAATAATTGGAACCGTAACAAGACTATTTACAGGTAATTATCTTAATAGAACAGGGGAAATACAATTTCCAATAATTACTTCTTCAATACTAAGTATTGCCGCTAGCTTATGCCTCATTTTTTCAAGAGATACATTTTTATACATAATTGGACAATCATTTGTTGGAGCTGCTGCAGGAATATATTGGCCTGCTGCAGAGTTTGGGGTTCCCTATTTTTGTCATCCTATCGAAACACGCAAAGCTTATGCTCTTGTTAGAAGTTCGGAGGCTTTAGGAATATTTCTAGGGGTATTCTTAGGGGGTTATATGACGAATTTTTTGTATTCCAAATCAATATTTATAAATGATATATTTTGCATGTTAGTTATCACGTTTTTAATATCTAGAAATAGTTCTTCTATAAAAAGAAACCTAGAAAATTTTCAAAAAAAATTAGTAGATCCAATTAATCAGGGACAATTGAAATGGAATAAAAATTCAACAATAATAATTTTATCTATTTTATTGATAACTACCTCTTTAGCCCTGATACAAGTAACTTTGCCTCTGGATCTAGTTAAAGGTGGAGTATATCGTAATCCATTAAGCAAAGAAATTATTAGTCTTATAATTTCAATTCAGTTAATTTTATTGTTGTTTTTACAATGGCCTGTCGGTTCTTGGATATCTAAGAAAGAAAGATTATTTGGCTTGAAATTTAGTTTAATAAATTTCACTTTCGCTTCATTTTTATTATTTATTTCTAGTTATTTAAATATCCCAGCGTTTTATTTAATTTCTTTGGCATTGATTTTAGTAAGTTTAGGGACTGCTTCATTTCTTCCAACATCAACAGATGTCGTTTTCAGAATAGCTCCTTCAAATAAAAAAGGTTTTGCACTTGCTCTATTATCACAATGTTTTGCTATGGGTTATTTTTTTGGACCATTTATTTCAGGACGCATATTAGATCTATTTGGTTATGCTTCAATAATCTGGCTTTCAATTTCTTGTTGTTGCTTTATTGCCTATACAATTCTATTTAAGAGATTATTTTAATTAATCTTTTCTAATTCAATAATTCTTCTCTCTCTTAGAAATAAGAAAAAAGGTGCTGAGAATGCGAAGGCTATAAGAAAAGTTCCAATATATACAACCCACATATTCTTCATGTTTAGTTTTTTTGATTCATTTACTATCCATATAAAAATAGCGCTTGCACCTACTAATAAGTCTCTAGAAATTGACTGAGCTGCAGGGTTTGCATTTGCTAAAGAAATGAAATTATTTATATCAAAGCTGTTTCCATATTCCCTAGCAAATTCGAAATTTGCCATCATTGGCAGTACAGCACCCAAAATTGATAGAAAAAGGTAAAGATAAGATAGTATCTGTTTATTATCTTTTAAAATGTTAAATGAATTCACTTGTCAAAAATATTTCTTTTAATAATAGTATTTAAAAGCTTATGGTTGTTGAAAAGAATAATAAAGTTGAAGACTATAAATTTAAAAAAGGAAATTTAAATTTTGCTGTTGTTGGTCATGTTGAGTGGATAAATTTCTTAAAGGTCGATCAATTACCAAAACCAGGCGTCATTTCTCATTCTGAAAAATCTCTTGAGTATCCAGCTGGTGGTGGCTCTATTATCGCGAAAATACTTTCTGATTTAACTTTAAACCAAATTCATTTTTTTACGTCATTAGGTAATGATGAATATGGAGATAAGTGTTTCAAGATTCTCTCAAATATGGGAATTAAGATGCATGTAGCTTGGCGTGATAAACCAACTAGAAGAGGATTTAGTTTAATTGACTCTCAAGGTGAAAGAGCAATAACAGTTATTGGTGAAAGGTTAGCTCCAACTCATAAAGACAAGTTGGAATGGAATATTTTAAAAAAAATGGACGGAATTTTTATTACGGCATCTGATTCAGAGATTTTTAAAATGGCTAGATCAGCTTCAATACTATGTACGACACCAAGGGTAGGATTAAATACAATTAATAATTCAAATGTTCTTTTAGATGGATTAATAGGCAGTAATCTTGATCCAGGAGAAGTTTTTTCTTTTTCTGAATTATCGTTAAAACCAAAATATACTATTAAAACCGAGGGAGAGAAGGGAGGCATAATATTCCCAGGAGGAAGATATAAGGCTCTTAAAAACAAAAAATTAAAGGTTGATTCTTATGGATGTGGCGATTCATTTGCTGCTGGGATTCTTTATGGAATGGCATCTAAATGGGATATAGATAAAAGTTTAAATCTTGCTAAAGTAATGGGAAGAGACGCAAGTGAATTTTTCGGCCCATATGCAAATAGTGATGAAAAATAATTGAATTAAGACTTATATGAGCAATCTAGATAATAAAAATAAAAATCTACTTGTAGAAAACATTATTGTTTTCTTTTTATTTACTGTTTTTTTAGTTTTTAATTCTTTAAAAACTTTATCTAAAATTTTTACCTATGGAATCATAAAAAAAGAAATATTAACTACTAAAAGTAACTTAGGCGTAGATATAAAAATAAAAATTAAGTAATGAATGTATTTTTAGTTTTTCTAATTTTAGGAGTTATTTTTTTGGTCTTCAAAAAAATTAATCCTAAAAAAACAAAGAACTTAAAATTAGATAAATTTAAAAATAAATTACAGAGCACGCAAACAAATATTGACAGGATTTTTTTAAGAGAGGAAGAAAAAACTTTTTCAAATCCTAATATAAATATTTATATTGGTGTTTATGATAACGAAGAAAATATAAATAGAAAATCCAATATACACAGAGCAAGACTTTCAAAATTTAAGAAATCCAAATTAAATGGCGAGATGATATTTCAAGACGATGAACAAAGGATTTATAAATTTAATGACGGTAAGAAAGTTTACTTATAATTTTTAATGCTAACTACACTCAAGACTTTCTCTTGTTGAAACTCCTGTTGTTGGATTGATCCCGTCAGCGATTTCACAAAGATTTCTTTGGTCTTCGCTGTCAAGGATGGCATAAGAAAAATCTGCTCCTTCTATTTGAGCTCCTGCAAAACTGCTGCCTGATGCGATCATATTTATTAAAACAGCATTTCTAAGATCTGTTTTTTGGAAATTAACTCGATCAGAAAGAGTATCGGTCAGGTCGATTCCATTTAAATTAGAACCTTTTAAATCAGATAGGGTTAATGTAGTTCCATGTAAATCAACATCACTAAAATCTGCATCTCTAGCAACTGCTCCAGCTATAGAAGATAAATGAAGATCCTCTCCATGGAAATCGAATCCTGTGATATTAGATCTTACATAACTTGGAACTTCATCTCCTTCTCCCTTAACAGCAACATTCGCTCCAGCAAAAACTGGAGAGGATAAAACCAAGAAAGAAAAAGTTATACATAAAAAATATCTTAAAAACCTAAAAAATTTCATATTAATAAATTTGAGTAATTCTATTTTATAACAATTAGATAATTTTTAAAATTGATGACTAAATTTGGAACTCCTTTTTAAAATTATTTAACACTATAAATTTTGAATCTAGGCTCTAAATTGGTTATACAATCTAGAAGTTTTTTGTTATCTTTGCTATTCGTAACCTTGAATTCAGACTCTACTGTACCTTCTTTATCTCTTATAGCTTGATTTAAAACTATAGAACCGTTTTGGTCAGATACTGATCTATGAAAAGTTCCTCTAGGTATTCTTAAAATGTATCCGCAAGATTCTAATCTAACTTTATAAAAAGGATAATCCCAGCCAAAATTGACAAGAAAAAATGTTCTTCCCCCGGAGATAGCCAGTAGATTATCTTCTTGATTGTGATGTATGTAAAATTGCCAATTCTTAAATTCTTCATCATTTGGAGGACTAACTGCAGGCCCACTGTGAATAACTAGATCTCTATAGTTTGATTCATTAACACTTATATCAAAAAATCTTACATCTTTTGTATCGCGAAATTTTTCATAACTTATCAATTCAAACATTTTCGATTTGTTTGATTTGATAACTGGAATTTCTAAACTTGAGTTCAATTTTCTTTAAAGATTAAACAAATGAAAACAGATATATATATACAAGAACGTATCAATTAACACTAAAAAAGAAACATATTATTATTTATATTTTTTGTTATTTTAAAAGATTAAAAATTTAGTGTTTATTTAATTTCAAGAGGTTTGATTTCCCAGGATAAAGTATTTTCTAAATTATTTTTTCCTATAAAGTTTCCTGTAATTACAGAGGTTAAATTAGATTTTGAAGAGGATACCAATGTTAAATATCTATCATCTATTAATCCTTTTCCGCTTGGATCAAAACCTCTCCAACCAGCACCTGGAATATATAATTCAGCCCAAGCGTGTAAATCCAACTCAGAGGGTAACGGATCTTCAAAATGATAACCACTTACAAACCTACTTGGGATACCTATAGACCTGCAAGCTTCAACCATAAGCATTGCTAAATCTCTGCATGAACCTATACGTTCTCTAAGTGTTCTGCTAGCCGGCCATGCTGGACCAGTATGTCTTTTGGTATATTTAACCCGATCTTGAATAATCTCTATTAGTTGGTAGGTAAATGATAATGCGTTATTAATGCTTCCTGCTAAGGCTTCTTGAGCAAGTTCTACTGCAGAGGGATCGTGTTGTCCATTTGGCATCCATCCCTCTAATGCTCCCTGTAAATCTCTGTTAATAATGCTTCTACAAAAAGGTAATGTTAAATCTCTATTTTTAACTCCATCAATAATGTTTGGATGTTTAATAGTTTCAACTTCACTGACTGATTCAATAATTAAATTATCTGTTAATCCATTAAATCTGATTCTATTAATCTCTTCCCCGCTGGCCGCAAGTAATGGATAAATAATTTCTGGTTCTGGGGTTATTTTTAATTCAAAATTCTTTAGCTTTTGGAATCCATTTGACCTTGGCTTTATACATAATCTATGCTCGCCTAATTGAACAGGGTCTTCGTATTTATATTCAAGTTTGTGAATGTATTTAATTCTCATTAATAAACTTATTAATTAATAAAATATTTTTCTTGAATGAGATTATTTAATTTATTTAAATCCATTTGCAATGAATCAATCGCCTCATGTAAACCATCATTGATTATATCTTCAATTCTGATATAACTCCACTTTGCTTTAAGCAAACCTCTCATGCATTCTAATTCTGAGGGATTTTCAGTACTTGGAGAGTTATCTATTGATTTAAGAGTATTGCTTATCCCATCAAGACAGTATCTTACTGATCTAGGGAAAATTGGATCAAGTAAAAGAAATCTCGCAACTGAATTCGGCTTTATAGAATTTTGCACTGCTTTCCTAAACATTTGATAAGCTCCAGCTGAACGTAAAAGTGCAATCCATTGCAGTTCATCAAGAACTCCTCCAAGTTCATCTAAGCTGGGTAAGAGTAAATAATATTTAACATCTAAAATTCTTGATGTTTTGTCAGCTCTTTCGATTAATCTACCAAGAATGCTGAATCTCCAGGCAAGATCTTTGCTTAGAGTCGCATCTGTAATTCCATAAAAAAGCTGACATTCTCTCCTTATTTCGCTTAATTGTTCTTGTCTTGGTTTATTCCATATTGCTTCTCCTTCTTGCATATTCCAATATAAAATATTAATTTGTTCCCACATTTCTGTGGTCATAACATCTCTGATTTGTCGTGCATTTTCTCTTGCCATTTGAATGCAAGAAATTATACTGTTTGGGTTTAAACGATCTCTTATTAAAAAATTAATAACGATTGATCCAATAAAGAGATTCTGCTACACGACTTAAAAGCATATTATTTACCTACAACCCATGTATCTTTGCATCCTCCACCTTGAGAAGAATTGACGACTAATGATCCTTTTTTTAATGCTACCCTCGTTAGCCCGCCTGGGCTAACCCATGAATCTTTTCC